>NZ_JBSFHC010000020.1:0-180241 GCF_053596835.1 Streptomyces sp. NPDC001606
TCGTGGCGCCTGGCGACGTCCTCAAGACAAGCAGCCCGCACAGCCGTCCGCAATGACCCCTTTTACTAGTTGTGGCCGGATCGAGCGGAAATATCAGCTCTGTGGCGTGGGTCTCAAAGTGCAGGTCAGAAGGGGTGCCCGAAAGGATGTATCGGACATTTAGGGCTACGGCCTCGGGTCGTAGGTGACCTGCGTCATGTGGGGTGCTTCACCGTCTCGCTCACGGCCCGCACGGAACCCGTCACCCACAGGTCGCCGCCCGGGACCCTCGAATGTGACCGCGGTCTCGAACGCGGCCCGCCGGGTGGCCCGGCGGGCCGCCCACACCGTGCCGCTAGCCGGCGGCACGGCGGACCGGAAGGCAAGGCGCCCACCACAACCATCAGCATGACGACCGCAAGCATCAGAGCCCCGTCACCGGGCCACCCGCCCCATCGGGACCGCGATGCGCTCCCCCCTCCCCCCGATCTCCGGCACCCCGTTGGCCTGGATCGGATCGTCTCGGCCGCCTCCACGATCGTGCGCGCGCACCAGAATGCGGCCGGAGGCCCGTCGAAAAGGGGCCCGGGCGACGAGCCAGGCCATCACACCATCGGACGCTCCCGCGGCGGACTGACCACCAAGATCCGCCTGGCCGCGGACGGCCGGTGCCGCCCGCTGTGCTTAATCCGAACACGTCATGGTCGCCCTACGCGTCCCCGGGCCATCGGCCATCCACGCACCTGGCCCCTCGCCGTCCTGGCCGACCGGGCCTACTCGTCGCGGGCCATCCGCCAGCACCTGCCCGCGGAGTCCGGGCGGTGATCCCGCAGCCTGCCGACCAGATCGCCAACCGCAAGCGCAAGGGCCGACGAGTCGGTCGTCCACGGCCCCTTCGTAAGCCGTCGGTACTCCCGGAATTCGGCGTAAGACCCGAACTTCGCGACGCTGCGGCTACGCTTCTGAGCACGGACAAGTGCCGTGGCCATCCCGTGGGCCGGTGTTGCTCAGCCGGCCGTCGTCCGCAGAGCCGCTTCGGCCTGGTGGATACGCCATTCCTCCACCGTGTCCTGCTGTCGTCGGGCCCGCTCCAGCAGCCTGTCGAGCAGGGCTGGATCGAGACGCTCCTGCGTCCCGGTGAGCCGGCGCAGGGTCTGCCATCCGGCTGCCTTGCCTTCCACGCCCAGCCGCAGCGCCTCCAGCTCCAGCAAGGTGCTCAGCGGTGAGCGTCGCACCAGGCGGCCGTTGCCCTTCAGCCGTGCCAGTTTTTCCGCGGCCCAGCCTGCGCACACCTTGTAGCGGTGTATGGGGACACCCAGGTCCCGCATGATGCTGACAAGCGCCCTACGGTCCTCGGCGATGTCGGCGGCGACAGGACCGAGCGCCCGGCCGAGCGCGGACCCGCGGGCGGCTCGGGCCAGGTGGCCGGCCCGCTGAGTGCCTGCTGTGGCGCCGGCGAGGTGGTCGTTCAGATAGATGGTGAGCAGCTTCATGTCAGCGCCGTGTGCCGGCACGCGGCGCCGAGACGAGGTCCGTGGCAGGGTGTTCATCAAAAGCCTCCTTCGTGTGCGCGTGATTCCCGGGGAGACAGGGACGACGAGAGTTCGGGTGTGTGCGGTGTGCTCACCGTCGTCGTGACGCGTACGAGGCAGGGCCTGCGGGGCGTGGAGCCGAAACCGAACCGTACGGGCGGGGCCACTACGGCAAGGGAGCCGGCGTCCTGCTCCCCGAGGACGGCGGTCGCCGCGGTGATCAGGTGCAGATCGCGGGCGCCGTACCACTCGTGTCGGCCGCCTCCGGCCGTGCCATGTGTGCGCACGCCCAGGAGGAGGCGGGCGACCGGATCCGTCACCGCCGTCCAGAAGGGCTGGGCGGCCAGGGCACCGGGGACCGCCCGCAGCATCAGCCCCACGGGGCTGCGCCGGCCGGCGGTGAACCGCAGGTCGAGCAGCGGGCCTGCGGTGACCGTCCAGTCGTCACCGCTGACGTGGACGCGTACGGGTGCGATGCGGACCTCGTCGAAGGAGTAGGTGACGGCGATGAAGTCCGCCGTCCGCCGGGTGGGAGCCAACAACAGGCGGTGGCCGTCGGCCTGTTCGAGCATGACGTCGCTGAACGGCCCGAAGGAGGAGCGGGGCCAGTGGCCGAGGATCAGGCGGGCGCCGCAGGACGTACCGATGCCGGCGATCCAGCCGTCGAAGCGCCACCGGGTGGTCCGGGGGGATCGGCGCATCAGGGTGCCTCGGTCGCGGTGCGGTTCGTCCGCGGTGCGGACCGCCCGAGGCGGCCGCATCGGCGCCATGCCAGCAGCCATCCGGCCTGCATCGCCGCGTCCAGAAGGTAGGTCGGACGGAGCCGGCCCACGGGCACGTACACCAGGTCGACCGCCAGAAGGGTCACGGCCGTGCCGAGGCCCGTGCGGCGGGCCTGGCGCACTCCGCCGGGCGTGGCCGCGGTGAACAGCATGCTCCAGCCCGCCGTGGCCAGCAGCCCGGCCGTGGTGTACTGGAGCCACTCCTCGGATTTGGGTCCGAAGACCCACTCGAAGCTGCGCAGGTGCAGCAGCGGCCAGCCGCCGCCGACCAGGTTGAACAGCCCCTGGGCCCGCGCCACGAGCACCGGGTTCATCGCCGTCTCCTCACTGCCGGCCGCACCGGGCGCGAGACACCGAAGCGGACCTTGTGGATCCCGTCGGAGAAGTGCACGAGCGGCTCCTGCGCAGGTGGCGGCAGCCCGGCCGCCCGAGTGAGGGTCTCCTCGAGATCTTCCAGGTGCGCAGCCCGCAGCGGCCAGGGTTCGTGCTCGACGGGCGTCTCCCAGAGCACGCCGCAGCCCCGCGTGAAGGCCCGCCACCGCGACGTCAGCCACACGTCCCGGCCGCTCGGCCGGAGCGGCTCGCCGGGACGGACCACCATGCGGTACGACGGCCCGCCACGCCCCCGCGCCCCTGTGTAGGTCAGTGCATCACCGCCGTGCGACAGCGTCAGGTGCCCGAGGTGGTACGGCGCTCCGATCGCACGGGCGGCCAGCATGAGCGGGTGGCCCACCTCGATGGACAGGAACCACAGCCCGTCCCGGCCGTCCCGCTCGCGCACGTATGTGCGCAGGTTGGTCTCCGGGAAGTCGGGCAGGGCGGCAGGGACACCCGGCGGGCGCACACCGGCCATCACAAACGGCGTCAGGCTGACCCACGCCCGCTGATCGCAGGTGTCCACCGTCAGCCCCTCCGGCAGCAGGCGCTGGACCTGGTCGGCTGAGTAGGGCCAGTGCACGAACGTCTGGGTGAGCCAGCGGGCGCGCAGTTCTGGCAGGTACACGTGCTGCTCGGGTCCATACGACACCACGCGCACCGACTCCCCAGGACGTCCGCGCCGAAACTTGGCATGACACCGAGCGGTCCTCACCCTGCGTCCGGGGGCGATGGCCAAGCCGTCACAGTGGGCCAGCAGCCCGCCGCCACATTCCAGAGTTCCAGCCGGTCCTGGAGCGCATCCGGGTACCGCGCATGGGTGTCGGCAGGCCGCGCTGCCGACCGGACCGGGTCCGGGCCGACAAGGTCTACGGCTCCCGAGTCAACCGCGGCTACCTGCGCAGTCGCGGTATCCGCTGCACGATTCCGGGCGGCGCGACGGCGGCCTGCAACTGTGGGACGTGCCGACCGGGCAACCGATCGTGGGGCTGCTCACCACTCCAGGAAACGCGGTGTACACCCTCGCGTTCGACGCCCGCGGCACCACCCTGTACGCGGGCAGCGCCCATCACCCCCTCCAGCGATACGACCTCGGCCCCGCCCACGCCTTGTCGCGAGTGTGCGCCGCACAGGCGGGACCGGCCTGCACCCGGCCCGGTGGCAGACCTACGTTCCTGACGCCCCGTCCCGGCGGGTGTGCAGCCCCGCGTGTGGATCAGCGGCCTCTGCGTTCCCGAACACGCTGGGGGGCTCCCTCCGGCAGGAGCGGATCTGGGCTGGAGCGAGGGAGGGTGTCAGCTGCTGGGTCAGACGGCGGAGGACACCGTCGGACGGCCCGTGACCGACCTGCCGGCCGGAGCTACGGCATCCGCACGACCCCCTCCGGGCTCATCTGCCTCGTCACCGGGACGGATCGTCGGTGGACGCCGTGGTGACGACGCACTGGTGGACAGCCGCGAGCGCGCCGTCGACCGGGAAATCACTGAACTGCTGCGGATCCTGCATCACACGATCACCATCCTCCCCGATCACCGCACCGGCGACGCCGGTCTGCTACTCGCTCGCACTCACGCGCTGCCACGGTGTGCGGGACGGTAGTGCGGACCCGTCCCGCGCATCGCGGGATGTCCGGGGCGCAGTCCCGGACGGCTGCTGAGGTGCGGTGGCGTCAGCCGAGTTTCCACTGCTGGTTGCTTTGTCCGGTGCAGGTCCACAGTTCGAGCTTGGCGCCGTCGGCGGTGGACGCCCCGGTCACATCGAGACAGAGCCCTGACTGCTTACCGGTGATGGTGCCGTCGGCGTTGAGGATCCACTGCTGGTTGGCGCCGCCGTTGCAGTCCCAGATCTCCACCGGGGTGCCGGGGGTCGTCTGGTTGTTGGCGGCGTCCAGGCACTTCGCGCCGCCGTAGACCGTGAGCTGGTTGGTCCCGGTGTGCGTCCAGGTTTGGTTGCTGCCGCCGTTGCAGTCCCATGTCTGCGCCACTGTCCCGTTGGTCTGCGTTGCGCCGGGCACGTCCAGGCACTTGTCCGCGCCGACCGCGTGGATGGGGCCGGTGGTGGCGCCGCCTGCACCGCCTGCGCCCCAGCCGTACTGAAGCCGGTCGAGGCCGGATTGGTTGTTGATGCTGAGCGTGTAGTTCGGCGCGCTGCCCTGGAGGGAGGTGATCGCGCAGGAGGCGTTCTCGCACGGGCCTGGACCCTGGGTCTGGTCGGCGAACTTCACGCCGGCCCACAGGATCGAGCCCATGCCCTGCTTGCGCACGGTGTCGGTGAGCGCGTAGAGGTAGGACACGTCGTTGACGCCGTCGCGTGGCCCGTTGTAGTTCACACCGGTGTTCATCGGGACGCCGAACTCGGTGAGTACGGCGCGGCTGTCGTATCCGCAGACGTTCTTCTCGAAGCTGGTGACCCATTCGGCCTCGGTGGGGTGGGTCTCTCCGCCGAGGGTGTAGTCGTGGAGCGACAGCAGGGTGCCGTCGAGGCGGGAGTCGGCGCCCACGGCGCACAGGTTCCCCTCCCAGGCGCCGGGCACCAGGATGCGCCCGCGGGGTACCTGGGAGAAGTGCGCCACCCAGGCCGCCGCGATGTTGTCCTCGTCGGTGGTGCTGTAGCCCCATGGCTCGTTCATGATGCCGAAGTACACCCGGCTGTTGCCCAGGTACTTGTTGATCACTGTGTTCCACATCGCGTAGAACGAGTTGGTGTCGCCGATCACACCGTTCTGCAGCCAGGGGGTGAGCACGACGTTCATGCCCAGCGCGGTGGCCGCGTCGAACGCGGCGGTATAGCTGTTCCACCACTTGCCGTTGACGGTCGCCTGGTTGAACGCCATGCGCACGGTGTTGGCTCCCAGCGCCTGGAAGCCCTTGAGGATGGAGGTGGCCTTCGCGTACGTCGTCGAGTAGCTGTCCGTGTTCGACAGGCCGACCGGCGTGATGTCCCCGGTGACGAAGTTGTCGTTGGGGTCGGCCCAGTTCACGCCGTGGAACTGGTTGGTGGCGGCGTGCGCTGCGGTCCCGGTGGCCGCCTGCAGTCCGAGCAGGCTCAGCAGCATCGCGACGACCAGGCCGACCGGGGTCAAGCGCCGGAGCTGGCTTCCACAGGTTTTCATGCACTCTCCTTCGGAAACAGGGTTCGCATTGCTCGGTGCGGGCTCCTCTGAAGGCGCGGCTCACCTACCGTGTCGTCGCAGCGGCCGGGCAGCGGGACCCGGACCGCGCCAACGTCACCGCGGCCAGACCTGAGCGCCAGGAGGTACTGCTGCCGGAGTGCCGGCGCCTGGGCGGGTCTGGCCGCGGGCCGCGTCGAACGCGCAGAAGTGGGTCGGGCAAGACCCTCGGAGTCGGCTGCCCGCCGGAGCCACGCTTCCGCAGCTGCGTCATTGCCGTCGGAGGCGCTGGGAGCGTGCCATACCGAAGCGGACAGTGAATGCTCGCGCGCGGGCCACGACCCGCGGGATGCCGGTCATGCCTTGCCACCGGTCGGCGTAGCGCGTGGGTACGCGCCGCACCGCTCGCATCTCCCCCAGCGCCGTGCCGCTTCGATCCGGACTCGTCCCCGGGCTCCGGGCCGGGGGCTGACTCTGTCGTTGAAACTCCTGTTCTGCGTGGGACAGCCGGTTCCGGCGGCAAGGCCCTCGTGGACACTGCGCGCGGCTCTGCTGTCATGTTTCCTCATGTTTGATTTTGCCTGTCGCGTTGCAGTGCTTCCCAAGAGACATCAGCCGCGATGGCGTGGATGACGAAGTCGATACATGGGATGAATGCAGTGAGGGCCGACCAGCCAACCCTCGGTGTGCGGTCCGGCGTGCCAGGCTCTGGGACAGCTGATAAGCAGGATGAGCATGCCCCGATCGAACGGGACGGTCAAGGGGTGCCGCGCAGACTGCTGAGGCCTACACATGGGGTGTCTCGCTCACTCAGGCGTTCGCGGCTCGTTGTCCGCTGGGCGCAGAAGAAAGGGCTGCCGAAACCCTTGACTGTGCACTTCTGGAAGTAGTTCGCTGCTCCAGCGTTTGATTGTGAGCCATTGTGATCGGATATGGTTGGCCGTAGTTGGCGGCCTGCGCAGCTCCATCGTGGCCAGCCTGCGGGCGCCCCGACTGCCGACGACCACGAGGATGGTGGCCCTTCTGTCGCTGGCACCCGGTGCGCGGAAGGCGTGCGAGCACCGGGCGCGGTGGCTTGGTCAGGTGGGCTGGGGGCGGCCGAAGAGCAGGTCGTAGCCTGCGGGGAGCTGGAGCAGCACCTGGCCCAGGAGGTCGTCGCCTGCGGCGTCGGCGACGGTGCTGAGCACGGCACTGACGTCCCAGGCCGCGGTCTGCTCGGTGGCTCCCTCGATCCAGGCTGCCGTCGCCCGCACGAACCTCTCCGGCGACAGCGGCTCCGCGCTCTGCAGGGGATTGAGCAGGATCAGGGCGAAGTCGTCGGGCAGGCGCGCCGCCAGCTGGGCGCGCACTTCGCCGACCAGATGGGCGCCCAGGAGGGCGAGGACCACGCGCGCCGCACGCTGTGCTTCCTGCTCGGTTTCGTACTCACCGCGTTCCTTCACCTGGCCGAGGAACGCTTCGCGTCGCAAGGCCACGTCGGCTACCACCCTTCTTCGGCATCTTGGCTGCGGGCGTGCGGGCGGGGGGAGATCAGGTGCCCGGGCACGGAAGCCCCTCAGCTCCGTGCGACAGGCAACGGCGGCCTCTTGGCCGGGGCCGATGCCTCCCGCAGGCCGCGCTCCGGCGCCGATCCGCTCCTTGCCGGCGGAGCCGGCCCGGTCACCTCCACCGCGGCCGGGCGCAGCAGGCTCTCGCCCAGGCGGTAGCCGGGGCGCAGGACCGCCGAGCACACCAGCCGCTCCGCGTCGGGGGCGACATGGTGTGTCAGGGCGTCGTGGCAGGCGGGGTCGAACTGGTCGCCGACCTCACCGAACGCCGTGACGCCCAGCGAGCCGAGCTGCTCGCGCAGGCTGTCGGCGATGTCCCTCAGACCGGGCGTGAGCGGCTCGTTGGCCAACGCCCGGTCGACGGCGTCCAGCACGGGCAGCAGCGCCTTGAGCACATTGGCCACCGCGATCTCGCACACGGCCAGGCGGTCCCGCCGCACCCGTTTGCGGTAGTTGTCGTACTCGGCCTTGACCCGCTGTAGGTCGGCGGTCCGCTCCTGAACCAGGCGCCGCAGCTGCTCGAGTTCGGCGCTTGGCGGCCCGCTGCTGGTCATATTCAGCCAGCCTCCGGTTTGTCGTCGTCGACGATCTCGGCATCCACCACTTCGTCCTCGTGCCCGCCGGCCACACCGCCCGGTGACGCTCCGGGCGTGCCCGCCGGTTGCTCGGCCTGGGCCTGCTGGTACAGGGCCGTGCCGATCTTCTGCGCGGCCTGCGCGGTGCGGTCGATGGCCTGCCGGATCGCGGCGGTGTCCTCGCCCTTCAGCGTCTCCTTCAGCTCCGTCAGCGCCGTCTCCGTCTCGCTCCTGGCATCGGCCGGGATCTTGCCGTCGTTGTCCTTCAGCAGCTTCTCGGTGGAGTAGACCAGCTGCTCGCCCTGGTTGCGGGTCTCCGCCGCCTCGCGCCGCTTGCGGTCTTCCTCGGCGTGCTGCTCGGCCTCGCGAACCATGCGGTCGATGTCGTCCCTGGGCAGCGCGGACCCACCCGTGACGGTCATCTTCTGCTCCTTGCCGGTGCCGAGGTCCTTGGCGGAGACGTGCATGATGCCGTTGGCGTCGATGTCGAACGCGACCTCGATCTGCGGCACCCCGCGCGGCGCCGGTGCGATGCCGGTCAGCTCGAACATGCCGAGCTTCTTGTTGTAGGCGGCGATCTCCCGCTCGCCCTGGTAGACCTGCACGGTCACGGAGGGCTGGTTGTCCTCGGCGGTGGTGAAGATCTCCGAACGCCGGGTCGGGATCGTGGTGTTGCGCTCGATCAGCTTGGTCATGATGCCGCCCTTGGTCTCGATACCCAGGGACAGCGGGGTGACGTCCAGCAGCAGGACGTCCTTGACCTCGCCCTTGAGCACACCGGCCTGGAGGGAGGCACCCACGGCGACGACCTCGTCAGGGTTCACGCCCTTGTGCGGGTCCTTTCCGGTCAGCTCCTTCACCAGCTCGGTCACGGCCGGCATCCGGGTCGAGCCTCCCACCAGGACCACGTGGTCGATGTCGGACACCTTGATCCCGGCATCCTTGACCGCGTTGTGGAACGGCGCCTTGCACCGCTCCAGCAGATCGGAGGTCAGCTGCTGGAACTGGGCCCGGGTCAGCTTCTCGTCCAGGTGCAGCGGCCCTTCGGCCGAGGCGGTGATGTAGGGCAGGTTGATCGTCGTCTCGGTGGACGACGACAGCTCGACCTTTGCCTTCTCCGCCGCCTCCCTCAGGCGCTGCACGGCCATCTTGTCCTTGGCCAGGTCGACGCCGTAGTGGTTCTTGAACTGCTTCACCAGGTGGTCGACGATCCGCTGGTCCCAGTCGTCACCGCCCAGATGTGTGTCACCGTTGGTGGCCTTGACCTCGATGACACCTTCACCCATCTCCAGCAGCGACACGTCGAACGTGCCGCCGCCCAGGTCGAAGACGAGGACCGTCTGGTCGTTCTCCTTGTCCAGGCCGTAGGCCAGTGCGGCCGCCGTCGGCTCGTTGATGATCCGCAGCACGTTCAGGCCCGCGATCTCGCCAGCCTCCTTGGTGGCCTGCCGCTGGGCGTCGTCGAAGTACGCGGGCACAGTGATCACCGCGTCGGTGACGTCCTCGCCCAGGTAGGACTCCGCGTCCCGCTTCAGCTTCTGCAACACCCGCGCGGAGATCTCCTGCGCGGTGTACCGCTTGCCGTCGACGTCCCCGTGGTCCGGGAACCGCCAGGCGTGGTCGCCGATGTGCCGCTTCACGGACCGCGCGGTGCGCTCCACGTTCGTCACGGCCTGCCGCTTGGCCACC
Organism: Streptomyces sp. NPDC001606; assembly: GCF_053596835.1. Lineage (NCBI taxonomy): Bacteria > Bacillati > Actinomycetota > Actinomycetes > Kitasatosporales > Streptomycetaceae > Streptomyces > Streptomyces sp. NPDC001606. The sequence goes on from NZ_JBSFHC010000020.1 coordinate 9,589, forward strand.
TCGCCGACCAGCACCTCGCCATTCTTGGAGAACGCCACCACCGACGGGGTCGTCCGCGCGCCCTCGGTATTGGTGATGACGGTGGGCTCGCCGCCCTCCAGGACCGAGACCACCGAGTTCGTCGTACCCAGGTCGATACCAACCGCGCGTGCCATCTTTGGTCTCCCTCCTCGTCCTCACCTCGTTCTTCGTCTCACCGGCCCGGAATCCACCGGACCGGACCCGCACGCAGCGGCGGCTCGAGGCGGACGTCCTCGAACACCGCGGCGTGCCGCCACTCGGGGCGCGCGGGCTCCGAGGAGGCCACGTCCCGGCAGGACACCGGCGCCGGCTGGTGCTCGTCGCGCTGGTCGTAGGCCGCCCGCAGGACCGGATCGCGCAGTGTCTCGTACGCCGCCCGCACCTCGCCGAACCGGGCTGCGGTGGCCGCGTCCACGCGGGTGTCGGGACGCAGCTCCCGCACCCGGGCGCGGAACGCGGAGGTGATCTTCTCGGCCGTCGCCGAAGACTGCACCCCCAGCACTGCGTAGAGATCGGATTCCGGTTCCCGCACCGACACGTCCGGCCACCTCCTCGCCCGGGGTGAGCTGTGGTTTCTCCTCGACTTGCCTGCCTTCTGAGATAAAACCTGAGCCTTGTCCTGTCAAGTCGGGGCGAGGTATATCGGGAGGTGCCCCGAGTGCTCCGGGGACCCGGGACTGGCGGGGGCAGTACCGGTGGACGAAGCGGTCGGACGAGACAGTCGGCCGCCGGCGTGGCGGTCCGTGCGGGTACGGAGAGGCACCTCCTTGGACGCAACTGTGCCACCGCCCCGGACCGCGCCCGTAGACCGGATGGGAGGTGCAGTGCAGTGATCACCGAACTCGCTGTCGAACGCGTGGAATTCACCTGCGGCTCGTGCTGGCACAGCTGGAGCGTGGACTACGACGTACAGCGCTACCGAGATGCTCTCGACGCCGAGTGGGAGGTCTTCTACCGCGACAACACCGCCGTACCCTCCCCCTACACACCGCAGGGCGCACCACCGTGCGAGCACTGCGGCCGCCGCTGGGTCGGGCGCCTGGTAGCGCGCCGCCCCGTGCCGCTGCCCGGTGACACCGAAGCGCCCCGCAGCCGCGTACCGGCCGAGGGCGGCCACCGTCACGAGCGGCACACCGCGCCGATGCTGCACGCTGACGGTCACCCGCAGCCGCCGGCCGGTGCGCAGGCATCCCAGGCGACTGAGCCGCCCGGTTGATGCGCGTGGCCACGCGCCCTCCTTGCCAGGCGTGCGCGTATGTGTGCCAGAAGGCGGAGCGCGGCGTTGTGCGGCCCGCGGCGCCATGGCGCCGCGGGCCTTTTCAGACAATGGCGGACATCACGATCGACCCTGACGTGAACTGCGACATTGTCGGCTCCCATGACCGGCCCCCACCATGACCCGACAGTGATGTCAAAGAAAGCAGCTCCTCATGGGTGAACATGTGCACGTGCGGCTCAGCCAGGGGCTGAGTGTGTCGGCCGACGGAGAACTGATCGAGCACTCCCGCTGTCAGTGCGGGGCCACCTTCACGAAGGTGTTCGATGCCGGCAGTGGGGAGCCCGAACGTCCTGCCGGCTCGTGATGCGATGTGCGTCCGCTGCGGCACAGTGAGGCTGAGCGGCCGCCGCGGGCCTTGGACGGCTTCAGGGCCCCGGGCTGATGCCCGGGGCCCTGAAGCGATGGTGTCGCCGTGGGGTCAGCTACCCAGTTCCTTGCGGTCGCTGCCGCCACTGATGGCGATCTTGCGGGGCTTGGCCTGCTCCGCGACCGGGATGCGCAGCTTCAGCACACCGGCCTCGTAGGAGGCTTCGATCTTCTCGGTGTCGAGAGTCTCGCCGAGGAACAGCTGCCGGCTGAACGTCCCCGCGGGCCGCTCGGTGACCACCGTTTCGGTGTTCTCGCCGTACGTCGGCTTGCGGTCGGCCTTCACTGTCAGGACGTTGCGCTCGACATCGAGATCGATGGACTCCGGGTCCACGCCGGGCAGGTCCAGCTCCACGAAGAACGTCTCACCCTCACGCCAGGCGTCCAACGGCATGCCTGCCGGGTGTGCGGCCGTGCCCCAGACCCGCTCGACGAGCCGGTCAAGCTCGCGGAAGGGATCCGTACGCATCAGCATCTGTCGTCCCTCCTTCACGTCGTTCCCCCATCCACTTCGCTCTTCTTCTGATGTACCACTACGCCGGAAAGTTGACAACCCACGGCTCAAGTTTTCGGCGCGCCTTGGACGCGGGTGGTCATGGCGGGCGCCTGGGCCATCGTGACGGGCTGGAGTTGTGGGGCGCCCCGCGGTTACGGCACGAGCTCCACATGTGTGGTGTGGCGAGAAGGCGGTCGGTGATCGTCGTTTCGTCATCGGACTACGTGGAAAGTCACGGCTTCGGCACCAGACCTGTCGACGCCGATGATTCCCGGCCCGTGCGGGAGTCTGTCGTTCGACAGCGATCTTCTGGAAGGTGGCCTCATGACGACCCTGCACGACTTGCTCGAAGCCTACGTCCGTGCCGGTGCGCTGTCGGGAGCGGTCGGCCTCGTGGCCCGGGGTGACCAGGTCGAGGTGGCGGCCGTCGGTGCGCAGGACGCCGGCGCCGGCGCCCCGATGGCGAGGGACTCCATCTTCCGGGTCGCCTCGATCACCAAGTCCGTCACCGCCGCCGCACTGCTGATCCTCGTGGAGGAGGGCAGGATCGCATTGGACGACCCGATCGGGCCGTGGCTGCCGGAGCTGGCGAAGCCGGTGGTCGTACGCACGCCGGCGAGCCCGGTGGACGACGTGGTGCCGGCCGACCGGCCCATCACCGTATTCGACGTGCTGGCCTCCCAGGCCGGGTACGGATTCCCCTCCGACTTCACACTGCCGGCGGTGCAGGAGTTGTTCACGGTGCAAAAGGACGGCCGGGTGCCGAGCACCTTCCCGCCGGCCGATGAGTGGATGGCGGCGCTCGGCCGCATCCCGCTGCTGTACCAACCGGGCGCTGCCTGGCTGTACGACACCTGCTCCGTCCTGCAAGGGGTACTGATTTCGCGGGTCACCGGACAGCCGCTGCCGGAGTTCCTGACGGAGCGGATCTTCGGGCCGCTGGGCATGGTGGACACCGGTTTCGAGGTGCCGGCCGCCAAGCGGGGCCGGTTCACCAGCTTCTACAGGCCAGGCGACGACGGCAGCCTGGAGCTCGCCGACGGCCCGGACGGCGAGTGGAGCAGCCTGCCCGCGCTACCGCTCGGCAATGGCGGGCTGGCCTCGACCGCCGACGACTGGCTGGCCTTCTGCCGGATGTTGCTGGCGGGCGGGGTGGCGGCCGACGGCCGCCGGGTGCTGTCGGCCGACTCCGTGCGCATGATGACCACCGACCACACGAATCCGGCGCAGCGCGACATCGGCCGGCTGTTCCTGGAGGGTCAGGGCTGGGGCTTCGGCGGCTCGGTCGACATCGTCCGGACCAACCCGTGGAATGCCCCCGGCCGTTACGGCTGGATCGGCGGCACGGGCACAGCGGCGCACGTCATCCCGGCCACGGGTGCGGTCACCATTCTGCTGACTCAGGTGGCAGCGATGGGTCCCGTGCCGGCACCGGTGATCAGGGAGTTCTGGCGGTACGCGGCGAACGCCTGACACACGCATCTCACGCCCTGGATCAGCAGGTGAAGGGCTGGCCGAGCCTGGTGGGGCGGGTCGTGGCCGTCAGGGGTGACCTGCCAGGGACGGCCTCGCGCCCATCGAGGGTCCAGGCAGGCCAGACCCGATCCGCCGCAAACATCTCACCGTGAGAGCCCTGCCAACCTGGGCGTGCCCGGCTGTCAGCTGAAGATGTCCAGGAGATCCGGCCAGGAGCCTGTGTCGGCGGCGGGGCGGGGGCGCATCGGGCGCGGCTCCGGGTAGGTCGCCGCTGCGGCCCTCGCCCGGACGATGTCGGCACCGCCGCATGCCTCGACCGCGAAGGCGCCGAAGACCTTGGCGAAGGCGGCCGGGTCGCGGAATTCCACTCCCAGCGCCCGGCCGTCGAGCAGCGGCACCCAGACCACCCGGTCGAGCCGTCGCCACTCCCCCACCGGCTGGTCGTCCGCGGTCGAGCGGCCCTCCAGCCACAGCTGCGCCGCGTGCAGCAGGTTCACCTTCTCCATGGGCAGCCGCTTACGCCGTACCCGCAGTTCACGCGCGGTCAGCTCGACGCGTTGGTCCTTCTTCGGGTACCAGACGACACCGATCCCGAACGGCACCCACAGCAGGATCCCGATCATCGGCCAGACCAGAGCGTCGCCCCACGAACGGAACAGCCCGCCGTCCAGCAGGTACAGGACCCCGAAGACCAGAACCCACTTCGCCGTCATCCGCCAGAACCCGGTGCCCTGCCGATACAGGATCCGTCGCTTGCCCGTCATCACGCCAACACGCTATCGCCGCCCTGACCTGGAGCACGACCCGCTCTTGTCGAGGGGCGGGGAAGCATCGCCGATCGCGCAGGCCACGGGCGGCCGAGGGGCCGATGGGGCCGGCACCCTCCGCCCTCCGAGGCTCCCCGCCCCGGGCCTCGCGGAGCGCGGACTGCCGCGCAGCCTCCCATGCCGTGGCCAGTTCGGCGAACAACTCGCCGGAATGTGCGCGTGAGACGCCGGACAGGGCAGGATGGGAACTGGCCGTACGGGCCCAGGTCAGTGTCACAACTCACCCAACCCGTGCGGCCCTTCTCATGTCACGGCCCGATCGGGACGATCACCATGTCCGCCGAGACCGTACAGCTACCCGGCCTGGATGGCGTCTGCCGGGACCTCGAAGATGATCGTGAGTCCGTCGCGCTCGTCCCCCTGCTCGCCGATGCGCGTGAAGCCGAAGCCCTCGATGCACGCCAGGGAGGCGGTGTTGTCGGATCCGATCCTGGCGCGCACGGTCCTGACGTCGGGGTCGGCCGCGGCCCTGACGAGCAACGCCCTCAGCATGGCGCGGGCATAGCCCTGGCGGCGGTACCCGGGCACGACGGTATAGCCAACCTCGACCATGCCGGCCTCATCGGGCGGCCCGTGGAACCCGGCGTCGCCGACGACGACCCCGTCCGGCTCGGACACCGCGGCACGCGTGATCCAGGGTGCGGCAGAGGGGTCCTTGGCGAGCTGGTCGGCGCGGTAGCCGAAGATCCAGCGGGCTCGCTCACCGACGAAGTGTTCGTCAAGGGCGACCCCGGCCTCGGCGCTGCCGCCGGCGAGGTCACCGTCGGCAAGCGCCCGCAGTGCCTTTGCGCTGAGCTCGACGAATCGGACGCGTTTGGGGGCGGAGAGGGGTTCGTTGTTCATCGCGGTGATGCTCACCCAGAGCCGGAGAGCTGTCCACCGGTTTATGGGGACGAGCACCGAACTCGTCCTCGTCCGCGACACCGCCTGCTGATCACCTACCAGCCCAGCACGCCCGAGGCTTCCCCAGGGCCCGTTAGCCTGGCCCGGATCAGGTCAGCGCCGACGCGATGTGAGGAGAGGTATGTCGGAGCCTGTCATCGAGGTCCTTGCGGACGCCGACGACGCCGTGGTCGGGGCGTTCCGGCGGCTGCTGCCCCAATTGGGTAAGGAACTGCCCGAGTTGACTGCGGAGTATGTCCGGGGCGTCGTGACGCATCCGGCGAACCTGGTGCTCGCGGCGCGTACCGGGCAAGGTGTGGTGGGGCTGCTCACCCTGGTCGTTCTCGTGCTGCCGACCGGGATCACCGCCCGCTTCGAGGACGTGGTCGTCGACGAGTCGGCGCGCGGCAGAGGCATCGGTCTCGCCCTCGTACGGCGGGGACTGGAGCTGGCTCGGTCGCAGGGGGCCCGGCAGGTCGACCTGACATCCCGGCCGAGCCGTGCGGCCGCCCACCGTCTGTACGAGAAGGCCGGTTTCGTGCGGCGGGAGACACATGTGTTCCGCCATCACCTCGAGCACACCGCCGCCGCGGTTCAGTCCGCCACGGGAGTCAGCTCGAACAGGTAGCCGTTGGGCGGAACGGTGGTCGGCCGGACGGTCCGGCACTCCCAGCCGGACTCCTGGAACGCCTCCCGCCACTGGTCGAGGGTGGGGAGGTAGTCGCCCATCAGTGCGTGTACGGCCTCGAAGCCGAGGGTGAAGAGGGTCGTGTCCGGGCCGGGCAGTTCGCTGGTCCGTACGACGTCGCAGATGAACAGGCGGCGGGCCGCCGGAAACGCGGTGCGCAGCCTGCGCAGGGTGCGCACGCAGCTGTCGTACGGCCAGAAGTCGTGTCCCATGAAGACGCAGGTGACGGTGTCCACGTCGGCGAACTCGGGGCGCGGTTCGAGATGGAGGACGTCGCCCTGGAGCAGGGTGATCCGGTCGGTGAGACCGGCGGCCTCGACGGACTCGCCGGCCAGCTGCACCGCCGCGGGGGATATGTCGACGCCGACTCCGCGTGCGCCGGGGTGGTTGCCGAGGATCCGGATGAGCCGCTGCCCGGACCCGCAGCCGAGGTCGGCGACCTTGCCGACGGGCGGGTCGGCCAGGATGCGGTCGAACAGCGGCTCGACCTCCTCGTCCCCGATCAGCCGGGAGCCGATGGCCACGGCCCGCATGTCGCGATGGTAGAAGTCGCCGGTCCTGCGCTCGGTGCGGGCCACGTCGGGGGCGATGCTGAAGAGCTCGCCGCAGCCTTTGACCAGCCAGTAGAAGTAGCCGCGGGCCGCGTACGCCTCGGTGAAGAGCGCGCCGGGGATCACCACCTCGTCGTCCTTGACCTCGACGACCCGCGCCCAGTGCAGGGTGCGGTGCACGGCGCGGACCACGGTGTCGGAGAGGCTCTCGTCGCCGCCGTTGCCGAAGGGCGCCTGACCGTGCTCGGCGAGTCGGTCGAGGATGCCGAGCTGGTGGGCGGCGGACAGGGCGGCGGTGGCGACGTAGGACGAGAAGAGATCGGCGACCGGTCCGCGGACCCAGTCCGCCGGCGCCGGCGAGGCTTCCTTCGGTGAAGGCATGACGTTTCCCCCTCTTGTTCTGGTCGGTCCTTTGCTTCCGGCGTGTGTGCCTGGCGTGGTCAGTCGACGGGTGACACCACGGGGGTCATGTGCCGGCCCACGTGGTCGAGGCGCCGGATCACCTCGTCCTCGGAGTCACCGCGTACGGAGACGATCGCCACGGCGTCGTTGCAGTTCTCGGGGCGGGTCAGGCGGTCGCCGGGCCGGGCGAGCACCTGGCACTCCAGCACCCATGGCTCGTCCGGGGGCGTCAGGGGCCGCTGGAGGACGCCGGCGCCCGCGTAGAGGACGGTGAATCCGGTGAGATGGCGGGCGGGGGCGGCGGGTACGGGTACGGTCCCCTCCAGCTGTGCCTGGATGACGGCCTCGTCCAGGTTGACGCCGGTCCGGGAGAGGAAGCCGGCGATGACCCCGCCGCCGCCCGCCCGGGCCCCGATCTCGCAGAAGACGAGCTCGCCGTCACGTACGAACATCTCGTGGTGGGTGACGCCTGTGAAGCCCGGGTGGGCCGCCAGGACGCGCTCGTTGAACTCCAGCAGCGCGTCGAGCAGGGGGCCGGGGCTCACGGCCACGTCACGGCAGGGGCGCAGTTGGGTGTAGGAGGTGGTCTTGTCGATGTACCGGGCGGCGACGGCTCCGAGCACCTTGGAGTCCTGGACGACGCTGTCGACGTGGAAGAGTTCGCCGTCGATGAACTCCTCGACCTCGAACTCGTCGATGCGGCCGGCCTGTTCGCCGGTGAAGGAGGCGACGTCGGCCGGATCCCGCAGGACGAAGATGTCCCGCGCGCCGCTGCCCAGCCGGGGCTTGGCGACCACGGCGCCGGTCCGGGACAGCAGTTCCAGGGCGGCGGCCTCGTCGAACGGAGCGAACTCCGGGACGCGGATGCCGTGCGCGCTCAGGTGCTCCTTCATGCGGACCTTGTCGCGGAAGAGCAGTGCCTCCCGTACGGTCTGGCCCGGCAGGCCGTGCTCCTCGCGGAGTTCGGCGGCGCGGAGCAGGAGCCGTTCGGTGATGGCCACCAGCCGTTCCGCTCTGCGCCCGTTGAGGCCGATCTGGTGCTGGACCGCGTCGGCGAGCGCGCGGTTGTCGTAGACATCGGCCGCGACCACGGATTCCAGTTCTTCTCCGGTGGCTTCGCCGACCTTGTCGGGGGAGGTGACCAGACGTACCGAGTAGCGGTCTTCCGGCAGAAATCTGCGTCCGTCTCTGTCCCGGTAGAAGGAATAGCCGATCCGGTCGAGCAGAAGGACGGGAATCCTATGCCGTGGATCACTCATGTTTGTCACTGCCCCCGGTTTGAGTGCGCATGCGGCCGTATGTGCCTGGTATGTGCCGCGCAAGTTATTTCGGGTGCCTCGGGAAGTCCGCGTCCATCCGGTCGGACGGCTGCCCGCAGAAGTGGACGGAGAAGTGGAGAGGCATGACATCGAAAACCGGAGCCCACCGTAGGCAGGCGACTCGGCCAGTGTCCAGCCCTCATTACCGAAGGCGGAAAACTGCGGGGTACTTCCTTGGGCAGTGCCATCCTTTGTCTGGTTTGCGGACGGCGATTCGCGCGGGCTGCCGCTGGTTAAGCGTACAGTTTCAGCCAGTTTCTTGGTCAAGATCGTGTCATCTTGACGACCGGTTGTCTGCGTGTTTTGATCGGTGAATCTCTGCTGAACACAAGGAACGCCGTGGGTTTTTCCGACGGTGCACGGGGCCTTGACCCGGGTCTTCCGGGCATGGCGGAGAAGGGGGAACGTGGTTCTCGTGGAACGTATTTGGTCTGCCCTGGAGCAACCCCGGACGGATGTGCCGGGAGACTTACCCGGCTGGGTTCCACACGCATACGAGACCTTCACGGCAAAGCTGCTTGATCAGGAACGCCCGTATCCCTGTTACTTCGGAGTGCAGGGTCAGCAGCGTGGAAACAATTGGTTCACCGTATTCGACCCCTCTTTTCCGGAAGAGCACGGGGTACGCGCCCTGGCCGACGCCCTGGTGGAATTCCGTGAGCGGGCCCGGCGGGGACCCAAGCGGCAGACGCTGATCGTTTTCGCGGGTGCGCCCGAGCCGCACGCGGAGCTGGCCGATCACCAGGCGGCGTTCTGGACGCTGCTGAGAGAGCTGAGCGCCCTCGACACCGAACCGTGGCCGGAGGGCTTTCCCACCGACACCGCGGACCCCGCCTGGCAGTGGTGTTTCGCGGGCGAGCCGTGGTTCACCTTCATGGCCAGCCCCGGCTACCACCACCGCGACAGCCGCAATCTGGGCCCCTGCCTGACGCTGGTCTTCCAGACCCGGCGCGTCTTCGAGGGCCTCAGCGGCTCCACGGTGGCCGGTCAGGCCGCCAAGCGGCGCATCCGGGCGGACCTGGAGCGCTACGACACGATCCCGCCGCATCCCTATCTCGGCGACCCGATGTACTCCTCGGTCCACAAATGGCGGCAGTACGCGCTGCCGGACGACCAGTCGGTGGGCAGACCCGAGAAGTGCCCCTTCGCCGGCTGACGCCGTCCTCCGCCCGGCCCCGTCAGCACGCGTCGTGAACCCGCCCGCGTGCCGACCCGGCAGCGCCGCACCGCGTCGCATGCCTGCCTCCTGAGTGCTCCTCTCCGATCCGACCGGTCGAAAGGTGACTCCGCCGTGCCCGACTCCGACTTCTGGTCCCGTCATGTCTTCGTGCTCCTCAGCTCCGACGCGCCCTACCGGAGCGTTCACACGGACATGGTCAAGCGGCTGCGCAAGGAGGGATTCCCGCCCGTCGCCGCACGCGCCCTGCACGCCGACCCCGAGCTGATCGACGACCTGTACGCGGACCTCATCGCCGGCCAGTGGCAGACCTGGCGGTACCGGCTGGTGGACGCGGTCCTCGCGCTCGGCCCGGCCATGGCCCTGATCTGCCGGTACGAGGGGGACACCGGACCCGGACCGGACGGCGGCGGTGCCCATGACCTCCTCGCCCTGCGCAAGGGCTACCAGCACCCCGAGCAAGCGGAACACGGCACCCTGCGCCGGGACTTCGGCGCCATCAACAGCATCGTCGGGCTGATGCACAGCTCCGACGGGCCGGTGGAGTCCGAGCGCGAGGCCGCCATCTTCGGGCTGACCGCGGCGGACGCCGCCGCCGATCCGGAGGCCGCCGCGGCCGAGATCGACTACCTGTGCCAGGTGATCACCCCGCACACACCCGAACACCGGGACTTCGACCAGGTGCTCGCCGCCGTCCGCACCCGGGTGCTGGCCGCCCTGTGGCAGGACCTGCCCCTGGACGTCCGCCACCGAGTCCGGGACCGGTTCCCGGAGACCGCCCGGCTGGGCGACGTGGGCGCGGGAGCCGAACTGGCGGCGCTGCTCGCAGGCCACGCCCCCGAGCCGCTGCTGCCCTTCCTCGCCTGCGAGTTCGAGCCCTCCGCGGCCGGCGACATGCGCATGTCGGTGGCCGAGCAGGCGCTGCGGACCACGGGGGTGGTCCTCGACGCCTGGGAGCGGGTGGTGCTGGAGTCCTCGCTGCACTTCCAGCCACTGCGCGCGAGCCGGCAGGCCGTCCGATGACGGTCACCGGCGCCGGCGCACGGATCCGGATCACCGTCACGGACTCCCTCGACTCCGTGGGCCGCGAGGCCTGGACCGAGCTGGCGGCCGCCTGCGACGCCAGTGTCTTCCAGTCCTACAACTTCCTGCGCAGCGTCGAGTCCGACCCGCTGACGTACCCATCGACCGCGTCCTACCTGCTGGCGCGCACCGACGCGGGCGAGCTGGTCGCGGCCCTGCCCGTCTACCTCCAGCGCACCCGCGATCCGTTCGCGACCGGCCCCGGTGCCGACGCCGTACTGAACGCCCTGATCGGACACGTCTGGCACTGTTACGACACCCGCCTGCTGCACCGCGGGGAGCTGACGGCCTGGCTCGTCGAGCAGTTCTGGCAGGCGCTCGGGGACCTGGCGGCCGAGCACCGGGCCGAGATGTGGGGTCTGGTCAACGTGCCGCTGAGGGAGCCGCTGGCGCAGCAGCTCAAGGCCATCGGCGTACCGGTGGAGGAGACGGCGTCGCGCTACCGGCTGCCCATCGCGGGCGGACCGGCGACCCTGGACGAGCACCTGGCCGGCATCGGCCGGGCCTCGCGCAGGTCGCTGCGGCAGTACGCGCGCCGGGCCGAACGCTCCGGCGCGCGGATCACCCTGCGCACCGGCCGCGACGTCCTCGACCAGGACGTGCTCGATCTGTGCCTCGGCACGGCCAACAAGCACGCACCGGGCTACTACCCGCCCGACCGGCTCGGCGCACTGATCGAGCGGCTGGGGGATGCCTGCCGGATCCTGCGCATCGATCTGGACGGCACGCTCCTGGCCACCTCCATCTGCCTGTACGACGACACGCGTATGCACGCCTGGGCCGGCGGCTGCCTGTATCCGGCGGAACTCAACTGGAGCCCGCAGTACGTCCTGTTCGAGGCAGAACTCAGAGCGGGCTTCGGCTCGGGTCGGCCGGTCCTCGAATGCGGCCGGCGCAACGACGAGTTCAAGCTCCGCTACGGCCTCCAGGCGTACCCCCTCGGCCGCGCCGTGCAGCGCGGCTGAGCAGGGGCCTTCGTCCGACGACCCGGAGACCCGGAACTCCGGGCCTCAGCCAACGACTTGGGATTCGGGGAACCACACCATGTCAGCCTCAGTGGGAGAGGGATTCGACCGCAGGGCCGGCGCACTGCTGCGCGCCGCGGCCAACGACCTCAAACGCGACGACGACAACGCCGAACGCGACCTCGGCCTGGCACCGGGCACCTTCGCCGAGTACACCTCCGGGCGGCGGCCGGTCGACTGGGCCCTGCTGCGCCGGGCTGCCGAGGTCTGGCCGCTCAACGAGCGGGACCTGCTGCCCGTCCACGACGACTGCCCGACCGGTCTGACCGTCCTGCGGGCCAAGGAGTCGCTGGCTAGCTCCCGGGTGCTGGCCCGGGGCGGCACGGACTACTACGAGTACCGCGACACGGCCATGTCCCGGATCGCCTCCTACCGGCCGGAGTGGATCCGGATGCTCCAGGTGGTGGAGGACGACCGGGCGGACAACCCGAAGGTGCAGTGGAACCGCGGGCACCTGCTGTACCAGTTCACCTATTTCGTCGGCCCCGTCAACTACTACTACCGCTGGCAGGGCGAGTCGTACTGCGTCCCCATGCGGACCGGGGACTCGGTGTGGGGCCTGCCCTTCGCCCCGCACTCCTTCACCGCCCGCAGCGACGCCGAGCCGGCCTACATCCTCGCCCTCACCTACGGCGGCGGCCTGACCGGGGACGCCCAGCGGGAACTGGCGGTGCTCGGTCGGCGGGCGGCCCACGACCTGGCCCTGCCCGTCACGCCGGACGCCTCGTCCGTCGCCGGACCGGTCCGCTCCTTCATGGCGGCGGGCTGCGTCACACCCGCCGAACTCGCCGCCCGCACCGGCCTCGCGCCCGAGCGGATCCGGCAGCTGACCGACACCGGCCCGGACGCCGCGCCCACATCGGAGGAACTCGCCGTACTCGCCGAAGCGCTGGGGGTCTCCGTACGGGACCTGCTGCCGCCGCGCAGCACCGCGCGGCACGGTGTGGCCATCCAGCACGCCCGCGACGCGCGCAGCTGGGTGTATCCGGACGACGGCCGGCCCGCCTACCGGCTCACCCGGCTCGCGGGCGACCCGCTGCACCCCCACACCTCCTCCCTCCAGCTCGACGTGCTCGCCACGGCGGACGCCGGCAGCGCCCCGCTGGCCACGTACCAGCACCAGTACCTGTTCGTGCTCGGTGACGCGCCCGTGCGGGTCGGCTGGGAGCGGGACGGTGAGCGCCGTACCGACGTCCTCGAACCGGGCGACTCCGCCTACACCGAGCCGCTGGTCCCCGTCACGTTCTCGGCTGTCACCGGCACCGCCCCGCGGGTCCTGCTGCTCCGCATCGGCGGACATGTCACCCCCGAGGTGCGCCATGCGCTGGGCGCCATGGCCGAGGGGGGAATCGACCGCTACATCGCCGAAGACCGCCTGTGGTACAGCAAGGAAGGAAACTGATCGCCGTGCCGGACACTCAGCCGATCCAGGCCCAGGGCTCCAAGGCCGCCCGGCTGCGCGCGCTGCTCGCCGGAACCTCCGTGATCCGCGCGGTGGGCGCGCACGATGGCCTGACCGCCAAACTGGTGCAGCGCGCCGGGTTCGAGGCCGTGTGGGCCTCCAGCTTCGAGATCTCGGCGAGTCACGGGCTGCCGGACGCGAGCCTGGTGACCATGACGCAGTACCTGGATGCCGCGGTCGCGATGGACGCGGTCACCGACATCCCGGTCATCGCCGACTGCGACACCGGTTTCGGCGGCCCGATGAACGCCGCCTACGCGATGCAGCGCTACGAGCGGGCGGGCATCGCCGCGCTCTGCATCGAGGACAAGCTCTTCCCGAAGATCAACAGCTTCGCCGACGCCGCCCAGGACCTGCTGCCCACCGAGGACTTCGCCCTGAAGATCAAGAACGCCAAGGAGGTGCAGTCCGACCCCGACACCGTGCTGATCGCCCGCACCGAGGCGCTGATCGCCGGGCATCCGGTGGCGGAGGCGCTGGAGCGCGCGCACGCCTACGTCGCGGCGGGCGCCGACGCGGTCCTCGTGCACAGCAAGAGCCGCCGTCCCGAGGAGGTGCTGGAGTTCGCCTCCCGCTGGCAGTCGCCGGTGCCGCTGGTCGCCGTACCGACCACCTACAACACCGTGACCGAGAGCGAGCTGTACGACGCCGGGTACCGCCTGGTGATCTACGCGAACCAGGGCCTGCGGGCCGCGGTCAAGGGCGTGCAGGAGGTCCTGAAGGATCTCGGCGGGGCCGACCGGGCCGCCGCGATCGAGGAGCGCATCGCGCCGATGGCCGAGGTCTTCGCGCTCCAGGGCATGCCGTCGACGTTCCGCACGAAGCCGTGACCGGCCGGGTGGCCGGCGGGTCCGAGGCCTTCCTCGCCGGGCTGGAGGACATCGGGGTCTCGCTGGTGTCCGGGGTGCCCTGTTCCTACTTCAAGGGGCCGATCCGGCGCCTGGAGCGGCACCCCCGGATCCGCTACGTCCCGGCGGTGAACGAGGGCAGCGCGCTGGCGATCGCCGCCGGTACCCGGCTCACCGGCGAACCGGCCGCGGTGGTCGCGCAGAACTCCGGTTTCGGCAACCTGGTCAACCCGCTCACCTCGCTGGTGCTGCCGTACCGCATCCCCCTGCTGGTCTTCGTCAGCATGCGGGGCTGGCCCGAGGCCGACGCGGGCGAGCCGCAGCACCACTGGATGGGCAAGGTCGTGCCCGCCTGGCTTGACTCGCTGGAGGTGCCGTACTGGTGGCTGACCGCCGACGGCCCCTCGCCCGACGCCGTCGTCAAGGAGGCGGGCGCCGCCCTGGACGCCGGGCGCAGCGCGTTCGTCCTGGTGGGCAAGGGCGCCCTCGCGGACACCGCCGCGGCGCCGGAGGCGGCCGCGGCCGACGCCTCGCTCCCCGACCGTGACGACCTGGTGGACGCGGTCCTCGCCGAGGTGCGCGGGGAACGGATCCTGTCCACCACCGGATACCTCTCCCGCACCCTGTACAACCGGGGCGGCCGGCCCGGGAACTTCTACATGCAGGGCTCGATGGGACACATCGCGGGCCTCGCCCTCGGCGCGGCGCTGGCCCGGCCCGAGGAGCGGTTCGTGGTCCTGGACGGCGACGGCTCGGCCCTGATGCACCTGGGCTCGCTCGCCACCGTCGGCCACTGCGCGCCCGCCAACCTGGTCCATGTCGTCTTCGACAACCAGGCGTACGACTCCACCGGCGGGCAGCCCACCACGTCCGGCACCACCGACTTCGCCGCGGTCGCCCGCGCCGTGGGCTACCGGCAGGTGCGCCGGGTGGGGACGAGGGCCGGGCTGCGCCCTGCTCTGCGGGCGCTGCTGGACGCGCCGGGGCCCGGCCTGCTGGCGGTGGACGGGAAGGTCGGCGGGGCGCCGGGGGAGCGGGCCTCCAGCAGTCTGTCCGTCGCGGACATCGCGGCGCGCTTCACCGCCGGGCTCACGGCGGCCGTTCCGCCCGGCGGCCACCGGGAGGAGGCGTGACCAGCACGACGCTGCCGGCGCTCCCCGGCACCTGGCCCGGACTGACCCGGCTGCCCGGCCACCCGGCGGCCCATATCGGCCCGGGCGCCGCGGCGCGGCTGGGCGACGCGCTTGCCGCGCTCGGCGCCGAACGGGTGCTCGTGGTGCACGGCAGGACCTCCTACCTGTGCTCCGGCGTCGACCGGAGCGTGGCGGCCCTGCCGGAGCGTCACACGGTGGAGCACTTCGACGGAGTGCGCCCCAACCCGCGCATCGAGCAGATCCGGGCCGGCATCGACGTCGTACGGCGCTTCGCGCCCCACGCGGTCGTCGGTATCGGCGGCGGCAGCAGCCTGGACGTGGCGAAGGCCATCGCCGTGCTGGCCGCCCAGCGGCACGACGCCGAGGAGTGCCTGCGCCACCCCGAGGCTGTGACCGAACGCCGGGAGTGCGCCCTCGTGCTGCTGCCCACCACCGCCGGATCCGGCAGCGAGATGACCCGCTTCGCCACCGTCTACATCGAAGGGCGCAAGCACTCGCTCGATGTCGACCAGGCCCGGGCCGACCTGGTCCTGGTCGACACGTACCTGACCGCGTCGCTCCCGCTGGGCGACTCGGTGGCCAGCGGCCTGGACGCGCTGAGTCAGGCCGTCGAGTCGTACTGGTCCGTCGCGGCCACCGGCGCCTCCCGGGAGCTGGCCCTCGCGGCCCTGGACCGGCTCGTGCCGGCCCTGGCCCGGGCGGCCGACACGGGCACCTTCACGGACCCGGCGATCCGCGTCGGCACCGCGCACGGGGCCTCCCTGGCGGGCGCGGCGATCGACCTCACCCGCACCACGGCGGCGCACGCCCTGTCGTACGACCTGACGGCGCGCCTGGGGCTGGCCCATGGCACCGCCGTGGCCCTGCATCTGCCCTGGCTGCTGGAGCGGCACGCGGCGGCCGACGCGTCCGACTGCCGCCATCCGCTGGGCGCCGCGGCGGTGCGGGACGCCGTGGCCGTCGTCGAGGACACCACCCGTACCCGCGGCGGCCGGAGCGTACGGCAGCTGGTGGAGCAACTGCTGACCCGCGCCGGGCAGCCGGCCCGGATCGAGGACCTGGCGCTGCCCGCCGAGCACTGGCGCGAGCCCATGACGAAGGCACTCACCTCCGGCCGGGCAGCCAACAACCCCTGCGTACTGACCGAAGCCGACGTGCTTCGGCTGCTCCGCTGAAGCCGCACGCACGAAGCGTGACGAACACACCATCTGACGCACGGTCTGACGCATGACAGACACACGACTGACGTACGACGAAAGGCGGACGACGATGGCCACTGGCCGCGTGCTGTACACCGACCCCGCGTGGCTCGTGGAGGACGGCACCTGGAGCCGCGAACGGGCCACGGTGGAACGGGAGATCCTCGGACCGGACGTGGAGTTGCGCTTCGGCCCGTACGAGAACGGCCGCTACCTGGTCGACAGCCCGGCGATGCGCGAAGCCGCTACCGGGTGCGACGTGCTGGTGGTCTACCGGACCCAGGTCACCGGGGAACTCCTCGACGCCGCCGGGGACCGGTTGCGCATGGTCGTGCGCCAGGGCGTCGGCGTGGACAACCTCAACGCCGATCTGCTCGCCGCCCGCGGCATCCCCGCGTACAACGTGCCCGACTACTGCGTGGACGAGGTCGCCGCCCACACCTCGGCGCTCGCCCTGGCGCTGGAGCGGCAGCTGATCCCGCAGCACCGCACGCTGACCGGGGGCACCTTCGACATCTACGCCGGCGGCGTCCCGCACCGCACCAACCGGCGCACCCTCGGCATCGTCGGCTTCGGCCGGATCGGCCGCGCCGTCGCCCGGCGCCTCGGCTCCTTCTACGGCGAGGTCCGGGTCTACGACCCCTACCTCGGCCGCGACCTCGCCGAGGGCTACGGCGCCCGCGCCGCCGACACCCTCGAGGAACTGCTCGCCGAGTCGGACCTGGTGACCCTGCACTGCCCGCTGACCCCCGAGACCGAGCGGCTGATGGACGCCGACGCGCTGCGCGCCATGAAGCCGGGCGCCTTCCTGGTCAACGCGGCCCGCGGCAAGCTGGTGGACCCCGAGGCGCTGGGCAAGGCGCTGGAGCAGGAGTGGATCGCGGGCGCCGCCCTCGACGTCTTCTTCCCCGAGAACCCCCATCACGACCCCCGGTGGGAGCCGGTGCTCCGGCATCCCCGGGTCGTGGTCACCAGCCACCGCGCCTTCCTGTCCGAGGAGGCCGAGGCCAGCAGCCGCCGCCGGGTGGCCGAGCTGGTGCGGGCGGCCCTGGTCGGACGCGTCGACGGCCACCCCGGGCGGGTCCCGGGACAGGGGGCGGGCCGGTGACCGCCCTCTCCCCCACGGCCGCCGGGGCCCACAGTCAGGACGTCGTCGTCCTGTCCACCGGCGACGTACGCGTCCCGGTGCACCCGGCCGCCTCCGCCGTACGGGTACGGCGGGCCGACCAGCACTACCGGACCCCCGCGGGCGACCCCGACCTCAGGTCCCTCATCGCCCGCCACGCCACCCCGGAGGGCGCCTCGGCCCCCTCGGCCGAGCAGGTTCTCGTGGCGCCAGGGGCCAGGCAGGCCCTGGTCGCGGTGCTCGGCGCGGTCCTGGGCGAGCGCCGCGAGGTGCTCTTCGCGACGCCGTACTGGGCCAGTTACCCGCACCTCGTGGAACTCGTCGGGGGCATCCCCGTGCCGGTGCCGGGACGGGCCGGCGAGGACGCCCTCGACCTGGAGGCGTGGGAGGCGCGGCGCACGCCGGACACGGCCGCCGTCATCGTCAACTCGCCCCGCAACCCCGACGGTGCCGTCATCCCCGAGGACGCGCTGTGCGCCCTGGTCGAGTGGGCCGGCCGGCACGGGCTGACCGTGATCTGCGACGAGGTCTACCGGGGGGTGCCCCTCGGCGGCCGGACGGCGCCCTCGGTGCGGGACGTGTTCCCGGAGCTGCCGGAGCACTGCGTGGTCGTCGACGGGCTGTCCAAGAGCCACGCCCTGGCGGGGTTGCGGCTGGGCTGGGCGATCGCCCCGGCGGACATCCACGCCCGCGCCGTCGCCGTGGCCTCCCATCTCATCGGCAACACCAGCAGCCTGGTGCAGGACGCGGCGGCCGTCGTACTGGCCGAAGGAGAGCCGGAGCGGCAGCGGGTCGGCGCCGAACTCACCGCGAACCTGGATCTGGCGATGAAGGTCCTCGACTCCGTCGAGGGGCTCGTCTGCCCCCGTCCGCGGGGCGGCATCTTCCTCTTTCCCGACATCCGGACGCCGCTCGCCGGCCTCGGTCGGCTCGGTGAGCCGGGGGACGAGGCACGCCGTGCGCCGGCCGCCTGGCTGAGGGACCGGCACCGGGTCGCGGTCGTGGACGGCTCGGCGTTCGGCGCGCCGGGCCATCTGCGGCTGTCGTTCGCCCTCCCCGCCGAGCAGCTCACCACCGGACTGGAACGGCTGCGGCACGCGCTGACCACCGCGTGAACCGCGCCCGACCTACCGACGCCCCAACCCGTTCTGATCCTTACTGGCCGCTGTGATCAGTCATGACCCACAGTGATCTATCGTGAGAGGAAGCCCTTTCGTGGATGTCTCCGTGCTGGATCGGCTGCCCGCCCCGGTACGGGCCGAGCTCGACCGGCGGCAGGCCGCGCTGCCCGCGATAGCGGCCCTGGTGGAGGCCGACGAGGACGAACCCGTGCTGCTCGCCGGCTCCTACGCGACCGGGGAGTGGAACCCCACCTCCGATCTCGACCTGCTGGTCCTCACCCGACGGCACCGCCCGCGCCGGACGCCCGGCACCACCAACCACCCGTCGATCCTCGGGGACAGCTTCGACGGACGGGCGGGCGATCTGCCGGTCAACGTCGAGTACGTCTCCGCGGAGCGCCTGCACGACCTCGCCCGGATGCTGGAGGACGCCGCCGGGGACGGCGGCACGGTCGACCTGCCGAATCTCCAGGGACTCGAAATACGGCTCGTGCAGCGCGTGCACCAGGGCATCGTGCTGAGCGGTGCCGGGGAGCTGGACCGGCTGCGTGCGGGCCTCGACCTCGACGCGGTCCGCTCCGCGGCCACCGCCCTCGCCTTCGTCGGCACGCTCAGCCTGCTCGAGGACACGACGGTCCTGGCGAGCCCGACCCGTGAGCTGATGTGCCGGGGCGCGGCGGAGTCCCTGCTGATGTCGGCGGTGAACGCCTTCGGCCCGCTCACCCACGACGGCAAACACCTGCTCACGCGGGCGGCCCGGATCGCCGAAACGCCCCGTGCGCCGCGGCTGTTCGGGCGGATCGAGCCCCTGCTGTTCGCGGAACGCCTGCCGCACGAAGAGGCGCTCGGCCTGGTCCTGGACCTGGCCCAGGACCTGTACCGCTCGTTCACCGACCCGCGCTGCCCCTCGCGCGTGCTCCCGATGCTCGAGCCGTTCGTCCCGTCCTGGGCGTGGACGGGACGAAGGTGGGCGGCGACGGGACACGGCCTGGCGGGGACGGAGCGGGCCTTCGCGGAAGAGGGCGCGTGACGGGCGGCGGCACCGGCCGGGCGGCCGACGAGGCGTGGGGGCTGCTGGACCCCGATCCGCCGCTGTTCGCGTCCCAGGTGTGGCTGGAGCTCATGGCCGGCCGGATCGAGGGCACCCACCGCCGCTTCGTCAGCGCGTCCGGAACGCCCGATGCCACCGGCTTCTTCGGCACCGTCGTCGACAGCGGGGTGTCCGAGAGCAAGAACCCCTGGCAGCTGTTGTTCGAGCCGTGCAGTGTGCGGACGCTGGCCCCCGGGGCCGCGGCGGCGCAGGCCGCGGCCCGGGCCGGAGGACCGCCCCGCGAGGCCTGGTTTCCCTCTCTGGTGCTGACGTACCCGGGCCTCGAATGCTTCCCGGCCGGTCCGGGCCGCCACCGCCCTGCCGCGCTCGACCGCGCGGTCGCGGCCCTTGTCGGTCAGGCCCGGGACGAGGGCCTGAGGTCGGTGGCCTTTCTATATGTGCAGCCGGAGGAGCAGGTGCTCGCGGGGGCGCTGCGCCGCGCCGGGTTCGTGGAGTTCCCGCTCGCCCTGCGCTGCAACCTGCGCCCGCCCGGGACCTCGTTCGCCGACTACCGGGCCATGCTGAGCCGCAGCGCGGTGCACAGCATGGACCGTGTCCGCCGCCGCATGGCCGAACGGGGCGTGTCCTTCGGCCGGTTCTCCCTGAGTGAACTCGACGACACGGGCGTCGAACGGCTCGTCGACCTGCGACTCCAGCACCGCGCCAAGTACGGCCGCCGCCCCGACCCCTCCGGCGAGCGGGACCAACTGACCGTCCTGCGACGTCATTTCGGTGAAAGGGCGGAGGTCGTGGCTGCCCTGGCCGACGAGCGGATCATCGGGTTCTGTCTGTTCCTCGATGCCGGAGACGTACGGCACGCATGGTCGAACGGCACCGACTACACCGAAAGCCGTTCCAAGGACACCTACTTCGAGGTGTGTTACTACCGGCCGGTCGAGGACGCCTATCGCACCGGCCGCAAGGAGCTGTCCTTCAGCTACGGCGCGGAGAGCACCAAACTGGAGCGGGGCTGCCGCCTGGACGAGGTGAGCGGCTTCGTCCTCCCGCTGGACGACGGCGACCTGGAGGCGGCGCGCCGCGCGGCGCAGGCCCTCGCCGGGGGGCTCGCCCGTCCGGGCACGGGGACGCACCGTACGACGACAGGAGAGTGATGGACGCCGACGCCGGCAACGCCCGCAAGGGGCTGGGCATCTTGCGGGAGCGGGGCTTCCGGTACTACTGGACGGCCCGCGCCCTGTCCCTGATCGGGGACTACGCCTTCCGTACCGCCTTCGCCACGTACATCATCAGCGTCAGCGGCTCGGCGTCCACGCTGGCCACCGCGACGGCCGTGCTGCTGGTGCCCTCACTGGTGTTCTACCTGGTGGGCGGCGCCGTCGGGGATCGGACAGGGTCCCGGCGGGCGGTCATGGTCGGGGCTGACATCGCCCGGTTCGTGATCCTGCTGCTGATCGCTGGGGTGACCTACTGGACGTCCAGCGTGACGCTGCTCGTCGTCCTCGCGGTGCTGATCGGCGTGGCGGACGGCTTCTTCCAGCCCGTGTCCTTCGCGTACATGCTGGAGATCACGCCCAAGGAGCAGCTCGTCGCCGCGAACTCGGCACTCTCCGTCGGCCAGCAGATCGGACTCATCGGCGGCCCGCTCGTCGGCGGGTTCATGGTGAGCATGGCGGGTGCCTCCGCGACGTTCGCGTTCGACGCCGCCACCTTCCTGCTCTCGGCGGTCCTGCTCCTGCTCGTCCGCACGTCCCGGAACACCGGCGGGGAACGCGGCTCCGGCACCACGCAGCCGGACCCTTTGGCCGAGGACGGCGCGGCCGACGAACCGGTGACCGGTGTCCACCGGCTCCGGCAGGTCGGCGCGGACGTCGCCCAGGCGGGCCGGTATGTGGCCGGGCTGCGCTGGCTGCTGGTCTCCCTGGTGGTCGGTGCCTGCACCAACGCCGTGTACGCGGGCGTCCTCGATGTGTCGGTGCCGCTGATCATGGCACCGGGAGGAACGTCCGAGGGCCGGTCGCTGGGCATGTTCTACGCGCTCCAGGGCATCGGCGCGCTGGCCGGCGCGGTGGTACTGGTCAGACTGACGGTGCGCAGGACGGGTCCGGCCCTGTTCCTCATGCTGGCCCTCATGGCGCTGGCCCTCGCGGCGACCGGCGTGATCGGCCGCGGGGGCGCGCTGGCGATGGCCTTCGTCTACGGCATCGGCCTGCACTTCTTCAATTCGCTCTTCCCCAGCCTGTTGCAGGAACAGGTGCCGGAGTCCCTGCTCAGCCGCGTGGGCAGCCTGGCGTTTCTCGGGTTCAACGGCCTGATGCCGCTCGGCGCCCTGCTGATGGGCCCGCTGGTGGCCGCGCTCGACGCCCGTGGCGCGGCCACCGCAGCGGGTCTCGCCGCCGCTGTCGCGAGTCTTGCCGCCCTGCTGTCCGGGGATGTACGCGACCTCACCGCACGCGGCGCGAAGCCGGACACGGATGCGCGGCCGGATCCCGCCGACGGCGACAAGGACACCGTCGGCAGGGTCTGAGCCCTCCGTCCTCAGGTGCCGAACCCGACAAGAAGAGGAAGATCATGCACAGGACGGAAGTGACCCCGCTGTCCGGGCCGTTCGACGGCGCCGGATGGGACCGGCTGGGCCCGGGCGCTGCGGTCCAGGGCAGCCGCTGGCTGCGATCGATGATCAGCCGGCTGCCGGGCGAGCCGGTGACGGTGCGGTACGACGGCCCGAACGGCGCGCTCGCCTTCACCGGTGCCGTGGTCCGCGACGGCGACGCGTACGAGGCGTACAACCCCTGGGCGATCCTGCGCCGCAAGGACCCCGTCTTCCCCGAGGCGGAGTGCTCGGCCCGACGCGTCCTGCCGCAACTCGGCGACGGACAGGAGGAGATACTGCCGGGACTGCTGCTGGTGGCACCCGGGTACCTCGGGGATCCGGTGGGGCCGGCCGCGCACCACCCCGAGAGCATGCGGCAGTGCCTCGCCGACGTCTGCGCCTGGGCGCGCGGGGCGGGCCTGACCACCGTGTCGGTGCTGTACACCACACCGGCCGCCTCCCGGGTCCTGGCCCCGGCGGTCGGCGCCCTGGGCGGTGACAGTTTCGATCTGACGACGCGTTCGATGATGCCCGTGACATGGGACGACGAGGAGGGCCTCGCAGCCGTCCGGTCGAGGCGGCGGCGCTTCGAGGTGCAGCGTCAGCTGCGCCGCCTCGCGGAACACGGTTGTGTCATCGGGCCGGGAGACCCCGACGAACTGTTCGACGAGGTCGTCGAGGCCAGGTGTGCCCTCCTGCGCTGGTACGGGCAGCCTGCCGACGAAGCAGCCGAGCGGCGCCGACTGCGCACCCTCATCGACTCCTTCGGCAAGGACCTGTTGCTCTACACCGCCCACCATGACGGCCGGCTGATCGCCCACGCGCTGTTCGTGTCCGACATGAGGACATTGCAGAACGTGTACACCGGTACCACCGAGGCCGGCCGCGCCATCCCGTACGCGCCGCTGGCCGTGACCTATCACGAACCGATGCGGTGTGCCACGCGGGAGCGCTACGACTGGATCGACTACGGGATCGGCCATGGAGACACCAAGCGGTTGCAGGGCTGTGACGCCGTACCGCTGACGGGACATGTGATCCCGCTGTAGTGGCGACCGTCAAGGTGGTGGACGTTCACACACCGACAGAGCTGCCCCCGCGGGCGAGTTCCCCGACCGGCGCCAGCACATGTCCGTCGTTGCCGGCGCACCACCACACAACCTCGCCGTCCCGCTCCGCACCATGGACGCCGAGGCCATGCCGGGGACACACCGGCCAGACCTGCCAGGTCAGTTCGAGCAGGCTCTCCTGAATCAGGATCGTCAGGCTGGTCAGTGCCGTGGTCAGGTCGTCGCACATGTTCGGCAGGATGGGGCCGTCCCAGTTGAGCCTCGTACCGTCGGGGAGACGGACACCGGCCCCCACCGGAAACAGATCATCCAGGACCTCGATCTGCGGTGCACCTTCGATGCCACGTGTGCGCAGGTCGCGGGCCACGATCCGCAACGCGTCGCGCAGCGTCTCCAACCGCTCGGGGGCGAGGTCGAAGCCCGGCTCGAAGCCCACGTCGTCCAGGATGCGCCAGGCCAACGCCGCCATCTCCGTGCGGGACACCTCGGCCGGATCCCGCTGGACGACCTCCAGGATGGCGTCGGTGTAGTGGAACCAGTCGAGCAGTTCGCAGGCGAGGGCAACGACGTGGTGTGGATCGAGGCGGTCCTCACGCAGGCCGAGGTAGACCCTTTGCATCAACTGCTGAGTATTCGCTTCGTGCTCGGCCGTGGTGTTGCTCATCGGCACAGTATGGAGGCGGCATCCTTGCCGGTTGCGCCGAGGCCCAGCGTCAACTCACTTCCGACGGGCAGAGAGTCGGCGGCAAGGCCGAGGTATTCGGCAACCAAGTAAAGGGAGTGGAGGTGCCCACGGTCGTCGGCGGAGAGGTGGACCACGGCCTCCACCCCCGGCCCTCAGATCTCCACCCGATGACCAACCCAGGGGTCGAGGTCGGGGCACGGCGTCGCGGCGAGGGTGGGTGCATGACAGCGAACATCGTGATCATGCAGTTGGCGATCCTGGCCGTGGTGCTCGAGTCCGATCTCGGCCGCCGCAGGATCGGCTGGTTCCGGGTGGGACGGCCGATCATCGGCGTCGCCCTGATCGTGCCCTTCTTCTTCACCTCGCTTCCCACCGGCGGCAACGACCTGCTGCTGCAGGGTGCCGGCGCGGTGGCCGGAGCGGCGCTCGGCCTCTTCTCGGTCTGCCCGCTGCTGGTGTCCGTCGACTGCGCCCCGGAGTGGCGGCGCCGTTGGCCGCGCACCTCGCCCACCCCGGGCAAGCCCGTCGCGATCAGCCGCTCGGGGGCCGGTTACGCCGCGGTCTGGATCGCCGTGACCACCGCACGGCTCGGCTTCGCCTACGGCGCTCAGCACGCTTTTCCAGTAGGGCTCGGCGTGTTCCTGACCACCCATCATCTCAGTGGCACCGGCCTGTCGAACGGCTTCATCTTCCTCTCCGTGAGCATGAGCCTGTGTCGCAGCCTGGGGCTGTGGGTGCGAGGCCGAGCGCGCCTCGCCCAGGCTATGACCGTCCTGGACACCACGCGGGCGACGGAAGCCGCGCGGTGATCCGCATCGCGCGGCTCGCCCCCGGTCATCCGAACCGTCCGCAGCCCCGTGCCACCCGCGTCCTTCGTGCCGAAGCTTCTGGCACGCGTCCTGGATAATCAGAGCCGATGAGCATCGTCAGAAGGTTCAGCCCGGCTGCGGAGCACCCAGGGGTCGGCCTGAGCGGCATGATCCAAGCCCCCCGGGCGCGCGCAGTGGCCATGCTGGTAGGCCTGGGCGTGACCGTCCTCATCAACGTTGCCGCGCTCCCCACCGACCCCGGAATCGTGGCACCTGCGGCCCTGGCTGCCGCCGCGCTGGCCTGGCTGGGCACGATCGCCGGAATCAGAGGTACCCGGGTGGCCGGGGTCGTCGCCGTGATGGGCGCGGCCGGGGCTGTGCTCACCATCACGGATACCAACGGGCTGATCTTCACCGGCGTCGCGGCGAGCACGGCCGCCGTCGCATTTGATCCCGTGGCCGCCCTCATGCTTTCCACCGCCGGCCCCTTGGCCTACTGCCTCGCAGCGATCCCTCGCGGGCCCTTCCCTGGACACCTACTCGCCACCGCCACCGTGGCCCTCGCCGGACTGGCGGCCGGTGCGAGCCGACGCGAGATCGATTTACGCGCCCGGCACAGGACCCTGGTCGCCACCGAACGCCGGCGTGCCGAGCTCGCCCGAGCCGAGACAGAACTCGCCAGTGAGCGCATCCGACTCGGCCGCGAGCTGCACGACGTGCTTGCCCATACCCTGGGTGCCCTGTCCATCCAGCTCACCGCGATCGACACCCTCGCCCGCACCGACGCGCCGCGCGAAACGCTCATCACCCAGATCGAAGTCGGTCACGAGCTGGTCGGCACCGGCCTGGACGAGGCGCGCCAGGCGGTGCGCGCGCTGCGCGGTGAAGGCGAACCACTGGCCCAGCGGCTCGGCCGCCTCTGCGCACTGCACCAGGCTGAATTCGCGTTGAAGGGTGACTGTCGGGAACTCGATGCCGATACGACGCTCACCCTCTACCGACTCGTCCAGGAAGCGCTGACCAACGCGGCCAAACACGCCCCCGGCGCACACGTGAGCGTGCGCATTGGCTTCGGCCCCGAAGAGGTGACCGTGAAGGTCGCCAACACCCGCCCCGCACCGGCCCCGTGTCCGGATGCCCCGGTGCCGCACGCCTTGGACCCGGAGGCTGCTGCGGCGCCGCGCACGTGCGGAGGGCGGTTCGGGATCCAGGGCATGAGGGAACGCGTCCAGCAGGCGGGCGGCGACCTCCAGATCGGCCCCACGCCCGACGGCGGCTGGCTGGTCGCCGCACGCGTCCCCTACCGACACGGCAACCTGGCCCAGCACAACGCCGAGAGTGACGGGAGCGACCGATGAACCACACGCCGATCTCGGTGATCATCGCCGACGACCACCGCGTCGTACGCGAAGGCCTGGCCACCATCCTCGGCGCCGTCGAAACCGTACACGTAGCTGGGTTGGCAGCAGACGGCGCCCAGGCCGTCGACCTCGCCGTGGCGCACGACGCGGACGTGGTCCTGATGGACCTGCACATGCCCGGTGCCGACGGCGTCGAGGCCACACGCCGGCTCAGGACCGAAAGCCCGGCCACGGCCGTCGTAGTCCTCACCACCTACACCGACGACGACTCCATCCTCGCCGCACTCGAGGCCGGCGCCACCGGCTACCTCACCAAAAACGCCTCCGCCGCCGACATCCGCCGCGCCATCGAGGCCGCCGTCTCCGGCCACGCCATGCTCGACCCGCTCGCCGCCGACCGCCTGATCCACGCCAGCCGCCGCAACGACCCAGGCCACCGCGAGAAGGACGCCCGCCTCCCCGACGGCCTCACCGAACGCGAGGGCCAAGTACTCGGCTTGATCGCCCAAGGGCTTTCCAACGCCGAGATCGCCTCCAGGCTGTACCTGAGCCGCTCCACCGTGAAGACGCACATCAACCAGATCTTCACCAAAACCGGCAGCCGCGACCGCCCCCAGGCCATTGTGTACGCACACCGTCACGGGATCCACGCCGAGGACGACCCACACCGGGCAGACAGCTGATACTCCGAGCCTCTAGAGGGCCGCCGGTCCGAGGAAGTCAGGCGGTGGCGAGGCCGGCGTGTAGCAGCGGCAGTTCCTGAGAACCGGAGGCCCAGGCGGTCAGGCCGCCCCGGATCACGCCGCGCTCCATCCTTGCCCGCCAGTCACGGCTTTTCCGCCAACCGTTGGATCTCCCTCCACCGCGGGGCGTCGTCGTCAGGGACGTCCGGAGACGCGAAGTGGAAGGGCACGTGAAGGTGTTCGGCCAGCTCCCGGCCGGCCGTGGCGGCGGCAACGCCCGGTGGAGGGCCGTCACGTCGGTGGTGGACGGTCGCCAGGTGGCCCTGCCCCTCGGGGGCATCCAGGACCGCGACCAGGAGTACGAACCAGTCGTGGACCGTATCGCCGTCCCAGAACGCTTCCACGGCTGCCACACGGCCGGGGAGAGCCGCGGCGCGGGCTGCGAGGGAGGGGAGGCCCAGCGGATCGGGCGGCGTGCGCTGCACACGGTCGCCCAGAGCCTCGTATCGCGCGTGGACCACGCGTTCTGCGTCGTGCAGGCCCACCCCCAGCGGTCGCAGCGCCTCCACAACGGTCCTGATCGCAGGCAGCCGGCGGTCGCGCAGCACGTCGGCATCGACCTCTCGGCAGGTTCGTTCCTCCAAGTAGTCCCACCAGCCGCTCACTCGGCCACCAGCCAGGACTTCAGGGTGCGCGTCATAGGTGCGAACGTACGTCATCCGAAGGCTCGTCGGTCTGGTGGCGGACGATGCGTACGGCCGCCTTGCGACACCCGACGCCGAGGCTCTCCACGGGAAGGGGACATTCCGGTCCCTGTGGCGAAGGCGTTACATCTCCGTGACGCCCATAACGAACGAAACCGGCAGGTTTCGTGGCGTCAGTTATTCGGGGCGCGGCCCCACCGACCACAGCCAGACACGGAGAGTCGACCATGGGTAAGGCCACCACGTTCATGATGTCAGTTGCCGGCGTCGTACTGGCGGGAGTCGCCGGTGCGGGTGTCGCACAGGCATCCACCATCGCGCATCCGGCCGGCTCCGGCGCACCGTCCTCATGTCGCCCCGCCAACCTCACGACGAAGATCACGCCGGACGCCGGCAGCGCCGGGCACCGCCACTACCGGGTCACGCTGACCGCCGCCCCCAGGACCAGCGCCTGCCAGCTGGCCGGCTCTCCCCGCGATGTGAAGTTCTACAACCACAGCTCTCTGAAGGACATCACCGCGAAGCCCTACGGCTCGCAGGGCACCAAGGTGACCTTCGGCCCCGGCCACCCCGTCCACTTCGACATCCAGGTGCCCAGTGCCTCCAAGGGCACGGCCGCCAACCGGGTCGTCTTCACCCTCAGGACCCCCGGCGGCGGGATCATCCCCGGTGACCAGGAAGCCGACGGCAAGCTGTCCGTGGGCTCCGGCACCCGAATCGGCCCCGTACAGCCCGGCGCCTGACCGACGCCTCAGAGCGAGGACTTGCCGGCCGAGGGGGCGGTGACGGGCGCCTGTGGCCGTAGCAGGTAGCACGGACTCGGCCAACGCCTCGGAGCACCCGGCAGCGCACCCGGAAATCCGCCAGAGAGTTGCCTTCTGCCAGCGGCAGAACACTGGCTCCACCGGGCTCGGCGATCACTAGAGTCCAATCTCATGACGACGGTGACAACGCGCACGATCGAATACGCGGCCGACGGTCTGACAATGATCGGGCACCTCGCGCTCCCGGGCGGTGTCGACCGCCGGCCCGCGGTCCTGGTCGGGCCCGAGGGGACAGGGCTCAGCGACGTCGAGCGCCGCCGGGCCGATGCGCTCGCCGAGCTGGGATACGTGGCGCTGGCCTTCGACCTCCACGGCGGACGCTATTTGGATGACCCCGAGGAGATGCTGGCCCGTTGCATGCCGCTGCTCGCCGACCCCGACCGGATGCGAGGCATCGGCCACGCGGCGCTCGACGTGCTCCGCGCCGAGCCGCGGACCGATCCCGACCGGATCGCCGCCATCGGCTATGGCACGGGAGGCGCAATCGCGCTGGAACTCGGGCGCGACGGCGTCGACCTGCGCGCGATCGGGACAGTCAACGCACTCACGACGGGCCGGCCAGGCGAGGCGGCGCGCATTCGCTGCCCAGTGTGGGCCGGGGTCGGGTCGGAAGACCCGATCATGCCGCCCGCTCAACGGAGCGCATTCACCGCCGAGATGCAGGCTGCGGGCGTCGACTGGCGCCTCGTGGTCTACGGCGGCGCGTTGCACGCTTTCCATCACCCACCGGTCGCCCACACCGTGCGCCCCGGCGTCGGCTACCACGCCCGGCACGCGCAGCGAGCTTGGCGTGACATCGTCGATCTGCTCGCCGAGTGCCTGCCGACAACGGAGTGATCCGGTCGGCAACCGCGATCTCGGACCGCAGACATGGTGTCGGGCGCACCCTCGCCCAGGTGGGAATCGACACCTTCTCCCCCAGCCTGCTCGGCTACGGCCGCTCCACGTGGTTCCGCCACGGACTCGACGAGCCCGGCAACGCGAGCCTCAGGCCGTACCAATCGGACGGCTCCTGTCGTCAGCGGCAAGGTCGGCAGGACAGCGGGACCGCGGCATCAACGTTGCCGCTTTCCCCACCACTGCCGAGGCTGACCTCGTCGACAGCCTGCGCGCCGACCCAACCGCCTGGATCGAGGGTCTCTCCCTCGTCGCAGCGGACGAGACCGGCCGCCCGGTGGGCCACGCGCTGCTGACCCGCTGCCACATCGACACCACGCCGGCCCTGTGCCTGGCCCCGTGCGCTGTCCGACCGGAGCAGCAGCAGAGGGGTGCGGGTACGACGGCGATCCGTGCCGCCCTGGCCGCAGCACGCTCCCTGGGAGAGCGCCACGTGGTCGTCCTCGGACATCCGGCCTACTACCCCTGGTTCGGTTTCACCCGTGCCTCGAACCACGGCATCGGCCTGACCATCGATGTCCCCGACGACGCCCTGATGGCACTCAGCCTCGACGCCGGCCATCCGCTCCCCAGCGGGACCGTCCACTACGCCGCCGCGTTCGGTATCTGACCCAGCCCGTGCCGCGCGGGGCAGTCTCCCGCGTGGCACACGCATCACGCGGTGGCTGCCGCGGCGATCTGCTCGATCTCGGCGGGGGTGCCCGCCATGATGGTGCGCAGGTGTTCGGTGACCCGTTCCACCGGCCAGTCCCACCATGCCGCGCGCAGGAGCCGCTCGATGTCGGCGTCGTCGTAGCGGCGGCGGATCGGGCGGGCGGGATTGCCGCCCACCACGGTGTACGGCTCCACGTCGGTGGTGACGACCGCGCCGGCCGCGATGATCGCGCCGTCGCCGATCCGCACGCCCGGCATGATCAGCGCCTGGTAGCCGATCCAGACGTCGTTGCCGATCACGGTGTCGCCCCGGCTGGGCATGCCGGTGACCAGGTCGAGGGTCCGTTCCGTCCAGCTGCCGCCGAACATGGTGAACGGGAAGGTGGAGACGCCCATGGTGGGGTGGGCGGCGCCCGCCATCAGAAAGCGGGTGCCGGCGGCGATCGCGCAGTACTTGCCGATCACCAGCCGCTCGGGCCCGTAGCCGTAGAGCACGTTGCGGCGCTCGAAGTCCGTGGCGCCGTCGGGGTCGTCGTAGTAGGTGTACTCGCCGACCTCGATCCGGGGGTCGGTGACCAGCGGGCGGAGCAGGACCACCCGGTCATGCCCGGGCAACGGGTGCAGCGCCTCGGGGTTCGGGATCGACACGGTCATGGTTGGGGTCCTTCCTGTCACCACACCATCTAATGCGACCTGAGTCGCGTTAATATCCTGGCAGTAGATCCACCCCACTGGCAAGCCTTAACGCGACTGGAGTCGACTTTGACTGGGAATCCGGAGACACCGAAGAGCAGGACGACAGGCACCAGGCCGGGAGGGCGAAGCGCGCGGGTCCGTGCCGACGTCGTCGCCGCGACCCTCGCCGAACTCACCGAGCACGGCTACGACCAGCTCACGGTCGAGGCGATCTGCCACCGCGCCGGCGTCCACAAGGCCACCGTCTACCGGCGCTGGGGCGGCATCGACGGCCTGATCGCCGACGCACTCGCCCTCTCCGCCGACCAGCCCTGGCCCATCCCCGATACCGGAGACGTCGACGAGGACATCCAGTTGCTGGCCCACGAGGTGTACGCCACCTTCACCGACCCCGAACAGGGCGCCACCCCGACGGCCCTCATCAGCGCCGCACTCCGCTCCGACCAGGGCGCGAAAGCACTCCACGCCTTCTTCACCGCCCGCCACCAGCAGGCCGCCGAGGTCGTCACCCGCGCCATGGCACGGGGCCAGCTCCCCGACGACGTCGACCCGGCAGAACTGATCCGGGCCGCCACCGCCCCGCTTTACCACCGCCTCTTCATCACCGGAGAACCCCTCGACGAGCAGGCCGCCCACCGCTCAGCCGCCGCAGCCCTCCTCGCCGCCCGCGCCGGCCTGTTCAGTGCGCCGGCACCCTGACCCCACCCCCAGGACCAGCGACCGATGGCGATGCCGCCGACGGCGACCGCGTCTCCGGCCGACCCCGGCGCCCGGCCGGCACCGCAGGGTGATCAGCAGACCTTGCGGGGCGGCGGCGCCCGGCGCATACATTGGTCGCCCGCGAGGTGAACTCGCGCGCACCGCACGAGGGGGGAACGGATGATCGGAACCGTATTCCGCAGCCAGGACGTACCCGCGGCCGACCGGCTGGAGCACTGGCGGCAGACGCTCGACCGTATACGCCCCAGTGACGTCACCAGCACCCACGGCGCCGACTTCCGGGCAGAGGGCCGCCTCATGGAGATGGGGCCGGTGACCGTGCTGCCCGTGTCCTTCATGTCCTCGCGCTACCGGCGCAGCGCAAAGGCGGTACGCAGGTCCGATCCCCAGCACTACCACCTCACACTGCTGCTCCAGGGGGAGATGGGCCTCGAGCACGCCGGGCACAGCGCGACCCTCCGTCCGGACAGCCTGCACCTGGTCGACAGCTCACAGCCGTTCAACCTGTCGGTGACAGGTGCCGGACCGGACGGCCACGCCAAGGGAATCGGAGTGGACCTGCCGAAATCCCTCCTGCCGCTGCCACCGCACCGAATCCGCGGCGCGCTGGGCCAGGCACTGCCGGGCAGGGAAGGCGCCGGGGCCCTGCTCACGGAGTTCCTCCTCAACCTGCACCGGCAGGCCGACACTCTCCGGCCGTCCGATGCCCCGCGCCTGGGGACGGTCGTACTGGATCTTCTCTCCACCTGGCTCACGCACCTGCTGGACGCCCGGTCGTCCCTTCCCCCGCAGAGTCGCCGTACAGCGCTGCTGCGGTCGGTGCTGGCGTTCGCCCAGCAGAACCTGCACGACCCGGAACTGTCCCCCTCCCTGATCGCCGCCGCGCACCACATCTCCCTCAGCTACCTTCACAAGGTCTTCCAGGAGCAGATGCCGGGCCAGACGGTGGCCGCCTGGATCCGCGACCGGCGGCTGGACGGCGCCCGCCGAGACCTGGCCGACCCGGCGCTGCGCCACACACCCGTGCACTCCATCGCCCTGCGCTGGGGACTCCCGGACGCCTCCGGCTTCAACCGGGCGTTCCGCACCGCCTACGGGCTGCCTCCCGGCCAGTACCGACGCCGGGCCCTGTCCGGCGGAGCCTGAAAGCTAGTCGCCGGCGTGTGCTGGAGTGTGCACGCACCGACAAGAGGATGTGCACTCCATGCCTATGGCCGGCGCAGCATCTCAGGGCATTCTCGATCACGCGCCAGACCGGGAGACCGGGCGCGCTCAGCCGTTACGGTCCATACGGCGGTGACGGGCCCCGGCGCCACGACCGGCCTCGGCCACCGGGGCCGGCCGCGCCGCACCGGGGCACGCGACCGGCGTCCCACAGATGCGAACGATGGGGGCAACAGCATGAACAAGCACCTCAAGCTCGGTGCCGTCACCGCGGTCACCACAACCGCTCCGGCACTCTGCGCGACACGTCGACAGCCGCCCCCGCAGCGGCACTTCGGGAGCAAACTCCAGGCGTACTGACGGACCGCCTTGTGCCACCCTGCGGAGCGACCGGCGGCCGGCCGTGGTGCTGGCTCAACGCCTCCGACGGTGGCGCATGTGACTGTCTTCTCGCC
This sequence comes from Streptomyces sp. NPDC001606, assembly GCF_053596835.1. Taxonomy (NCBI): domain Bacteria; kingdom Bacillati; phylum Actinomycetota; class Actinomycetes; order Kitasatosporales; family Streptomycetaceae; genus Streptomyces; species Streptomyces sp. NPDC001606. Next base: position 42,454 of record NZ_JBSFHC010000020.1, read on the forward strand.
CGGACCCGCGCAACCGGACGAGAGGTGAAGCTGACCGGCGGGACCAAGGGGATGTGACATCCCGTCCCGGCCTCACGGGGGTGGGCCAGGAAGACGTCCCGCCGGTCACCAGAACACATCCGACCGTTGGGGCCCGGCCCAGGGCGCCGATCCGGTCTTCCAGGCGCTCGATCGGACGAGGTCGATCCGGCCGCGGGCGGCGTCCGGGAAGGCGACGTAGTCGGCCGTCCGGTTGCCTTTCCCGGCCCGCCCGGGGGTCAGCCGTTGAGGTTCCGCATGAGCTCGGGGGCGTAGCGGTCGCCGGAGACGATGCCGCGCGGGGCGACGGCTTCGAGGGCGGCCACGTCCTCATCGGTGATCGTTACGGTGGTGGCGGCGACGTTCTCCTCCAGGTAGCGGCGGCGCTTGGTGCCGGGGATGGCGACCGCGCCCTGGTGCAGGACCCAGGCGAGGGCCAGCTGGGAGGGCGAGACCTGCTTGGCGGCGGCGATGCGGCGGACCTCGTCGACCACGGCCAGGTTGCGGGCGAAGTTCTCGCCCTGGAAGCGCGGGTCGGTACGGCGGAAATCGTCGGCGGCGAAGTCGTCCGGGCTGGTGATCGCACCGGACAGGAACCCGCGACCGAGCGGCGAGTAGGCGACCAGGCCGATCCCGAGCTCGTTCAGGGTGGCCATGACCCCGTCGTCCTCGATGCCGCGCTCGAAGAGCGAGTACTCGGTCTGGACCGCCGTGATCGGGTGGACGGAGTGGGCGCGGCGGATGGTCTGCGGGGCGACTTCGGACAGGCCGATGTAGCGGACCTTGCCGGCGGCCACCAGCTCGCCCATGGCGCCGACGGTCTCCTCGATCGGCACCTGTGGGTCGACCCGGTGCAGGTAGTAGAGGTCGACGTGGTCGGTGTCCAGGTGACGCAGGGAGCGGTCCAGGGAACGCCGGATGTACTCCGGGCGCCCGTTGTGGCCGACGAGCGTGCCGTCGTCGGTGAACTCGATGCCGGTCTTGGTGGCGACGACGGCCTGCTCGCGGCGGCCGGCGAGGGCCTTGCCGAGGAGCCGCTCGTTGATGAAGGGGCCGTAGCTCTCGGCGGTGTCGAGCAGGGTCACGCCCAGTTCCAGGGCGCGGTCGATGGTGGCGAGGGATTCGGCCTCGTCGGTGCTGCCGTAGAAGGCGCTCATGCCCATGCAGCCGAGTCCTTCGGCGGAGACGGTCAGGCCCTGGCTGCCGAGCGTGCGGAGTTCCATGGTGATCTTCCTTGCTGGTGCGGGTCGTCCCGCGAGGTGCGGCTGGTTGGCTGTGTGTCCGGTCCGGTGGGTGGCCCTCTGCCGGGGACCGGGTGCGGCCCGACGCCGGGTGCGGTGGCGGTGTGGCCGGGCAGTCAGGGTGCTGTTGCGGTCGCCGCACCCGGCGTCGGTGGTGCACCCGGTGCGGGCCGCGGGGCGGGGGCGGTCAGCGCACCCAGGAACCGGTGAGGGCCTGGACGGCGGAGCCGTCGAGGTCGGCGAGGGTGGTGGCGACGAAGTCACGGGCCCACTGCGAGGTCTGGATGCGGAAGGGCGGGTGGGCGACGGTCAGGGCGTCGACGATCGGGGCGGCTGCCTCGGTGGGGGTCTGGGCGTCGGCGAACGACTTCTGGGTGCGGGTGATGTAGGCCTCGAGCGCCGGGCCGTAGGGACCGGCGGCGGAGAGCAGCGCCGGGACGTCCAGGCCGAGATTGGCGACGAACTCGCTGGCCACCGCGCCCGGCTCCACCACGGCGACATCGACGCCGACGGTGGCGGCGACCGGCGCGAGAGACTGCATGAAGCCCTCGACGGCGAACTTGGCCGCGCAGTACGCCTCGTTGAAGGGCTGGCCGACGACGCCGCCGACGCTGGTGACGGTGATCACCCGGCCCTTCGACGCGCGCAGGTGCGGCAGGGCGGCCCGCGTCACCGCCACCACGCCGAAGAAGTTGACCTCCATGGCCGCGCGGACGTCGTCGACGCTGCTCTGCTCGATGGTGCCGACCTGGGCGGCGCCGGCGTTGTTGACCAGTGCGTCCAGGCGGCCGTGCTCGGCGACGACCTCGTCCAGGCAGGCGGAGACGCTGGCGGCGTCGGTCACGTCCAGGCGCTTGACCTGGATCCGGTCCGCGACACCCGCCTCGGCGGCGGCTTGGAGCAGGGCCTCGGCCTTGCCGGTGTCACGCATGGTGGCGATGGTCGTCCAGCCGGCCCGGGCGGTGCCGATGGCGGCGGCCAGGCCGATGCCGGAGGACGTACCGGTGATCAGAACCGTTTTCGGGGAGGTCATGCGGGTCTTCCTTGCCTGGGAGGAGAACGGGTCTGCGCCCGTAACTGGGGAGTTCCCCGGTTATCTGGGGACGGTAACCGGGGAACTCCCCGGTTGTCCAGCTAGACTGGTCCCCAGATGAAGGGAGCAGCCTTGACCAGCAAGCCGAGCGTGTTGCGCGCCGATGCCCGCCGCAACCGGGAGCGCATCCTCGAAGCGGCCGTGCGCGCCTTCTCCGAGAAGGGCCCGGACGTCGCGATCGACACCATCGCCAAGGCCGCCGGCGTCGGCTCGGCCACGCTCTACCGCCACTTCCCCACACGCGAGGCGCTCGTCGAGGCGGCCTACCGCAACGAGCTGGCCCGGGTCTGCGACAGCGCCGCGAAGCTGCTCGCCGACAACCCGCCCGACCGGGCCATCCGCCTGTGGATGGACGACTTCATCGACTATGTGGCTGCCAAGCAGGGCATGGCGGACGCGCTTCGGGCCGCGGTCGCATCGGGCGCGGACCCCTTCGCCGAGACCCTTGACAAGCTCGCCAACGCGATCGGCACCCTGCTGCGCGCCGGCGCCGACGCCGGTCTCCTGCGCCCGGACGTCGACCCCATCGATGTCGGCTTCAGCCTGGCGGGTGTCGCGCTGATCACCAGCGCTCCCGACCAACGCGAACGGGCCGGCCGCCTCCTCGACCTGCTCCTCGACGGCCTCCGGTACGGAGCGGACGGGTAGACGCCCAGCTCGTGACCCGACTCCGGCCGTATTCACCGGCCGCACCATTGCGCAGCGTCTAGTGCCGTGACCGGGAAGGTTCACCCCTCTCGGTCACGGCTCTGGCAGGTCCGCCCACCCCTGGGCAGCCCGCGCGAACGGCTTCCGGGGCGACGGACGTACGACCCCGGCCCCACGTCGCCCCGGTGTGCCAGCCGCCCCGGAAACCTCACTCGTTCGCCCGCCGGAGAATCGGTTCTGCCTGGGCTGGGCCGGTGACGGTACGGGACTCCGTCGGGGAGCGGGGAAGAGGTCCGGTGCCACACCACCTGAGCACTGGAGTCGACATGAAGCGTTTGGGGTTCTCCGTCCTGGCCACCGCCGCCGCCCTTGTTGTGGGCGGGGCCACGCTCGCGACCGCGCAAGGCGGTGACGCCGACAAGCCCGGCACGTCCGGCTCGCACGTCTCCGGCCGCGCGAAGCAGGCGACCGTCGGGCGCTACTGGGGTGACGACGTGATCGTCCAGCCTGGCAAGTACGGGACGGCGAGTGCGTCCTGCCCCGCGGGAATGGTGAGCACCGGCGGGGGCGGCTCCGAGGGCAACGCCAGCCAGAGCGGCGGCGAACCGTTCATGCTCGCCTCCTATGGCGGTCCCAACGGCTGGACGGTCGGTGTGAAGAACACAGACACTGTGGCGCGGCCGATCATCGCCTTCGTCGTCTGCATCACCCCCTGAGCCGCCCGGCGGCTGTACGGCACCCTGAGGGGTCTACCGAACTCTCGCGACATCCGGTGCGGCGCCTCGCAAGGCGCCGGATCGGCCTCGTACTGGGCCCACTCGGTCGATGCCCCAACGCCGCAACGGGTCATGCCGGGCGTCGGGAGCCGGTGAACCTTCCCGGTCACGGCCCTAGGCGGCTGAAGCAACGCTCGACCACGTTGCGGGCTTTGTAGAGCTCGAGGTCGAAGGTCGGTGGTCTGCCACCGGCTCTGCCGCGGCGCTGGCGATCGGCCCTCTGGTCGGCGCGCTCCGGGATGACTGCGCGGATGCCCCGACGCCGCAGGTCCTGTCGGACCTCCCGCGATGAGTACGCCTTGTCCGCGATGACCGTGTGGGGTCTTGGCCGCGGCCGCCCGGCGCCTGTCCGAGGCACCCGCACAGATTCCAGCACCGCTTTGAACACGGTGCAGTCACTGACGTTTCCGGGGGTGAGGACGACAGCCAGGGGCAGGCCCCGGCCGTCGCAGGCGAGATGGACTTTGGTAGTGGGCCCAGGTCCCGTTCCGCTCCCAACGGGCGAACCGCTCATAAACCGTCTGCCAGGGCCCGTAGCGTTCCGGCAGGTCACATAACGCGCCGTTGATCACCGTCCGGTGGTCGCGCCACCGACGGCCGGGTCCATCGGCAGCCGGCAGCAGGGGCTTCAGCGCCTCCCACGCCGCGTCCGTCAGCTCGCCGCGTCCTGTCACATGATCGGTCACGAACTGGGCCTCATGCAGCCGTGGTCGTCTGCGTCTTGGCCTGGCGCACCCCGCGCAGGGCGCCGGACCAGGCGATCACCTGGTCGAGCATGGCGTCCACGGCGGTGTCGAGACCCTCCTGGGGGACGAAGGTGCCGGTGTGGAACGAGGGGTGTGTCGAGATGGTGGGCTGGGCGCGGACCGTGGCCACCTGGAGTTCGGCGAGGACGAGCCGCAGCGCTTCGGCGGCCCGGGCCCCGGCGACCCAGCCGCCGTAGCTGATGATCCCGGCGGCCTTGTCGTTCCACTCCCGGTAGACGTAGTCCAGGGCGTTCTTCAGGGCTCCGGGGAAGGAGTGGTTGTACTCGGGGACGACGAAGACATAGCCGTCGAAGCTGTCGATCAGTGCGCCCCAGGCGCGGGTGTGGTCGTGCTGATACTGCTGGAAGTTCGGGTTGCCAGGCTCGTCGAGGTTGCCGAGGTCGTGGTCGGCGAGGTCGATGAGTTCGTAGTCGGCTCCACCGTGGGCACGGGCGGCCTCCAGTGCCCAGGCGGCGATCTGGTCGCCGCGGCGTCCGGGGCGGGTGCTTCCGAGGATGACTGCGATGCGAAGCGGCATAGACTTCCTTCCCAGAGAGTTGTCACGTCAACTCTAGGTCGGAGTGAGTTGAAGTGACAACTCTGCTGGTCGCGGTATCCTCGGCGACATGACGGAGATGCGGTCGCTGGAACCCGAGGAATGGGAGTTCTGGAATACCTGGATGCGCGCGCAGCGCCTGCTCACCAGGGAGCTGGAGCGCGGTCTGCAGCGTGACTGCGACATCTCGAAGGCCGAGTTCAGCGTGCTGGTGACGCTGTCGCAGGCCGCCGGCCGCGAGATGCGTGTCGGCGAGCTCTCCGCATCGCTCGACTGGGACAAGAGCCGCGTCTCACATCAGCTGACGCGCATGGAAAAACGCGGCTTCGTCAAGCGCACCCGATACGGGGCCGATGGTCGCCGCGCGGGTATCGGGCTGACCGCCGAGGGGCACCGCGCCGCCCAGAGTGCCATCCTCGTGCACGGCGGCAACATCCGCCGCCACTTCCTCGACTCCCTGACCCCCGAGCAGGCATCAGTCATCCGGGCATGGAGCGAGCAAGCAGTCGATCGCCTCGAGCCGCACCGCAGCGAGGCTGCCAGCGGCGGCGCGTCCTAGACCGCGCCCCACACCGCCCCTCATAGACGCCGCCGATACGGCCCTGGGCATTGTCAGACAAGCCCTAGCCGTGTCCCAGGTCCTCGGTGCTTGCGGCTGCACCACCAGATCGGGACACTCCGGCCATCTGGCGGGGGACCACACAGAGGCTCGGCCCTCCCGTTGTTGACGGGCCGGATCATCACCGAGACCCTGCGCCTGTATCCCCCGGGCTGGTTCCTCACTCGGACCGGCGCCCGCAAGTGCATCGGCGACCAGTACGGCATCACCGCAGCCACTCTCGCCCTGGCCACCATCACCGCCCGATGGCACCTTCGCCCCGCGCCCGGCACGCGCGTACGCCTTGTCGCGAGAATCAGCCTCACACCCCACGGCCTCAGCATGCTCGCGCCCCCCGCAGGCACTAGCGAGCAGGTCGGCGCTCCCGAACCCCGGGCGGGGCCAGGGGGGCGTCCTGCGGGAGCGTGCCGGTGCGGACGGCCGGCCGACCCGGGTCGAGAGCGGTCGGTGCGCGGTTCCTTGGGTGACCGGGCGTACGGCGGAGCCCGCGTGGTGAGGCCCAGGGTCAGGAGAGGAGCAGCACACGGTCCCAGACGGGTTCGTGCCGTTCGCTGCCCGGCCCGCCCGGGCCCGGCAGTACCGAGAGCAGTGCGGCGGCCACGCCCGCCGCGCCTTCCAGGATGCCGGGGTTGTCCTCGGCCGGTGGTCGGTCGTACTGCGGGCCGGTGGTGCCGCGGGGGCCGGTCAGGTGCCGGTAGCCGTAGTCGGTCTGCTCGTCCCAGGCTGCGGCGAGCCGGTCGGCCAGCCGGTCGCAGTGGTCGAGCAGCGTCCGGTCGGCGGCCTGCTGCCCGAGTCTCCACAGGCTCTGGAGGAAGCCCGCCTCGCCATGACAGACGGTGGGGCCCTTCAAACCGTCCAGGCTGTCCGGGCGGGCCAGTACCGCGTGGGTGCTCGCCAGCGCGAGCCGGCTCCAGGTCTCCTCGCCCGTCACCCGGGCCGCGCGCAGCAGGGCGCTTGCGATGCCCACCGTGCCGTAGCACCAGGCGGCCCCCGCGGCGCCGGTGCGGGGCGAGGAGGGCGGCGGGCGCTCGCCGCGGGCCCGGGCCAGTTCGTCGTCCAGCGGGAGCCGGCGCTCCCAGTACGGCCCGTAGACGTCGCGGTCGGCCCGCTCGGCCAGCCAGCCGCCGATCCGGCACAGCGCGGCCGGCTGTCCCTCGACCGCCACACCCAGCTCGGTACTGCGGGCGAGCAACGCCAGAGGGCCTGCGATGCCGTGGGCCGTCCCGAGGCTGAGGTCACCCCGTGGGAAGCGGGCCCGGTCCGCCTCGGTCGCCTGGCGGTGGCCGGGAACCCACCAGCCGGGCACCTCACGGCCGTCCACCCGCACCGGCCGGCTGACCGCGACGAGGTGCGCGAGGGTGGCGCGCAGCGCGGGCTCGGCCGCGGCCCGCTCCTCGGCGTCGCCGTCGGTGACCGCGCTGAGGAGGACCCGGCCGACGCCGGCGGTGCCGGTGATGGCGTCGTAGCCGGACCAGGACACTCCTGGTCCAGCGGGCTGGGCGGCGAGGCGGGCGAGTTGTTCGGCCGCGACGTGTGCGGTCAGGGTGTGGCGCAGGCCCGGATAGTGTCCGCCGGCCCGGGCAGCCGCCTGAACGGCCGTCAGCACCGCGGCCGGACCGTGATGCACACCGAACGAGGCCGTCTTGGCCAGGGCCCGGACCGCCGCCGCCAGCCGGCCGTGTACGGCGGGCAACCGGCCCGGATCGCGGCGCGCCATCTCGGCAAGGAGCAGGGCGACGCCGGAACCGCCCTCGAGCGCGACCGCGGGGCCGGTCGGGCGTGGCTCGTCGGTGAGGGCGGCAGCCACCCGGTCGACGACGGCCGCGATCCGCTCGGTGCTGCCGGGCACTGCTGCTGTGGTCATCGCTGGTGCCTCCTTCGGTCGGCGTTGCCGGTCACGCAGGCGCGGGCGAGGGCGTGGACGCGCAACTCGGCTTCCCGGTCGGGTCCGAGCAGCCGGTTGCAGGCCATGTGGAGCAGGCTCGCCAGCACTCCGGGCAGTGGCGACCAGTCGGCGCCGCGCGCGGCGAGCGCGTCCAGCTGCCGGCGGTAGGCGCGCAGATGTCCGGCCTGGTCGGCCAGGGCCTGCGCCAGTTGGTCGCCCAGTGGATGCCCGGCCAGAGCGGGCCAGCCGTCGGCCGGGTCGATCAGCCGCAGCCACTGTGTCCGGTGGGCCCGGAAGCCGGGGGGCGGCTGCTCGCCGGCGGCGCTGCCTGCCAGCCAGGCTGCGCCCGGCTCCTGGTAGCGGGTCGGTGTGTCCACCGCGGGGGGCGGGCCGAAGGCGTGCGCGATGGCGGCGAGCGACAGCGCGGCCAGCGTCTCCTTGCCCCACGGCACGTCACCGCCGGCGCCGTCGGCCTGCCGGGCGATCCGCAGCAAGGTGAGCGCGGTACGGCTGTCCGCGGCGAAGAAGCGCTCGACGGCTGCCTGGGCTTCGGGACCGCCGTAGCGCTCCCACTCGGGGTCGTAGCCGTCCAGCACGAATCGCCCGACGAGACCCTGGGACGTCCACTGCCGGACCGCGGAGTGCAGCGGCGGCAGCAGTTCGGGCCACAGGCCGTCGGCGGGGCCGTGGAAGCGCAGCCGGAGGTGGTCGTCGGGGTCCCGGTACCGGATGAAGAACCATCGGTCGAGCAACTCCCGGGCTGCTTCCGGGAGTTCGGCGAGGAACGGGGTGAGGTGGGTGGTCAGGAAGGAGTCCGTCTGCCGGCCGGCGAGGTAGAGCTTGGCGTACAGCCACTCGCCGCCGGGCTGGGCCAGCCGCGGCTGGGCCGGGTGCACCGCTGGGAGGCGGGGTGCGGCCGTCGGCAGCCGGACGGGGGGTACGGCGGGGGCGAGCGGTACGGCCGTCGGTTCCCGGACGAAGGCCAGCGCCAGTTCGCAGTGGTGCGGCCGCTCCTCGGCGTCCCGCAGCCAGCCGTCGGACCGTTCCTCCCCGCCGGGCAGCTCGACCGCGAGCAGATGGGGGTCCTTGGAGAGCGCGTCGCGCAGCAGCTCGCGGTGCCAGGACTCGGACAGATCGACCGGCAGCCGAAGGTCGGCGCGGGTCAGCACCAGCTGCTGCGGTGCCCGCCAGCGCTCCCGCCAGTGCCGTACGGCCTCGGCCCAGCGGGCCGGATCGAGCCCGGTGTGCTCGCGCAGCTCGTCCAGGCGCCAGGTGGCGGGTGCGAGCACCATCCGGCCGTACCGCACTCGGGGCCAGAACGGCGCGCTGCCGGCCGGTCCCCAGTCCCAGGGCGCATAGGGGCGGTGAGCGTGACGACCGACCTCGATCAGGAAGCGGGCGGCGTTCGGCGCCTGGCCGCGCAGGTCCATCGCGTGGTGGGCGTACGGCAGCAGCCGGCGCCCGGTCGGCAGGTGCACGAGATACAGGTGTTCGAGGGTGGCGGCCACACCGATCTCGTCCAGCCGTACGGCGGTCGCGGCGGGGTCTGGCGGCAGCCCGATGGTCACCTCGTGCTCCGCGGTGCGCGGGCTGTTGGCGACGTTGAGTGCCCGGGTGAGGCGCGGCTGGTAGGCGACAGCGAGGTGGATCGCGTCCGGCTGCTCGGGGAAGGCGAAGGCGGCCAGCTCCTCGTTGACCGAGCCGGCCAGTCCGGTGAACCGGCCGTAGGTGGCGCCGGCCTCCAGCGCACCCGGTCCGCCACCGCTGACCAGCAGGAAGTCGCCTTCGGCCAGTGCCTGTTCGTCGGCGGCGACCAGGGTGCAGAACAGCTCGCAGGAGCGCGGCAACAGGTCGCGGTCCGGCTCCCCGGGAGCCAGTCGCGCCACCAGGTCGTCGTCCAGCACCACCTCCCGGGCGCCGTCGCGTAGCGCCTCGGCGGCCAGTCGGCCCACCAGCAGCTCCCGCTCACGCGGCGGCCGCGGCGCGGGATCCTCGCTGCGGGACGAGGCCGGCCAGGTGTAGCCGGCCGGCGCGCCGAGGCCGACCGTGTCGTCCAGCACCTCCGGCACCGGGACGACCCGGTCGGGTCCGTAGCGCTCCAGGAAGTCGCGGTGGTAGCCGCGCAGCGGCGCCGGGCCGGGCGCGGACAGCCGCCACAGCACGCCGAGCCCGCGGGCCGCCTCCTCGGCGACCGTGTGCGGCAGCCGCACCTCGGCGGCCAGCGCCAGATCGACGTGGACCAGCCGGTCGGCGTCGGCCAGCTGACGCATCCTCTCCTCCAGCGCGGCCAGCACCGCGCCGCGCGCGCCCCAGGTGGCGGCGGCGTCGTAGCGGTCGCGGTCGGTGGCTATCGCGCGCAGGGCGGCCAGCAGCGGCAGCGGCCGGCCGACGGACCGCTCGGCGGCGGTCAGTACGTCGATCACACGGCTGAGCGGGTCGCCGCCGTCCAGTACCGGCCGCAGCCCGGTGATCAGGAACTCCTGGCGGACCAGCGTGGCCAGCAGGGCGGCAGCCGCACCGGGTGGGGCGGTGGGGTAGCGGCGCTGAAGCTCCGCGGCGGCCTGCTTGCCGGTTGTGCCGGCGGCGGCCAGTTCCAGCGCGGCGGCGACCACCGGCGTGAGCCGGACGGAGACCTCGCTGCGGGTGTTCTCGCCCGCCGCGGCACCGGGGTTGGAGGGCGCGGCCGTCACCAGCCGGCCGCCGCGCGGGATGGTCCCGGCATGGGCGTGCAGGCTCAGATGCGGGAGCAGGTCGCGGTCCTGCTCAAGCTGCTGGACCACGCGCAGCAGCCAGTCGAGGTCGACCCGGGTACGACTGCGGGCCGGCCCCAACCAGGACACCTTCGCCGCCGGGCCGTCGGCCGCGGTGGCGAAGCGGACCGGTGCGACGCCGGCGAAGCGCCCGAACGGGGTGCAACGCGAGCGCAGCCGGATCTCGTAGCGCAGCACGGAGACCACGGCACGGCGCAGTTGGGCATCGGTGCGACCGGCGAGAGCGGTGGGGTTGGTGCTCGCGGCCACGAGGCTCGCCAGGCTGGGACTGGCGACCCGGAGGGCGTCCATGAAGACGCCGTCGCCGGCCGCACTGCTCAGCAGTTGCTCGCAGGCCGCGCGGTCGGTGGCAGAGGCGGTGGCCCAGGCGGCGCGGTCCTCGTGGCTGCGGCTCGGGGCGCGCAGTAGAGCGACGGGGGCGGTCCGGAAGAGCGGTTGGGGGGCGGGCGGCAAAGGCATCAGCGGCAGTCCCTCGGTGACGGTCCCTCGGTGGCAGTCCCTCGGTGGCGATCGCGGGCGTGGTCGGCTGGTCGGGCGCGGTCGCGGCCGGACGCGCGGGGGTGGGAGTCGGGGTTGGGGGTCGACAGTCTTGGGGCCGCGGCCCGCGGGCGCTCAGCGGCCGGCTCCGTCTGGCATACGCCGTGGACGGAGCCGGCCTGCGACCTTCCCCCCTCAGCAGCCGCATTGTGTGGGGAAGGGGGATTCAGCAGGTGAGGCTGCTCAACAGCACCAGGTGGGGTAGCAGGAGGCGCAGGTGATGGAGGTGAACGCGGCCTCGGCCGCGTGGGTGTCGTCCAGCTCGATGCGGACGTCCAGGTCGAAGAGGTCATCGACCTCGGTGTCGGCGAGGACCGGAAGGGTGGCAGCGCTCATGTCGATCTCCTCGGAGTCGTTGTCGGAACGGTGAGCCGTGCGGCGGGAGGCTAGCCACGGCCCCCTGAGCGTCGCTTGACCCAAACGCGGCCGGGGCACTCCCTCGGTCCCAGGGAGTGCCCCGGCCGCGTTCGCCGGCGTGGTCGGTGTCAGTGATAGGCGTGGACGACGGCGTGGCCCTTGCCGCGGCCGATCACCCACTTGTTGACGGGAGTGGTGAGCAGGAAGGCGATGGCCAAGCCGCCCAGCAGCGAGGTCCAGAACAGGCTCTCGTCCAGGTGGGCGTCCATCGCCCCGGGGACCACCGCGATGATGCCGTTGTCGACCAGCTCCATCACCGCGATCGAGACGGTGTCCGCGGCCAGCGCTACCTTGATCGCGGTCTTGAGATCCAGGCGGGCGCGTCGTACGGCGAACAGCGTGAACGAGTAGCCGAAGACGAACGCCAGCAGGGTCGCGAGGACCATCGTCTGCACGTTGCCCCACATCAAGGCGGTGCCGATGGCCATGCCGAGGATCTCACCTACGGCACACCCGGTCAGGCAGTGCAGGGTCGCCTTCGCCGCCGTTCCCCACGAGGTGCCTGTGGGTCCGCCGTGATGGTCCTCGTGCCCGGCGTGGGCGTGGTGGGCTACGTGGTCGTGAGCGGCGCCGGCGTGGTGCGTGCTGTGGTCCATGACCTTCATCCCCAATCCCGTCGAGTGGGGTCCGTCCCGGCCCCCACACCACCTCAACCGTATACCCCCCTGGGGTATTCCTGCATCGCGGAACGCTTCGACGAGGCCGGCACGCCCAAGGTCGACCTCGGCCAGATCTGATGGATGCGACAAGGCCCAGCGGTGGCCTGGCGCCGGGGCTACGACGCTGCGGTGCCTGTTCTCATCAGCCAGTCCGGGGCTCGGCTCGGTCTTTGCCGCTGCCGCGGACGCAGGCGGGTCTCGTCCTTCCGGGATGCATTCCGGCGGGAGTGGTCATGTGCCGTGTCGGGATAGAACGGCGGCTTCTGCCTCCTCGGGCGTCCAGCCCGGTCAGTTCAGCAGGGCAGCCGTGAACGTCTTGCGGTGGTCCACCAGCCACGTCTGCATACGGTCCCACCGTTCCCATCCACCACGCTCGGTCAGCGCCTGAAGATAGACGGGGTCACCGTCCGCCACCCGGCGAGTGACAAAGGCCCGGCAAACCTCGGTGGCCTGCTCGATGACGCCGGGCAACTCCGCGCGGTCCCCCGCCGAGAGGCCATAGCTGTCGGCAAGGATCCGCAGCCGTGCGGGCGCATCCAGCCCGGAGGGGTAGTAAGCAGCTGCCGACCCGGGATCGAGCATGGGCACCCAGTAGCGTGCGGCCATGGCGATGTCCCAAAGGGGTCGGCCCGGGGCCGCCAAGTCGAAGTCGATCAGGGCAACGGCACGACCGTCACGGAAGACGACGTTCTCCGGGCACACGTCGTTGTGGCACAGCATCGTCCCCCCTTCCGGGTCAGCCAGGTCCGAGGACCACTCGGCTCGGGGGTCGACCGCCACGGCCGCGCTGGTCTCATGCAAGCGCCGCAGCAGGCTCCCCACCGATGCGAGAGCGCCCTTCGTCATCGCCCAGTCCGGGAACGGCGGCAGAGCCACATCGCCTGGGATGAAGGACAGCTGCTCACGGCCATCCGCAGTGAGACCGACAGGGGCCGGTGCCGCGTCGAAGCCGTGCTCCTTCAGCGCGAGGAGATAGGCATGAAGGGCGCGCGCGTTGCGCGGCGCCGGGCGCTCAACGAGCGCACCTTGGCGGAAGACCGCGCCCGCGTTCGCCATCCCGCCGACCAGCGCCTCGCCCTCAGCCCTCATGACGATCACACTATCGCCGGATCGACCCCCTGCGGGCCGATCCGCGAACCCGGTGCGACGCGGTCCCTCTTCTCGCTGCCCAAGTGGTCCCTCAGACCGTATCGGAAACAGGCCGAGGCACTGGTGTGGAACGCACGACGCGAAATCCCACGTCGTCGATCCGGAAGGTCGGGTGGCTGCGCCGCCGTACCGACGCCCGGCAGCTCCAGTGCTCGTCGGCCCATCCACCGCCACGGAGCACCCGGTAGGCCCCGTACACCTCGGCGTCGTAGACGTCCCAGCACCAGTCCCACACATTGCCCAGCATGTCGTACAGGCCCCATGCGTTGGGCTGCTTGCCGCCGACGGAGTGGATCCGCCCAGCGGAATTCCCCTGGTACCAGGCGACGTCGTCGAGCCGGCCGTACCGCGGGCCCGTGGTGCCCGCACGGCAGGCGTGCTCCCATTCGGCCTCGGTCGGCAAGCGGTACCCGTCCGCGGAGGTGTCCCACTCGGCCGTCTCGGCGTCGACGCACAGGTGATAGGCGGGCGTCAGCCCCTCATGCCGGGACAAGGCGTTACAGAACTGGACCGCGTCCCACCACGAAACGCCCTCGACCGGCAGCCGCTCACCCTGGGCGGTACTCGGCCGCCGGCCCGTGACGCGCGCGTACCAGGACTGCGTGACCGGGAACGCCGACATGTGAAACGGCGCGACCTCGACCGGCCAACTGCTCTGCGTCCGCCGGTCCGACAGCGTCACCCGTCCCGACGGGACCGCAACCATCTCGTTTCCTGCCCCCGTGTCCACAGCAGGCCACCCTACCGGCACCTGCCCACCGGCGACGCTGGGCATCAGGATCGAGGGCGGCGATAGCGGCTCAGGTGTGGAGGAGTACGGCCGGCAGCCGCCGCGTTGTCGCCTCGGTGTCCGCGGCCTGTCCCGGGCTACGGGTCAGCAAGTGGTGAGTCGTACCGACGAGCGCTAGTGCTCTGGCCGGGAACGTTCGCCGGGTTGTGGCAGGCAGCGCAGGGTTCACGGAAATCCGTTTCGAGCGTTGCCCTGGCGCCTCTACGGTGGCGTGGTGATGACTCAGGTGATCGTTGTCAACGGTGGTTCCAGCTCGGGGAAATCCGGAATCGTTCGGTGTCTGCAGGCAGTCCTGCCGGATCCGTGGCTGGCCCTCGGGACAGACACGCTGGTCGGGGCAATGCCGGCGTCCATGCAGGCCTCGGATGGCGGGATCGCGTTCGCTCCGGACGGAGAGGTGATCGTCGGTCCTGAGTTCCGGACGCTGGAAGCCGCATGGATCGCAGGAGTCGCCGCGATGGCCCGTGCAGGCGCCCGGGTCATCGTCGACGAGGTCTTCCTCGGCGGGGCGTACTCACAGCAGCGATGGCAGAAAGCCTTGGGCGAACTGCACGTGCTGTGGGTCGGCGTCAGGTGTGACGCGGAGGTGGCCGCAGGCCGTGAAGTCGCACGAGGCGATCGGACCATCGGGATGGCTGCATCCCAGGCGGAAGTGGTCCACCAGGGCGTGGCCTATGACCTGGAGGTGGACACCACACACGCAGAGGCGATGGAGTGCGCACGGACCATCGCCGGGCATGTCAAGTGATCGAGGGGCGATCACCGGCACGCGGTTTCCGCCGGCGGACGCCAGCAGCATCGTCGCCCGCCGGTAGCGCACCGAGCTGGTACGGCCCCGACGCACGATCGGCCCTTCCTGGTCGGTCAGTCGGCGCACCCGCACAGGCCCGGCCACCACACCCCCAGCGATCGGTACGAACATCACCGCCCATCCAACCGCTCCAACCACCAGCCCGGCGAACCTATGCGGTCAGAGCACGAGCGCGATGGCCGCGGGACGGGTCATCGCCAGGCCCACCACTGCGGGAGGCAGGAAGTCCAGCAGGCCCATGACGACCTCTTGAAGATTCTCCGCGACCGGCACGATCAAGACCGGCAAGAACGTCGTGAGTCGTCGTTCAGCACCGTGCGCGCATCAGGTGACGGATGCTCAGCGACGGCTGGGCCGCCGGTCATCCGACGCCTTCGACGATGCGGAAGTCGCGCTCGACGCCGTCGGGGAGGGCCACCAGCGCCTTCTGGTACGCCTCGCTGTCGTATGCCGCGACGGCCTGTTCAAGGCTGTCGAACTCGATCAGAACGGCGCGTTGCGTGATCCCGGCCTCGCGGGCGACGACCCGACCGCCACGGGACAGTAGACGCCCACCCCCAGCCTGGACAGCCAGACGAGCCAGCTTGTCGTAGGCAGTCAGACTCTCCGGGTCGGAAATGGCGGGGTAGACACTGACCCAGTAACCCTTAGCCATGGAAACCTCCTGTGTTCGGCCGTTCACGTCCGACTTCGAAGTGGCACTCGGATCGATCGATCCCGGCGACGGGTACTGCGCTCAGTGGAGTCGCCATATGCGCAGGTTAGGGCTTGATGTGCGCTCGAGGGAAAGACCGGTACGGGATAGGCTCAGAGCGGATCGTTATCAATCGGCAGGGAGGGTGCGTGGCGCCGGATACGGTGAGCTTGCGGTACTTCCTGGTGCTGGCGCAGGAGTTGAACTTCACCCGCGCGGCCGCACGGATCGGTATCGCACAGCCCGCCCTCAGCGCCCGGATACGCCGATTGGAGGCGGAACTCGGTACGGCCCTGCTGATCCGCAACACGCGCAGCGTCGTACTGACCACGGCCGGTGCGGCTTTGGCGGAGTCCGCGCCGCCCGCACTGGCGGCGCTGGACCGGGCATGGGACACCGCCCGGAGCGCGGCGGCCGGCGAACTGGGCACGCTGCGCATCGGATACAGCCTCAGCACCGGGGCCGAGACGACACCGGCCCTGGTGGACAGACTGCTGCGCGGCAACAGCGGACTCGAGGTCGGCGCGGTCCCGATGGCGACACCGGAGATCTCCCCCGCGGTCGCCGACGGCCGCATCGATGTCGGGATCACCCGCGGTGAACAGCCGGGCCGTGGCGTGCGCCGGTTCCTGCTGCGGCGTGCGCGCATCGGGGTCCAGATGGCCCAGGACCATCCGCTCGCCGAACACCCGGAGATCGAAATTGCCGACGCGGCCGCGTATCCGCTGCGCCTCCCGGACCGTACGGCCAACCCCGTGATTCACGATCAGCTGTCCGCACTGTTCCGAGACACCCGACCACACCCCCGATTCCACACGCCCGCAGTCTCTTTCGACATGTCCCAGCGCGACCTGCGCGACGGGGTCACCCTCGCCCCGGCCGGAGAAGCCGCAGCCACGGCACAACCGGCCGGGCTCACCTGGCGTCCGCTGCGGGGCGCGCCCAGCCTGACGATCCACCTGGTCCTCCCCCGCGAGCAGTCGCCGCTGCACCGCCGTATCCGTGCCGTCGCCAAAACCCTGGCGCACGAGCTGCACTGGCTGCCGGACTGACGTGCAAGAAGTCAAGCGAGACGGACGGCTGCGGTGGCGAGGCCGAAGACCCTGCACCGGCGGACTTCACGGTGATGACGACGACGGCGGTCTCGTTGCATGTCCGACACGACCTGGCTACGCCGCCCGATCACCATCCGATGATGGCCTCCTCAACCGCGCAGAACGGGAGCTATCTTGTCGTGCCAGCGATGATGAGTGAATTGGAAACGGCCATGGCCAAGGCATCGTCTCCGGCATGGACGCAACGTGTCCGTGCCGGGCGTGACCTTGCTTCCTACGTTGATGTTCCTGAGGCTGCGAAAGCTCTGGTGGAGCTGCTGCTGGACGTCGAGGACACGGCAGTGACCCGACGTACGGCAGAGGCCCTCGCACGGGTGGGGACGGTGGCCGCGGTAAGACTCATCGCTCTCGCCGTTGCCGAAGCTGACGACAACCACGCCGACTGGCTCCAGACCGGGGTGCATGATGCGCTCGTGGGACCGGAGGATGTGCCGGACGTCGCAGCGGCCTGCGGGAAGCTCGCCCAAGACCCGGAAGAGGCTGTCCGTCGGGGTGTCGCAGCCATCTCGGTGTGGACAGAGGGCACAAGGTGTTGACCTCGATCGGTGACCAGCAGCACGGCGGCGGCCCTGACCGCGTCCTCCGCCATCGAACGCCATCGAAGTCAGGAGTCGGGGAAGAAAGTACTCCTCCGGCAGGGCTTCGCTCCGGGCCTCCAGAACTCGGCAATCCTGTTCTCCGGAGACAGAAGTACAGCCACGGTCCTTGCAATCGCCCAGCTCGGCTTGATGTCTTCTCCTGGTGACCACCACCTCGCCGAGCCCGGAACCGCCGCCCTGGCCGCACTGCGCCATCGGGGTGAGCCCGGACGATCCCGTGGGTTGTCGTGGCCTCATCGTCGGCCCCTACGACGCCTGCCTGGCCCACCTGCCGGAAGCCTCCCGCGCAACGTACCTGGCCGGCCTGGCCCCCGACACTGAGATCAATCACTCCGGCACCACCTTCACCGGTGATCTGCTGCGTCGGCTGCTCCACGCGCTCCGGGACCCGGACAGCGGGCACCTACTGGTCCGCCACGCCCGTTTCGAAGCCGCTACGTTCTCCGAAGCAGCCGACTTCGGCGGAGTGGACTTCGTAGACGTCTGCTTCGACGGAGCGGTGTTCTGCGGCGATGCTGTCTTCCGCGGGGCTACGTTCGCGGGGATCGCCGAATTCAGGAGGGCGACGTTCACGGGGAGCGCCGGGTTCAGCAGGACGGCGTTCTCCCTTGCGGCGGACTTCGGCGGGGCGGAGTTCGCCCTTGACGCCCGCTTCGACAACGCGAGGTTTGCCGACGCCGCGTTCGTCGGAGCAGCCTTCCGCGGTGACGCCTGGTTCGGTACGGCGGCGTTCCTTCATGACGCCCATTTCGACCGTGCCACATTCGCCGAAGCCGACTTCCGCGGTGCGGTGTTCTCCGGAAACGCGGGATTCAGCAGGGTGGCGTTCTCCGGCAGGGCTCTCTTCGAGGGGGCGGTGTTCTCCGGCGGTACGAGTATGCGCGGGGCGGTGTTCTCCGGTGATGCCGGTTTCGGTGGAGCCCGGTTCGTCGGTGACGCCCGATTCGGCGCGGCGCAGTTCTCCCGAAGTGCCGACTTCCATGATGTGGCATTCGCCCGCGACGCCTGGTTCGGTGCGGTCGAGTTCGCCGGCGGCGCCCGCTTCAGCTCGGCGACATTCGCCGGAAGCGCCCGCTTCGACGCTACGACGTTCTCCGGTGAGGCCACCTTCCAGAAGACGGCGTTCTCCGGTGGCGCCCGCTTCATCCGGGCGGTGTTCTCCGACAACGCCGACTTCAGCGAGGCAGTGTTCTCCGGGGAGGCGGTCTTCCGCAGGGCGGCCTTCGCCGGCAGTGCCGCCTTCGGCGGGGCGACGTTCTCCACCGGCGCCTTCTTCAGCGGCGCGATCTTCGAGACCGTGTCCCAACTGGGCCCGATGGCCTGCGAGGGAGAGCTGGATCTCTCTGGCGCACGCTTCGGCAGCCCGGTGACCATCGAGGCGGCAGCGGCCTTCTTCGCATGCGTAAGGACCCGCTGGGACTCCACGGCCACGCTCCGTCTGCGCTACGCGGCAGTGGATCTCACGAACGCCGTCATCGAGTACCCGCTGAGCGTGAGCACCTGCCCGTCTGCCTTCGGTTACGACCGGCGAGCCGTGGACGAGTCCGCTCTGGCCGGCCTGGACCCGGTTGCCCGGATCACTTCGTTGAGCGGGGTGGACGCGGCGCACGTGGCGCTGACCGACGTGGACTTGTCCGGCTGCCGGCTCACTGGCACCTTCCACCTGGACCAGCTCCGCCTCGAAGGCCGCTGCACCTTCGCGGCGGCGCCCACCGGCCTGCACCGGAACGGCGCCCTCCCGACCCGCTGGACACAGCGTCGTACGCTCGCCGAAGAACACCACTGGCGCGCCGGCACCGGCTCGACCGGCTGGACACCCGCGCCGCGTGGGACGTCCCCCCAGCCGCCTGCCGCCCTCGCTCCCGTATACCGCCAGCTGCGCAAGTCCTTCGAGGACGCCAAGAACGAACCGGACGCAGCAGACTTCTACTACGGCGAGATGGAGATGCGCCGGCACGACGGCGACCGGCCTCCCTCCGAGCGTGCGCTGCTCACTCTGTACTGGGCCCTGTCCGGCTATGGTCTACGCGCTTCCCGGGCCCTTGTCTGGCTCCTGGGAGCCATGGCCGCGACCGTCCTGATCATGGTCCTGTGGGGCATCCCCAAGGATGGCCCGCAGGCCGTGACAACCGGGCACCTGGCCGGACAGCACATCTCACTCACCACGGACGACGCCACTCCCGTGAACCCTTCCGGTCCGCTGCGATCCCGACTGACGTCCGAGCGCTGGGAGAAGTCGCTGAGGGTCGTCGTGAACTCGGTCGTCTTCCGGTCCTCCGGCCAGAACCTCACGACGACCGGCACCTATACCGAGATGGCTTCTCGCCTGACGGAGCCCGCGTTGTTGGGTCTTGCGGTGCTTGCCGTTCGCGGACGAGTCAAGCGGTAGCGAGGGTCGGCGGAGGCTCGAGGCGGTGTCCGGGGCAGGTGCGCTGGCCGGGCGGCAGGGGGACCATGGCTCACGCCAGGGTGACGCGCATGCCACCCTCGGCCAGGAGATCGAGGACCACGCCGAACAGGTCGTAGGGCCGGCCATCCGGTGACAGGGCCTGGGACAACTACGCGCGTGCGATCGAGGCGTCCCGCCAGAGCAGAGTTGCCGGGGCGGTGTAGCCGAAGGTGCCACGCAGGCAGTCGTCGAGGGCGGCGAGGCAGCCGCCGAAGTAGCCGCCCGGCCCGTTCACCGCCTCGCCGAGCGCGCGAGGTAGAGGCCCGGTTCGTCGGTGACATGCCGACCATCGAGTTCGTAGGCATGACCGGCCGGCCGGTCACGGTGACTGCGCGGGCCGGGCCGTTCTCGGACGAGATCGTGCCAGGCCCAGCGGCGCCGGGTGTCAAGGGCCGCCCAGGCAGCGACCGTGTCCGGCGGCCCGGCGAGCCACCGCTCCCAAATGGACCGTGCGTGCTCGGGAACGGGCGTGACGAGCTCTCCATCAAGCTCCAGGTCGATCAGATCCTTCCTCGCGCCCAGCAGCACGTTCCGCCCCACCGGCCAGGCATGATGCGCCCTGCGGACGCGGGAAAGGAACGCCACGGCCGACCCGCCGAAGCTCGCTTCGAGTTGAGGAGCCCTCGCGTGCGGCACGATGACCGCGAACGCGTCGACGGAAAGTCGGCCGCAGATGTCGAGAACAGGGTGGCGCCTCCGTCCCAGGAACAGGGCGGCCACGAGCGGCCGTACGACAGTAGAGGACGACGATCATGGACCCCAAGCAGATCGCACAGGAACTTGCCGACGCTCACGAGCTGTTGAACCAAGCCTCGATGGCGCGGCTGGCATACAACGGACTCGACGGGCGGCCCCGTGTCATTCCGATCGGGATCTTCTGGACCGGTGACGAAATCGTCATGTCCACAGCGGCCACGGCGCCCAAGGTAAAAGCGCTGACCGCCCGCCCGGAGGTGGCCCTGACCATCGACGCCGGCGACAGCCCCGGCTCGGCCAGGACACTGTCGGTGCGCGGCATCGTGCACCTGACCATCGTCGACGGGGTGGTTCCGGAGTACCTCGCCGCCGCACGGAAGAACTTCGACGCCGAGTACGCGGCCGAGTTCGAGCGGAACTGCCGGGCCATGTACGACAAGATGGCTCGCATCGCGGTCGAGCCTCAGTGGGCGCGGTACTACGACTTCGGCGCCGGCCGGGTACCGCAGTTCCTCGCGGAACTCGCCAAGAAGCTGGGCTGACCACGACGCCCGGTGATCGTGCGGAGGCGCGGCTCAACGCCTCCGCCGCGTCCACTCCCCCACCCGGCTGGGGTCCGGGCTCCCCGGTCTCCCGGGGAATGCGCGTCGGGTGGGGGGTCCTGGGAACTCTCGGCCGTCGGCCGGAACCCTCGATGCCGCGGCCTTCGACGCGAGTCACGCACGGGTCACCGCCCCTCGCGCCGCTCTGCCCTGACGGGGCATCACGGAGGCGGGCACCTCGCACCCCTTCATCTTCTGAACGCAATCTGTGCCCTACGAGGCCCCGTTGAGCGCGCTCTGTTCAAAGTCTTGACGCGTACGCGTCGACGCCGCACCATCGGTCCGTCCGGAGAGCGCTCTCTCATTCGGCGACCAACCCGCAGGAGACGCCGTGAGTAGCAGACCCCCGCACCGCTCGCAACGCCGCTCAACGCGAAGGACGCCCCGCGCCCCTCTGTTCGCCCTCGTCACCGCACTGCTGACGACGTGCCTGCTGGCCCTGGTCCAGCCACCCGCCCAGGCCACGGGCACACTGCTGTCACAGGGAAAGCCCGCGACCGCGTCGTCCACCGAGAACGACAGCACACCCGCGTCCGCCGCTGTCGACGGCGACACCTCGACCCGCTGGTCCAGCGCCGCGTCCGACCCGCAATGGCTCCAGGTCGACCTCGGCTCCCACGTCACCGTCAGCCAGGTGGTCCTCAACTGGGAAGCCGCCTACGCCAGGGCGTACAAGATCCAGACCTCGGCCGATGGCACCACGTGGACGGACATCTACTCCACGACCACGGCCACCGGCGGCAGCCAGACGCTGACCGTCAACGGCACCGGCCGCTATGTGCGCCTCTACGGCACCACCCGCGCCACCCAGTACGGCTACTCGCTGTGGGAGTTCCAGGTCTACGGCACCGCGGGCAGCGGCGGCACCGGCTGCTCGACCACGAACGCCGCACTGAACAAGCCGACCACCGCCTCCTCCACCGAGAACGCCGGCACCCCGGCATCGGCCGCAGTGGACGGGAACAACGGGACCCGCTGGTCCAGCGCCGCGTCCGACCCGCAGTGGCTCCAGATCGACCTCGGCACGCAGCAGAGCATCTGCGGTGTTCAGCTCAGCTGGGAGGCGGCGTACGGGAAGGCGTACCAGATCCAGGTCTCGGACGACGGCACCACCTGGACCACCGTCTACCAGACGTCAACCGGCGCGGGCGCGACCGAACTCCTCACCCTGACCGGCTCCGGCCGCTACGTGCGCATGTACGGGACCACTCGCGCCACGCAGTACGGCTACTCGCTGTGGGAGTTCCAGGTCTTCACCACCGGGACGACTCCGCCGGACGGCGGCAACGCGGTGCTGCTCTCCTACAAGAAGCCCGCCACCGCTTCCAGCCAGCAGGACGACGCCCAGTGCGGCGGCTGCACCCCGGACAAGGCCGTCGACCACGACCCGGCGACCCGCTGGGCCACCGCGGCGGGCAGCGGCTGGAGCGACCCCCAGTGGATCACCGTCGACCTCGGCGCGACCGCCCACGTCACCCAGGTCGTCCTCCAGTGGGACCCGGCCTACGCCAGCGCGTTCGAGATCCAGGTGTCGCCCGACAACGCCAACTGGACCGACATCTACTCGACCACCACCGGCAAGGGTTTCAAGCAGACCCTGGACGTGAACGGCACCGGACGGTACGTGCGGATGTACGGCACGGCGCGCGGCACCGCATACGGATACTCCCTGTGGACCTTCGACGTCTTCGGCACCGGAGGCGCCCCGACCGCCCCGCCGGCCGACCCTCCGAACCCTGGCAACCCTGAACACATCGTGTTCCAGGACGAGTTCAACACCGCGGCAGGCACCACCCCGGACACCGCCAAGTGGACGCAGGACACCGGCCCCGGCGTCAACGGCGAGCTTGAGTACTACACGAACGGCAGGAACACCACGATGGACGGCGCGGGCAACCTCGTCATCGAGGCCCGCAAGGAGGCGACGCCGGGCTCCAGTTGCCCCACGGACCCGCTGACCGGCTCCACCACCTGCCAGTACGCCTCCGGCCGCATCAACACCTCCGACCACTTCAACTTCACGTACGGACACGTCGAGTCCCGGATCAAGGTGACCGGCACCCAGGGCCTGTGGCCCGCGTTCTGGCTTCTCGGCTCCAACTTCAAGACCGGCACTCCGTGGCCCGCCTGCGGCGAGATCGACATCATGGAGCACATCGGCAAGGTCCCCGACACCGTCTACTCGACGATCCATGCCCCCGCGTACAACGGTGCGGGCGGCTACGGCGCGCCGTACCAGGTCGCGGGCAGCGACTTCTCGTCCGGGTTCCACACCTACGCCCTGGACTGGGACTCCAGCCATATGACCTTCACGGTCGACGGCAACGCCTTCTTCACCGTCGCCCGCTCCACCCTGGAGACCACGAAGGGGCCGTGGGTCTACGACCACCCCTTCTACATCATCCTCAACAACGCGGTGGGCGGCGACTGGCCGGGCGCGCCCGACGCCTCGACCGTCTTCCCGCAGAAGATGCTGGTCGACTACGTGCGCGTCTGGCAGTAGCCACCTGCACCTCGGTTCGGCGGGACCCCTCGGATGTCCCGCCGAACTACGTTGCGTCCGTGGACGGCTCGCACATCCGGGTGAGAGCGTACCTATTCCACGGCACGGTCACCCTCACCGCTATCCGGCTATGGGTGCGCCGGTGGCCCGCCGGACAGTCCCTAGCCGGGCAATACGGACTTCACCGACCGGAAGGTGACACCATCCGGCTCCGGGAGGCTGTTACGGCAGGGTCGCGCTTACTGTGCCCCCGGTTGCGGTGTTGATGTACTTGTAGTTGAGCCCGATTTCGTCCTGTGCGTGTGCGGCGGTGGCGGATGGGAGGGCCAGGGCGCAGGCGCTCGGGATGGCGAGCAGCGCAGAGCACGGACGCATGGTGGGTCCCCTTCGGCGGACAGGTGTGGGTGGGTTGCCCCCATGATGCTGGCATCCGAACGGTGAATACGCCGATGGGGCTGTCCCTGGGAGCAATCCACTCGCGGGTGTGAATCAACGGGCGTCTAGCGGTCGTTGCCATGGCAGAGGGAATCTGATCTGACAAACGAGGCCGGAGAATCAGGCAGGCCCCCTCGTCGCCAACCGTCCAGGCATCGCAGCCTGGCATACGGCACCGGACCCACCGCACATGCCTTGGGTCATGTCCGTAAGGTGCTGTGGCCGTTGGACTGTGGGGCAGGCACACTCGATGAACTCACTGACCCGTCACAGGGACACGCGCGAGGCGTCCTGACGGCCGTAGCGTGCTCTGTGCCATGCCACTTGCTCCGCAGTCAGTGGTGAAGAGATCTTGTGAACGTCACCGATAAGGTCGTTGCCACGCCGCCGAAGCCGTCCCCACTCGCGTTGCCGGAAGGCCATGACGGACGTATGGGAAGCCGGGTTCCAGTGCAGGGTGAAGGCGGGGGCGTTGGCGTCCGGGACGTCCTCCAGACGCACACCTCGGTTCGACAACAGCCGTTGCAGTTTGTCGAAGCGGAGGTGACGGTCAAAGCGGCCGTACCGCTCGCGAATCACCTTGTTGACGATGCTGCTGCCCCCGAGCGAAAGCCGGTGCACCTGCAAGGTGAAGTGGTGCCCCTCCCACGGGTGGTCGGGCGATTCCCGGCTCCAGAAGAACTCGGCCAATCCGTAGTCGCGCCACATGCTGTAGTCGTCAAGGGAGTTCTCGGCGAAGTCGGAACCCAGGATCGCGCTGACCTTGTCGGGACTGTCCGTCGGCTTGGCGCCGAGGACTGTTCCAGATGTGATCACGTCCACGTAGAACGCGAGGGAGTGCGGAGTCAGTTGCTTTCTCCTTGACTGGGGCGAGGCGGCCGGGAGCGGCCGTCTCAGCCTGGGTGGCAGGGGCATCGCGAAGGCCCAGCGGACAGACCCCTGGTCGGGGCCTCGCCCGCACGGGTTCGGGAACAACGGACAGTAGACGACTCCATCACCAAGGGCGCACTTTTAGAGGTGATCTCAGTTGGCGTTGTGCGGCGACCGGGGCCGCCAGGCTGGGGCTACCGGATGAGTCCGGTAGCCCCAGCGGGATGTGGTCAGCGAGGGTCGTTCAGGCGGCTGCTGATGTGTTCGTGGAGTTCGTGCGGCAGGTGAATGGCCCAGCGGTCAGCGGCCTCGGAGGCGAGGTCGCGGCTCCAGCGCCAGCTGTTGCGTGCCGCCGTGCGCACGTCCTGGTCGCGGGCGACAGCTGTGGTGGCGACGTAGCGATGACGGTCGGTGTCGGGCAGGTCCTGTTCGAGCGCGCGGCTGGGGGTGAGCCAGTGGGCTGTGCTGTTGCGCAAGAGGCGGCAGAGCTGCAGTTGCTGGGGTGCGATGACGGTGTGCAGCAGGGCGTGGGCGCGGGCGATCTCGCCGCGGGCCAGTACATGGGCGAGCATGAGGGTCCAGTTGGTCAGCTCGTCGGTGAGCTGCTGGGCGGTGGTCACCGGCTCGGGCGGCTGGAAGGTGGCCAGCTGCCGGGCGGCCTGGGTGAGCCGGCCACGGCGGTCGAGCAGGACGGCGTCGTCGGGGCGGGGCAGGTGCACCATGCCTCGCCAGGTGGGCACCTCGTCGATGCCGGGACCGGCGGGGGTGAGATGGAACTCGCCGCGCATCAGGTCGTCGAAGACGACGGAGAGGATGCCGTACATGTTGGTGTAGGAGAGCTGGAGCGGTGCGAGCTGTGCCAGGAAGGCGGGGCCGTCGAAGTCGGCGAGGCGGTCGTCCTGGATGTAGAGGTATGCCTCGATGTCGGAATGGGCGTCGGCCTCGCCCAGGGTCCACGAGCCGTAGAGCAGCACGCCCTCCAGCCGGGTGTCGGCGTGGGCGAGCTGTCGCAGGCGTGCGATGCGGGCGTCCAGGGCGGAACAGGCAGAGTGAACGGACATGGTGTGGTCGTGTCTCCCGAGGTGAGCGTGCGGGCACGCTGACGGAGCCCGGCACTTGCCGGCGAATGTCTGGGGACCGTCGCGGCCCGCTCAGGAGAAGTTGCCCATGATCGAGATCATAGGGGACGGCTCAGCTGCCAGGCCGGCGGAAGCAGATCAGGATGGCCGCGATACCGGCGAAGGCCAGAAAATGCTCGGCCTTACGCTCGTAGCGGGGGTGCAGTCGACGGCACCCAGACAGCCACGCCACCGAGGTATGCCCAGTGCCAGGGGTTCAAGCCCCTGACCGTCGTGCGTGTTCGCGGCGGAGACACCGATCGAGAGGGGCAGTCCGGTCCGCTCGGAGATCAAATGCCACCGGGTTCTGCGAGAAGGTCGTCCACCACATGACATCGAATGGTGGGGAGGTGCTCAGCGATCGCCTCACTCATCATGGCTTCCCCTTCCGGGTCCACATCTGGGCACCCCTCGCGAGTGGCGGCATCCGGCCACCGCGCGTACGCCACCCAGGTGCCGTCATCGGCCTGATGCAGACGTGATCCGTAGCTGCCGCAGTGCTTGTGCATCGCACGTGTCACGCGGTGCCAACCAGCTGCGAACTGCTGCTCCTTGCCTTCGTGCAACCGCCATCGGTAGATCACCGCAAACATGACGCGACCTCCCCCACACTCCAGACCGGAACTGTACATGTCAGCCTATTGGGTTGGGGGGCAGTCTATGACGATCGCAACAAGGCCACCGCCGCAGCTGGCGGATCCGGCTCTGGACATGATCGGCCGGACAAGTCCTAGCCGCCTACCTGCGGAAAGTACACGGCCGTGCCATCCACATCGGCCGTGAAGCCTTACGGTGCCTGCTCCTGCGCCGCAGCATCACCTTCCAGCGCACCAAGACCTGGAAGGAGTCGCGCGACCCTGATCGCGACCACTCACGGCGTCACCTCATCGTGGACAACCCATCCGCCCACACCGGCGCGGACATGCTCCGCTGGAGCGGACGCCCCCTGAACACCGCAGTGCGACCAGCCGCGAACCGCACCCCCCTAGCGCCGAAGGGGGCCCGTTCAGGTGGACGGTTCGATCTCCCCGGCAAAGACGATGACCTGGTCGATGAGGCTCCGCCGCAGATGGACGACGTCCGTTCCCGCCAGGCGGGGACCTCCGTTCGGCGTGGTGAAGACCCATTGATACCGGGCCCACTCGTCAGGCATGTCCACCGCCGAGCAGCGCACCATCGTGCCGGTCCCCGCCGGGTGGCGCCGGATGTCCAGCACGAACCGCTCGACCGCCGCGATTCCTTCGCTGCGGCCCAACGGCCCCCAGAAGACCACGTCCGAGGTCAGAGCCTGGGAGAGCAGAGCAGTCACGTAGCTGTCGTCCGAGGCGTTGAACGCGGAGATGAATGTGTCGATCGCGGAGCGTGCAATCTCTTCCTGCATGCCCCAGTAATACCAGCCGTTTCGCCTGCACTCGTCCCGCGAGCCGGTTTCCGATCACGGTGGACCATCCCGGTCACGGCACTAGCGGTGCAGGACGGTCCTGCCGTCGATGCCCCAGAGGCTGGGTGGAACCGCGCCGCACCTGACGACTTCGGTGTGTGTCCGGGCGTTGGTCCGGTTCCAGCCGACCCGGCGCTGGTGCTGCTTGTGGGCCGCGTAGAAGGTGAGGCCGGCCTCCGGGCGCTGGCCCTCGTCGAAGAGGTACGGCTCACCGTCGACGGGAGTGATCACGATCTGCGAGATGGGCCCGGTCACGGTGATGGCACCGTGACCGTCGACGGCCAGGCAGTCGACGTCGAACTCCGCCCGGACGGTGCCGCTTCTACTGGCGTCTGCTGGACGCCTTGGCCTCGGTCACTGCACGTCGCCGTCCCTGTCCGCCAAGGCGGGGGGCTCCTGCCAGGTCAGCGTCTCAAGCGGGGACCGCAGGCAGTTCGCCGGACCGGACAGCGGCCGCATCACGGCAGACGCCTCGTCGCTGAAAAGGGCCAAGGGCTTGTCCGGGCTTCGGACGGTCACGGATGCTGCCGTACTCGATGACTTCCTCGTGCTGGTCATCTCTTCCCCCTGTGTCGTTGCAGGTCATGCTCGGTCGAAGGCCGGCACACGGACCGGCTGCGAAAGGGTATCCGGATCGGGATGCGAGGCTCGACGCGATTTCCCCGGGCCCCTCCCAGGGGCTTCCTCCACTCCCGGCCGGCGACCAGAGGGAGTTCAGAGGGCGTCGAAGCGGACTCGGCCGGGCCACGGTCAGCTCGCTCCTCTCGCTGGGGTGACCAGGACGAGAGGAAGCTCGCGGGTCGTCGCGGTGCGGTGGGTCGCATACGAGGGCACGGCGGCCGCCACCGCCGGCCGGCCTGCGCGTGGACGCGGGAGCACTGGGACGAGCTCATCGACGCCGGTAGGCAAGCCTTTCGGGGGGTGATCAATGATCTGTCTCCCCAGCAGCGGCCCCTGCCCCGAGGGTACGGAGGCCTGGGCAGCGCGTCCTGCCGGACGAACGCTCACCGTCCCTACCTCGCACGGTTGATGCGGGATGAACCCTGAGGTGGATGTGACCAGCGCGGGTGAGGGGCAGCCTTGGGGCCTCGGCAATCCGGAGATCTGGGGGTCACAGTGGCTGTTCCTGCACACTCGGAGGTAAGCGAGGTGTCCAGGCCGCCGGCCGCAGGCTGGGAACCGAAGTTATGGTGGCGGCGGTGGCCCAAGTGGGTACCGACGGCCGCTGCTGTGTGGGGCGTGTCGTACGCCGCTGTCGAGGTCACCTGGGCGGCGGGGGACATCACCGTTCCATGGAAGGCACACGCCTCCTATGCGCCGGCGGTCCAGCTTTTCCTGGCGGTCCTTGCACTCCTGGCCGGCGGCGCCTGCCTGGCCAGCACCCGAAATCTCGCCAGGCCTGGCCGGGTTGTGGTGGCGACGGCGCTGATCACGGCGCTCACCGTGTTCGTGGTGGGGACGAATGGACTGCCGATCTACTTCGTCTCCATTGCGACGCTCTCGGGGATCGAGAGCGCCACCGGTTTGGCTCAGGTGCTGTTGAACACGGTCGGAGCCGCGCTTCTGCTCCTCGTCGGCTTGTCATACCGCCGACGGCTGCGTGGGGACTGCCCGCGATGCGGGCGGCCGCACGCCGGCGCCAGCGACGGCCCGCTTGCCCACCCAGTTGCATCCCGAGCCCCGAGGCGGACCCGCCTCGCGGTGTACCTGCTCATGTGCGGTCTTCTGCCGTGGGCGGGAGCCAAGAGCATCTGGACCCTGGGCGGCAACGCACTCGGCGTCTCGGGCGATGACTGGCAGAAGACGACGAGCGCCAGCGCGTCGGGGCCGTCAAAGGCGGCCGCTTCGGTGGGGATCGACGTGACCGTGCTGGCCGCGACGGTCGGGATCTTCCTGTTGCTGGGGCTGCTGTACACGTGGGGGCAGGTGTTCCCCCGCTGGACGCTGTTGCTGTCCGGACGACGGGTCCCCCGCTTGCTGCCCTTGATTCCGGCATGGCTGACAGGTGTCCCGCTGGCAATGTACGGGGCGGTCCTGATCATCATGGCCCCGCTCATCGCCGTCGGCGTGCTGCCCGGGATCAAACCGTCTCCCCCGTTCACCAGCAGCTCGGGGATCACCTGGATGGTCGAGTTCGGCGGCCTGGCGTTCGCCGGTCTGGGGATGGGCCTCATCGTGGCCGCTCGATCCTACGCTGCCCGCACCCGCCCTCTCTGTGCCAGCGCCGTGGCCACGCAACGGCCCGAACAGGCGGGGACCGAGAACACCCACATGATGTGACGCCGTGGCCCGGATGGCTGTTCGGGAACCACCCCGCACCAGCGGGGATGGGCCCCGGACGGATCCGGAGCCACCGCGTGATGCGGCTTGAAGCAGCGGTCGGTCGTCCACAACGCTGTCACCATGCGTTCCCCGAGCTTCACCGCGCCGACGACCGATTCCGAACCTCCCGCCGTCGACGCCTTCCTCTCGGCCGTCGACCATGCGATGAACAGCAACACCTTGCTCCTCACGGCGGAGAGCGACGTACCTCTCTCAGCCGGGAATCGCCAGGACGTCCTGCACGCGTTCCTGCGCAGCGCGCTCTTCACGCAGCTGATGCGTGCCGCAGACGTGCGCCGCACCTGGTACAACCTGTCGGACGAGTACGACACCGATGCCTTCGCGCTCCCGCTCCTGCGCGAGGGCTTCCGCGCCACGGTCAGCCCACTGGACCATGCAGGCTTCCTGGCACGGCTGCGCTGGATGCTCTGCGAGGCGTTCAGCCCGTACGGCCACCACTACCCGGCGGCGGATGCCGAGCGGCTGGTGCGGGGCTTCCTCCGCGAACTGCTCGGCGCAGACGGTCCGGCGTGGTCCTTCGCCGCTGTCAGCCCCGATTTCATGCGTTCCACCGGCTACTACAGCGGTGAGGAGCCGCAGCTCCCGGTGTACTTCGATGGCAGCGGTTCCGACACCGCCACGCTCGTCCACCGGGACCACACCTTCCACCTGCTGCTGACGAACGGCTCGCCCTGAGGGGCGCGGCCGGCACGACTGCTTCAGCGAGCCTCACGAGTCGCTGTTGCACATATGTGCCGAAGAGGGTGTTTACTCCGACCTGTGATCCGGAACGGCGACAGTGATCACCCGCCTCACCCCCTGGACGGAGTTCTGACACCGTGAGCAAGGTCGCTCTCATCATCATCGACATGATCAACACGTACGACCACGAGGACGCGGAACTGCTGCTGCCGTCGGCCGAGTCGGTCGTACCGGTCGTAGCCGACCTTGCCGAGCGCGCTCGGCGCCGTGCCGTACCGGTCGTCTACGTCAACGACAACTTCGGTGAATGGCGATCCCACCACGGTGAGCTGCTCAACCGTGCTCTCGCGGGGCCTCATGCCGATCTCGTGGAGCCTCTGCGGCCCGATGAGGAGTCGCTGTTCGTTCTCAAGACCCGGCACTCGATCTTCTTCGACACCCCGCTTCAGTACCTGCTGCAACAGCAGGGCATCGAGCAGTTGGTGCTCTGCGGCCAGGTCACCGAGCAGTGCGTGCTCTATTCGGCTCTGGACGCCCACATCCGTCATTTCCAGGTGACCGTACCCGAGGACGCTGTTGCGCACATCCACGAAGATCTCGCTCGGGCGGCACTGCGGATGATGGAGCGGAACATGGGCGCGCGCGTGTGCACAAGCCACGACCTGTGGAAGTGACAGCCCCTGCGGTGCGGGCCGATACGGAGCCGGTGTGCGGGCTTCCGGTGGGGGTAGTACGGCCCGGCGT
Source organism: Streptomyces sp. NPDC001606 (assembly GCF_053596835.1). Lineage (NCBI taxonomy): Bacteria > Bacillati > Actinomycetota > Actinomycetes > Kitasatosporales > Streptomycetaceae > Streptomyces > Streptomyces sp. NPDC001606. Next base: position 73,460 of record NZ_JBSFHC010000020.1, read on the forward strand.
CGCCGCTGACGGCTGCGGACTGCTCGTTCCGGGGCATGCGTAGATCACTGATCTTCACTCGCTGCCCAGGAGGAAGCCGGGATGGCCATACCGACACGCCCTGTTCGCCGTGCGGGTCGTGAACGGCGGTTCGATCTGCGCGTCACCGCTCTGTTCTTCATACTGCTGGCGATCATCTTCTGCGTTCTGGTGTTCTTGGTGCGCACCGCGGCGGGCATCGTCGAGCGCCGTCCCCTGTGGGCCGTTGCCCTGGCCCTGCTCGGCGTCGGGGCCGTTCTGACGTCCCGGTCCCGGTGGCGCAAGGCGTCCGTCACCCGCTACGCCGGCCGCGCCGCCCGGGCGCTGGAGGAAGCAGCCGAGTTGGCGTCCGATGACCTGCGCGACACGAGGGTGGTGGAAGCCGGCCGGCCGGCGGCGCCGGCGGAGGAACCGGCAGAGGACGTCGCTGACCCAGTGCCGGCAGCCACTGACGTCTGCTTGGCCGACTACGCCGGACTGGAACCCGAAGCTTTCGAGCGAGCCATAGCCGACCTGTGCGCCGGCAACGGCTGTCACGAGGTGGAAGTGGTCGGGGGCGCGGGCGATTTGGGGGCGGACGTCGTCGCGGTCACGCCGGACGGGCGGCGCGTGGTCATCCAGTGCAAACAGTACGGCGGCACCCACAAAGTCGGCTCACAGGACGTGCAGCGCTTCGGGGGTACCTGTTTCGCCATTCACGAGGCCGATGTCGCAGCGCTCGTCACGACGAGCGAGTTCACGGAGCCCGCCCTGGAGTACGCCCGGCAGTGCGGAATCGTGTGCGTGGACGGCTCCGGCCTGGTGGCCTGGTGCCACGGCACCGGCCCGAGCCCATGGCAACAGACCGGCACCGGGTCCTGAGCCGGCCGCACCCCGCCACGCGGCGGTGACGTCCTGCCGAACAAAGGGCGACGGCGGTCACATGGAAGGCGCCGATGCGGGCACCAGTGATCACACTCCCACTTCCGGAGAGGAGATCGTCGTGCACAAGGCAGCGAGCAAGGGTAAGTGGATCACCGGTGGCGCACGCGAGAAGCTGGCGGAAGTCTTCGCCGGGGAGTACAAGGAGGGCCGGTCGATCAGGGCCATAGCCGAGGCACACGGCCGGTCCTACGGGTTCGTGCATCGCGTGCTCACCGAAGCGGACGTACCGCTCAGGAGCCGCGGGGGCGACGTGCGTTCCGGCACCTCCCGGCAGCCGCGGTGACGAACCGCCCCGGTCCCGCGGGGTCGGCACCCGACGGCGGCAGGAGAGTGCATACGGTGACCGCGCGGGGGCAGACGGAAGTCGCCGGGCCCGGTGAAACGGCCTGTGTTTCGAGAAAGGTTGTCGCTGTGCTGCTGCCTGCCGAGAGGGAACTGCGTGCCGTACTGGCCCACTTCGCCGAGGCCCGTTTCCGCCATGACCTACGGCCCACAGGCCGGTCGAGCCGGGACCTGGAGGACACCTCCCGCAGGCTGTGCGCCATGACCGGCACCGAGTCGGTGGACGAGGCCCTGGCTGCCGCCGACGCCCTCCTGGAACAGCTTCGAGCTGAGCGCCAGGGGTCCGGCAAAGCCAGCCGGGCTCTGGCCGCCTGACGCGCCGACGCGCCACCGGTGGGCGGGACGGCGAGCGGCCCGGCTCCCGTGGCGGCCGGCTGCACGGCCTGCCCGCCCCGCCACGTCCCCCCTCCAGATGCCCCCGCGTAGGCTCGTCCGAGTCGCTTGGCGAAGTCCCGTTTCCCCCACCGATCCACACACCCCGCTCCTAGACTCGGGCTGTCAGGGGGACGGCATCGCACAGCGGGGGGCATTGTGGGCGAGCAGTGGAAAGGCATGCCTGATCCAGGCAAGGCCGTTGATCTGGCCGAGTTCATCGGTTTGCTGGGTGAACTGCGTGCATGGGCGGGGACGCCGTCCTATCGCTCGCTGGCCAAGCGGGTCGGGCCGCTGATGCGTCCCGCTCGGGTCGTCTCGCCGTACACGGTCGTGGATGCCTTCAAGGTCGGGCGGCGGCGGCTGGATCTGGACCTGGTGGTCGCGATCGTCCGGGCGCTCGGGGTGGACGAGGCCGGCACGGGTCACTGGCGGAATGCCTGCATCAGGGTGCATGCGCTGGCCAAGAGCGGCGGCCCTGTGGGGGTGTTCGGTCAGCTGCCCGCGGATCTCGCGACGTTCACCGGGCGCCAGGAGGAGCTGGCGCGTCTGATCGAAGCCGCGACGCACCCGGACGGTGGCGGCGCGAACACGGTCGTCGTCTCCGCGATCGAGGGCATGGCCGGGGTGGGCAAGACCCAGCTGGCCATCCACGCCGCACACGAACTGGTACGCGCAGGCCGCTTCGCGGAGGTCCAGCTGCACGTGAACCTCAGGGGCTTCGACCCCGAGCTGCCGCCCGCAGACCCCTCCGCGGTGCTGGAGGCGTTCCTGCGGCAACTGGGCGTGGCTGCCCAGCAGATCCCCGCGGACCGCGCCGAACGGGCAGCGATGTACCGTGACCGCTTACGTGAGCGCAGCGCGGTGGTCCTGCTGGACAATGCCGCCGACGAGGAACAGGTCCGCGACCTGATCCCCTCCAGTCCCACCTGCCTGGTCCTGATCACCAGCCGGCGCAGCCTGGCCGGCCTCGACGGCGTCGAGCCTCATCTGATCGGTCTCTTCTCCGAGACCGAATCACTGGAGCTGCTGGGGCGCATCGCGGGAGCGGACCGCGTCAAGGCCGAGCCCGAGGCCGCCGCCAGGGTCGTCGAGTACTGCAACCGTCTGCCGTTGGCCCTCGCCCTGGCCGCGGCGCGGCTACGCTCCCGCCCTGCCTGGAGTCTCGCGGAACTCGCCGACCGGTTGCAGGCCGGTCGGCTGGAGGCGATCCGCGCCGGCGGGCGCGCCATACGCCCGGTCTTCGATCTCTCCTACCGCAGCCTGCCCGAACCGCTGAAGGCGTTGTTCCGCTGTCTCGGGCTGCATCCGTGCGCCCATTTCACCGCAGCCTCCGTGGCGGCCCTGCAAGGCGTGGGTCTCGTACAGGCGCAGGAGATGCTGGAAACGCTGGTGGACGAGAACCTGCTCCAGCAAAGGAGCGCCGACCGGTACGCGCTGCACGACCTGCTCCGGGTCTTCGCAGCCGAACTCAGCAGCGAGGACCGGTCCGACGTGCGCCAGGAGGCACGACGACGGCTCGCGGACTGGTACCTCCACACGACATACCGTGCGGCCGTCGCGATCAGGACCGTGGAACTGCCGGAGGCCGGGCCGTGCGAGGCCGATGTGTCCCCGCTCGCGTTCGACTCGTACGACAAGGGCCTGAGCTGGCTCGACGAGGAGGGGGCGAACCTCGGCTCCGTGGTGCGTTGGGCGGCGGACAACGCGCTGCCCGAGCACGTGTGGCGGATCGCGCTCCACCAAAAGGGCCACTTCCTGCTTCGGTGGCGGCTGGAGGAGTACTTTGAAAGTCATGCCCTCGCGCTGGCCGCGGGCGGCGAGCTGGGCGACCGGTACGCCCAAGCCCGAGCCCACCACGGCATGGGTGTCGCCTACAGCCAGCTGAATCAGCTCGATGAAGCCGAAACCCACCTGAAGTCGGCGGTGGCACTCTTCCACTCCATCGGTGAACGCAGACTTGAAGCGAGCGCCCTCGCCGACATCGGCCTGATCCACGAGGCGCGCCAGGACTACCATGCCGCTGCCGCCGCCTACGACGAGGCGCTGACGGTGCTCGAGGATCTGGACGGCAGCCAGCGGCACCGGGGCGTGATCCGCCTGAACGCCGGATGGTTCCGCTACCTGATGGGCGACCACGCCGGGGCGCTGGATCAGTACACCGAAGCGATGGCGGACCTCCGGGCAGCGGGCGAAGCACGCGGTGAGGCCATCTGCCTCGGGAACATAGCGATCCTCCATCGCGGCACCGGGGACCACGAGAAGGCCCTGCACCACTTCCAGGAACAGCACAGGGCCAGCCTGACGATCGGCGACGAGTACTTCCAGGCCCAGAGCCTGATGGGAAGTGCTGTCAGCCTTGATGCACTGGGCAGGCCGGCCGAGGCACTCGAGCACCGCGACGCCTCGCTGGCCCTGGCCCAGACGGTCGGCGTCAGCGAGGAGGCCATCCTGGCGCACATCAACGGCTCACCGTGACCCCTGGACCGGAGGCGGACGTTCCCGGATCCGGCTGCCGACGCCGAATAGCCGTACGACCGGGCTCTGTTCACGCGGAGGCTCGCTGGAGCAGGGCGAGTGGACGTGGTGCTCGGGCATCAGCGGGCGGCCGTCGGCACGCCGTCCCTGCGTCGACGCCGCCAGTACGCCACTGTCAGCACCGCCAGCAGCGGCCCCCACAGCACCAGCGGCGCATAGCAGGAGTAGAACCATGCGCTGGCGAGCCCAGTACCCTGCCCGGGTGCGTCGGGCGGGAGTTCGTCGCCGCGGATGGTCTTCCCCATGACCGTCGTGATGGGGGACAACAGCGAGAACACCGCTGTCAGCACCGTCGCCCCGATGGCCGCGGGCACGGCCGCGAGCCTCACCGGCACCCGGTGCCCACGCAGCCCCGGCAACCAGCCGGGGAACACCTCGCCCCACCGTGCGACCAGCCCGATCGCCGTGAACGCCAGCAGTTCGGACACCACCGACAGCATCGGAACGTACAACCGCTCGCCCAGGCTCAACCCGCTGTCGAACGCCGCCGGCAACCGCCAGATGCTGGACGGGAGGACGACCAGCGGAACGGTGTACGCGAGCCGCCGCGTCCACCGCGAGACCCCGGGCACCGGCTCGTGCGCCGCCTTCCATGCCGTGCGGAGCCGTCTTATGACCATGGGCGCGCCCATGACGCTGCGGGACATGTGTGCCTCCTCGATCCGGCGGGACCAACGTCCCGTTCGGCATCGAAGATCGCAGCTCGCGGGCTGCGGGCGGATCGCTCCACCGGCGTATCTCGTCTCCGTCTCCGGGCGGAGCGCCGCCCACCCGCGTCAGACCTGCGAGTGGGCGCACACGCCACCCGGAGTGTCAGAATTCCTGGATTCGGTCCGCGATCCTTGAGGCATGCGTGCCGCCCGCCTGATCCGCATGGCTCTCCTGCTCCAGTCGAGCCCCGGTCTGACCGCCGAAGCCCTTGCCCGTGAGCTGGACGTCTCCAGACGCACCGTGATACGCGACGCCCAGGCCTTGCAGGAGGCGGGTGTTCCCGTCCGGTCCGAACGCGGCCGCGCCGGCGGATACCACCTCGCGCCGGGCCACCGGACCCGGCTCACCACACTCCGACCCACCGAGGCGGAGACGCTCTACCTCTCCGGTCTGCCCACGGCCCTGCGCGATCTCGGGCTGTCGAACGCGGCGGACACGGCCCGGCTGAAGTTGTCGGCCACCCTGCTCCCGTCGCTGCGTGCGGCCGCCGAGTCGTCGGTGCGCCGCTTCCACCTGGACGCCCCGGCCTGGTTCCGGGAGCCGTCGGCACCGGAGCTGCTGCCCGAGCTGGCCCGCGCGGTGTGGTCCGACCGCACCGTCGAACTGACCTACGCCCGGCCGGGACGCGACGGCACCCCGCCCCGCACGGTGACCCGCCTGCTGGAACCGTACGGGCTCGTCCTGAAAGCAGGGGTCTGGTACGTGGTGGGCCGCGTCCCCGGTGAGCCGACGGAGCCGGCGGGCCGGGACGGCACCTGGCGCACCTACCGCGTCGACCGCGTCACCGCGCTCACCCCTGCTCCCGGCGCCGACGAACCCTTCGTACGCGACCCGTCCTTCGACCTGGCCGGCCACTGGGAGGCGCACGCAGCCGCATTCGCCCGGGCCCTGCTGCGTACGACCGTCACCGTGCGCCTGACCGAGCAAGGTCTGCGGCGCCTGCCCACCGTGGTGGACCCGGCCGGCGTGGACGAGGCGCTGGCGTCCGCGACCGCGCCGGACGCCGCCGGGCGCGTCACGCTCGGCCTGCCGGCGGAGTCGGAGGACGTCGCCTTCGCCCAGCTGGCCGGGCTGGGCGCGGACGTGGAGGTGCTGGCCCCCGAGGGCCTGCGCGCTCGCTTTCGCGAGCATGCGCGGGCCCTCGCCGCCTTGTACGGTGCGGAGCCGGAGGATCGTCGGTAGTCGTCCGCCGTGCCGTATCGGCAGTGGTCGTCCGCCGTGCCGTATCAGCGGTAGTCGTCCGCCGTGTCGTCCTTCCCGCCGTACCTGACGTCCTCGAAGTACGCCCAGGCGTCGGGCTGGCTGCCGTCCACATCGCGCACGCCGTAGGTCCTGGCGAGTTCCGCGCTGGAGGCGGACTTGCCGTTCCAGCGGGCCGCCCGGTCCGGGTCGGCGGCGAGCGCGGCGACCGCGCGGGCGAGGTAGTGCGGCGACTCGGCGATGGCGAAGCCCGGTTCCTGGGCGACGGCGTCCCGCCAGTTCCCCTCCGTCACGCCGAAGTGGGCGAGCATCTGCTCCGAGCGCAGGAAGCCCGGCGTGACGGCGACCGCCGTGCCCCCGTACTCCGCCAGTTCCTCTCCCAGCCCGAAGGCGATCCGGATCGGTGCGTTCTTCGCCAGGTCGTAGTAGAGGTTCTCGCGGTACCGACGGTTGGAGGCCGCCGTGCCGTCGGTGACCTCGACGTGCAGCGGCGCGTCCGAGCGGACCAGGAGCGGCAGGGCGAGTGCCGCGGTGATCACGTGGGAGCGTACCCCCAGCTCCAGGATGCGCAGGCCGTCGGCGAGCGGCGTCTGCCAGCTCTTCTTGCCGAAGACGGAGCCGACGAGCAGGTGCTCGCCGCCCCACAGGTCGTTGACCAGGATGTCGAGCCGCCCGTGATCGCGGTCGATCGTCTCGACGAGAGCCCGTACCTGCTCCTCGTCCAGATGATCGGTGGGTACGGCGATGCCGGTGCCGCCGGCCTGCGTGACCAGCTCCGCGGTCTCCTCGATGGTCTCCGTAGGCCGGCCGACCTCACTGACGTGGGCGCGGGTGGTACGGCCGGTGACATAGACGGTGGCGCCGGCACGGCCGAGTTCGACGGCGAGAGCACGCCCGGCGCCGCGTGTTGCCCCGGCGACGAGCGCGATCCGGCCGGCGAGCGGACCCTGCTGGCTGCCGACCTCGCTGTTGGTGTCCTTGTTCTTCTCCATGCCACCACGGTGCACGCTCAAGGTGACAGTTCCTGTCACCCTTACCGAGCGTCGGGGGCCTGGGCACACAGTGCGTGGTCGATCAGGGCGCTGGCCGCGTTCTCCTGCGCCACTATGTGCTGGGCGGTGTCGCCGCGGGCCTCGGACATGGAGACCACCGCGCTTCGACTGCCGTCGTCGGTGACGCCGTTGAGGGTGATGTAGCCGCCGTCCCCGCCCTCATGGCCCCAGTAGGTTCCTCCGCAGCCGAGGGGGCGTTCGACCAGGCCGAGCCCGTATCGGCCGCCGGGCCACAGCCGTTGGACCTCCGCGCTCACGGGGACGGTCTGCTTCATCTTCGCCAGCTGCCGTGCCGGGAGCAGACGGCCGCCGAGCAGCGCGCGGAAGAAGCGGTTCTCGTCCCGCGTGGTCGTCACCCACGAAAGGTTCTCGTCATCCACCGGGATCTGGTCGGTGACATCCACCCGGGAGCCGGGGCCGAAGAACTGGTAGGCCTGGGCATGGGGCCGGGGCAGGCTGGGCGAGGTCCCCATCCACCGGGTCTGGTCCAGGCCCAGCGGGCGCAGGATGCGGAGGTCGATCTCCTGGTGGGCGGGGCGACCGGTGACCTTCTGGATGATCATGCCGAGCAGGACGTAGTTGGTGTTGGAGTACGCCCATCCCTGGCCGGGCGGGAAGTCCGGCGCGTGGGCCATGGCGAGTTCGATCAGCTGCTCGGGCTCGTGGACGCGGTGGCGCTGCTGGTAGTACTCCTTCGGTGTGGTGTACCCGGGCAGGGCGTCGTGGATACCGCTGGTGTGCTGGAGCAGTCGCCGGATGGTGACCCGGCTGCCCTCGTTGCCGTGGCCCCGCACCACCCCGGGCAGCCAGTGGTCGACCGTGTCGTTCAGGGACAGCCTGCCCTCGGCCTCCAGTTGCAGGACCACCGTGGCAACCAGCGTCTTGGAGGTGCTGGCCATGCGGAAGTAGCCGTCGGACGGGACCGGGCGGCCGGTGTTCACGTCGGCGGTGCCGCTGGTGGCGACGGACTGCCGGCCGTCGGGCGCAACGACGCGGGCCTGTACACCGCTGACACCGAGGTGGTGAATCGTTGCGGTGTCCTTGCGCAGCTGCTCCGCAGCGGAGCGAGGGGCAGGCTGGGCACCGGTGGTACCCGAGCAGGCGGTGAGCAGCGTAGCGACACCGAGGGCAGTGGCGGTGGCGGTGGCGATGCGCTTTCGCAGAATCGAACCCATGGACGAACGCTAATGTCGCCCCGGCGAAGGCCACGATCCGGCGCACCCCAAGATCACAACGGGGGGTATCCCCCGGAGCGGCCTGTTACCGCTCTGACGCTGGCCTGCCACCCGCGGCGCGCCGGTGAGCAGCTCGGAATCGAGCAGCACAGTCGCAGGCCTCCGGCGTGTGTGGGCGGGCGCCGGGGCCCTCGGGGCGCGAAGCTAAGAGGGTGACGATCAAAAGCGAGCATCCGGCGAGTGCTGAGCAGATCCACGCAGCATTGGTCGCTCTCGGGGCCGAACCGGCGACGGATCCCAAGGCACGGCCCGAGGGAGCACAGCAATCGGACCGTCTGCGGCTGCTGGGCAATCTGCTGGCCAAGACAGAGGCGGAGATCACCACCGCCACCCGCCTGACCGAGGAAGGAGAGATCGAGGACGTCCTCGACACCATGCTCGGCTGGACGGACCAGCTCGGCTCCGACCCCAGCCTTGCGGTCAACGTCCTGAGCAACAGACTGCAACGCACCGCCATGCAAGTCTCGGAATCCGACGCAGACGAAACGCCTCCGGGCCAGGAGGCGTCCTTCGCCGCCGCCATGACGGCGCTGTACACCCTCAGCGCCCAAGTCCACGCCGACCAAGGTGACGTGGAGGGAACCCGCCGGGCTCTGAGCGGAGCGGAAGAAGCCCTCATCGACATCATCCAAGGCATGCACGACCTGCGCGTCGCCATCGGCGACGCGCCCGGACCCGAGCACGAGACCGACGTCTGACCTGCGTGACTCCTCTCCCCCACGAACCGGCCTGTCTGCGCTGAGGTGGTCACCGCGGGCCACGTCCTTCGGCAGCCGAGCGCACACGGTCGCTCCGGCGACGAGGCCGGCCGGGCCATCCAGGACCGGGGAGGACGGCGCGGGCGCGGGCGGCCGCGTGCGGCCGGCTGCTGCCGTACGGCGACACGGTCGATGTCGATGCCGTACCACCGCGCGGTCCCGTTCCGTCCCCGGAGCGCCCCAGACCGCCGACAGCGTGCCACGCTTCGGCGGCACCGCCCCACCGCTCAGGGCTACTCGCGCACCTCGGCGTTCACTGCGCGGGGCACGTCACCGCTGTCCGCGTCGAGGCTCGCGAGCAGGCGCAGTCCGTCCTCGGCGGGGCTGCCGGGAGCGGCGGACAGGACCAGTAGCTCCATGCCCGATTCGTCGGGCAGCGCGAAGTTCTCCTGGTGCAGTTCGAGGAGTCCGACCAGGGGGTGCCGGTAGGCCTTGCGTCCATGGGTGCGGGCGCGTACGTCGGCGCGGGCCCACAGCCGGCGGAAGCGCTCGCTGCCCATCGCCAGCTCGCCGACGAGCGAGGTCAGGCGGGGGTCGTCGGGGTATGTGCCGGCGGCCAGGCGCAGGTGCCCGACCACGTCGAGGGTGCATGTCTCCCAGTCGGCGTACAGACCGCGCTCGGCCTCCTCGAGGAAGATGTGCCGGGCGATGTTCAGGCCCGGTATCGGCTTGCCGAACAGGAGCCCGGCGAGGCGGTTGCCCGCGAGCACGTCCAGGCGGTGGTCCATGATCAGCGCGGGTGCGTCGGTGACCAGACCGAGGACGCGCAGCAGCTCCGGCCGGACCCGGCCGCTCGGCGCCTTCGTGCGGCGGCGGCGCTGCCGGGCGAGCCGCTCGAGGTGCCCGCGTTCGGTCTCGTCCAGACCGAGGACGCGGGCGAGCGCGTCGAGGACCTGTTCGGATGGCTGGGTCGCGCGGCCCTGTTCCAGGCGTATGTAGTAGTCGACGCTGACTCCGGACAGGTGTGCGACCTCTTCACGGCGCAGCCCCTGGACCCGGCGGCGGCTGCCGGCTGGGATGCCGGCGGCGGCCGGGTCGACTCGGGCGCGCCGTGTCCGGAGGAAGCCCGCAAGATCGTCCATGCCTCCAGTATGGCCTCGGCGCTGCCCGTGAAGGTGGCCCTGCCAGTACCAGGAAGTCCCGTCCGATGGACGAAGCGTCCCTGAACGGCGGGCGCCACCGCGTCCAGGATCGAAGGCATCCGATCCGAAGGAGCCCGTCATGAAGACGCTGATCGTCCACGCCCACCCGGAGCCGAAGTCGCTCAACAGCTCACTGAAGAATCTCGCGGTGTCCACGCTGGAGAGCGCCGGGCACGAGGTACGGGTGAGCGATCTCTACGCGATGAACTGGAAGGCGATCGTGGACGCCACGGACTACGGCCCCAACGCCTCGACCCCGCTCAGGGTCGCCGTGGACTCCGGTCGGGCCTTCCAGGCCGGGACACTCACCCCGGACGTCGTCGCCGAGCAGGAGAAGCTGCTGTGGGCCGACATGATCATCTTCCAGTTCCCGCTGTGGTGGTACAGCATGCCCGCGATCCTCAAGGGCTGGGTGGACCGGGTCTTCACCTACCGCTTCGCGTACGGCGTCGGCGAGCACAGCGACACCAAGTACGGCGAGCGCTTCGGCGAAGGCACCCTCGCCGGCAGGAAGGCCCTGCTGTCGGTGACCGTCGGCGGCCCCGAATCGCACTACGCCGCCCGCGGGATCAACGGCCCCATCGACGATCTGCTCTTCCCGATCCAGCACGGCATCCTCTACTACCCGGGCATCGAAGTGCTGCCACCGTTCGTGCTGTTCGGCACCGACCGGATAGGCGAGGAGGACTACCCGGACATCGCCAAGGCCTGGGAAGAGCGCCTGCTCACCCTGGAGTCGACCGAGCCGATCGCCTTCCGGCGGCAGAACTTCGGCGACTACGAGATCCCCTCGCTGCACCTGAAGGAGGGGCTGGAGCCCGCGGGCCGCACAGGTTTCGGGCTGCATGTGCGCGGCTGAGCCGCGCATCGGATGTGCCCGTCGGGTGAGTGATCACTGACGCGATGTGGGACCGGATCGAGCCGCCGATGCCGGCCGATCCGGTCCGCGGTCCCTGTGGGCCGATCACCATCGGACTCAGGAGGCCATCGCAAGCGTGCTTTTGCCCGCTGTCGCGGGCGCAGAGTGCCTGACGGCATCGGGCCATCTCTTACGGGCACCCTGCCGCGCGATGCCTCGGACGGCTCCCAGCTGCCGGTCGAATCCTGGAGGTCTGGTCGGGTTTGCAGCGTGGTCGGCCCAGGCCGGTGCGGGGAACTCGGATGCGTTCGAGTAGCGGGCGGGCGCAGATGCTGTCGTGGAGTTGGCCGGGCGTCAGCAGGATCGTGAGCGGGCGTCCTTTGCCGTCGCAGGCACGGTGGATTTCGCTGGTCGGTCCGCCACGGGATCGACCGAGGGCGTGCTCGACCGGTTCGTCCTGGGGGTGGTCACCCCCTCCTGGCGTCAGCTCGGCACGGTGGTCTCGTTCTGCCCCGGACGTACCGGGGGTTGCCCCCACCCCAGCACTCCCGGCAGCCCCATCGTTCGCGGCTCGCCCCGCTGGAAGCGTAGGGGGCACCGGAAAACCCCCTCAGCGCAACCGAACGAAGGGAAGACTTCGATGACCGACCCGCTACCGAAGCAGCAGTCGCGCCGCCGCACCGCCCTGCGGCTGTCCGCAGGCGCCGCCGTCCTCTGCCTGACCGCCGGGGCCGGCAGCGCCACCGCGACGGCGGCCGACCCAGGCGCCGGCCGGGCGCACCGCGGCACCGTGGTCTCGGTCACCCCGCTCGCCTTGCTGGACAGCCGGCAGGCCACCAACAGTGTCCGGGACGCCGGCTTCGTCACCCCGGCCGAACGGGGCGGGGTCGAGCTGGAGCGCGTGGTCTACCGGACCGTCACCCCTGCGGGGCTGCCCACCACCGCGAGCGGGCTCGTGGCACTCCCGCGTGATCCGGGGCCGCGCGCACTGACCACCGTCGAGTACGCGCACGGCACCATGGCCTACCGAGGTGAGGCTCCGTCAGTGGCGGACGGGCCCAACCGCGCGGCGGCTGTGATGTTCGCCGGGGACGGCTTCGCCGCGGTGGCACCGGACTACCTCGGGCTGGGAGTCGGGCCCGGCACCCACCCGTACCTGGACGCGCCCTCGGAGACCACGGCCTCGACCGACCTGCTGGTCGCCGCCCGGGAGGTCGAGGCCCGGCACGGCATGCGCGCCGACGGCAGGGTGCTGGTGACCGGCTTCTCCGAGGGTGGGGCGGCCGCAATGAGCATCGGGCGGGCGTTGCAGCACGGGCAGGTCCCCGGGTACCGGCTGACCGCACTGGCCCCGGTGAGCGGACCGTACGACCTGACGGGCAGCGAGCTGCCGGCCGCCCTCGACGGCCGACTTCTCGGCGCACATGCCACGTTCTACGCCTCGGACATGGTGGTCGCGTGGAACCGGCTGCACCGGCTCTACGGCTCGCCCTCCGAGGCCTTCCAGGCGCCCTACGACCGCACCGTGACCGACCTGTTCGACGGCGAGCACACCGACCCGCAGGTGGCCGCCGCCCTCCCGGACAGCCTGCGGCAGCTGTTCACCCCCGCCTTCCTGCGGCAACTCCGTCATCCGACCGGCAAGTTGGCGCAGATGTTCCGGGTGGCGGACAGCGTCTGCCAGTGGGCCCCGCATGTACCGGTCCGGCTCTACGACGCGGACGGCGACCGGGATGTGACACCCACCAACACCCTCAGCTGCAAAGCCCAGTTGGCGGCTGCCGGGGTCGACGCGCCGGTGATGGACGCGGGCGCCGCCGACCACAACGGCTCGGCGTTGGTCTCCTACCCCCTCATCCGCACCTGGTTCGACACCCTCGCCGGACACTGAGGCCCGGCTGTCGCCAGGCGGACTGAGCTCCAGCAGGTGGCCGCTGTTCATCGAGCACCGGCAACCGGTCATCTCAGCCTGGAAATGCCGTGACGGCGGATCGTCGTCATGCCTGCCGGAGAGGTGCCGGCAGCAGATGAGTGCCCGCCCGGAAGCCGCCCCCTGCCCGGGGCTGTCGTCAGACGGTGGTGACCGTGGTGCCTGCCGCTTCGAGGGCGGTGAGTTGCTCGGCGGAGGCGCCGGTGTCGGTGACGAGGGTGTGCAGGAGTCGTACGGGGCCGACGTGAGCGAAGGCGGTGCGGCCGAGTTTGCCGCTGTCGGCGGCCACGATCGTACGGCGGGCGGCGGCCATGGCGGCCTTCTTGATGGTGGCGTCGTCGAGGTCGTAGGCGGTCAGACCGTCGGTGGCGCCGAGGCCGCAGCAGCCGAGGACGGCGGTGTCGAAGCGCAGGGCGGAGATCGAGGCGAGGGCCAGGGGGCCGGTGAGAGCGCCTTCGGCGGCGCGAGGGCGGCCACCGGGGACGAGGAGGGTGGCCGGTCCGGGGGTGTCCCCGAAGACGTGCACGGCGGGCAGGGACAGCGGCATCACGGTCACGGGGCGTTCGCGCAGCAGACGGGCCACCTCCAGGCAGGTCGTTCCGCTGTCGAGGAGCACGGTTTCGCCGTCGGTGATCAGCGCGGAGACGGCGGCGGCGATTCGGCGCTTGGCGTCGACGGCCTCGCGGGCGCGCAGCGCGAACGGCGGCTCCTCGCCACGCAGGAGCAGGGTGCGGGCACCGCCGCGGAAGCGTTCCAGGATGCCCTGGGCTGCCAGGGTGTCGAGGTCCCGCCGGATGGTCATCTCGGAGGCGGCGGTGAGTTCGGCGAGTTCGAGGACGGTCGCGCTGCCGGCGTCCCGGACGGTCTCGGCGATCAGGGTGTGACGCTCCGCGGTGTTCATACCGAGATTGAACCCCATCCAGTAAACGCACAACAACGATGTTCGTTAGCCGAGTTTCGAACATTGAATATGTTCGTTATGGTCGAGGGTATGAAGCCCTCCCTCCGGGCCGCCCGCGTGGCGACCTACGTCTACTTCGTCCTGTGCGGCACCCTCATGGGCGCATGGGTCGTCCACATCCCCGCCATCGAGGCCCGCGTAGGCATCAGTCACGCCACCCTCGGCGCCCTGCTCGTGCTGCTCGGCCTCGGTGCCTTCGCCGGCATGCAGGCTGCCGGCCGCATCACCGACCGCCTCGGCGCCCGCGTCGTCGTCCCCGCGTCCGGGGCCCTGTGCGCCGGGTCGCTGGTGCTGCCCGGTCTCGCGCCGAACCCGTGGACGCTGGCCGTCGCGCTGGTGGTCTTCGGGTTCACCAACGGCTGCCTGGACGTGAGCATGAACGCCCACGCCGTCCACGTGGAGAAGGCCTACGGGCGGCCGGTCATGTCCGGCTTCCACGCCACCTTCTCCGTCGGCGGAGTGATCGCCGCCCTGGCCGCCGCCGCGGCCACCGCTGCCGGCCTCGGCCCGGCCGCCACCCTCGCTCTCCTCGGCACCGCGGGCCTCGCCACCGCCCTGCTGTCCGCCCGCAGCCTGCTGCCCGCCACCACACCGCCCGCCGAAACGGACAACGCCGGAAGCGGCACCGCCAAAGCCCCTGCGGCCGGCGGCACCGGCAACGTCCGCCGCCGGATCCGGATCTTCGCCGTCCTCGCGCTGATGGTCATGCTGTGCGAAGGCGCGGCCAACGACTGGAGCGCCCTGCACCTCAAGGACGTCCTCGGCACGCCCGCGAGCACCGCGGCATGCGCGTACGGCACCTACGCCGCCGCGATGACCAGCGGCCGCCTGCTCGCCGACCGGATCGTGACCCGCTACGGCTCGATGGCGGTCCTGCGCTACGGTGCGCTCACCGCGGCCGTCGGCATCAGCGTCGCCGCCCTGGCCCCCTGGGTGTGGGCGGCCTTTGCAGGATGGGCGCTGTTCGGCCTCGGCCTGTCCGGCTGCGTTCCCCAGCTGCTCAGCGCCGCCGGCCACGCCGGCCCCGCCGCCGCAGGAGCCAACGTCTCCCGCGTCGCCGCACTCGGCTACCTCGGCATGCTCGCCGGCCCCGCCGTCATCGGCTGGCTCACCCACGTCACCGCCCTCAACCACGCCTTCCTGCTGCTCACCTTGATGTGCGCCGCCACTGCCGCGACCGCCGGAGTCCTGCGCCCGACCACCCCCGGCACGCCCGCCGCCGACCTGACCCCCGCCCCGGCGAACAGCGCCCGCTGACGGGGAGGTTGCTACCGAGCGCATCGCCGCGTGCCGGGACGCTGCGCTGCGCGAGCCGGACCGCCCCCACGAGGAGTGGTACGGGCTATGGGTCGCCGCAAGGAGGCCCCCCGCCCTGACACCGCCGTCGGCCGCGCGGACTGCGGACTACTGGACACGTGATCCCTGGCCGGGTCCACGCACGGCCAGAGCGCTGCTCAGTCTCCCCGGAGGTCCTCCAGCACCTCCCGCGCCGCTCGCGAGCCGCTGGCGAGGGCGCCCTGGACGGAGCCCGTGCCGCGGTGATCGCCGCAGACGTAGTGCCCCGGCCCGGTGCGGCAGGACCGGGTCAGCGGCCACGGCGGCGGCATGGCGGGCAGCGCGTCCTCGACGGTACGCGCGGTCAGCAGCTCCCAGGCGGTGGCGTCCGTGCGGTACATCTCGGACAGGGCGGCGACCACGGCCGTCCGTACCGGCCCGGTGTCGCCGCCCAGCACCGAGGTGGCGACGAGGGCGCTGCCGCGCGGCGCGTACTCGGGCGCGACATCGCTGAGGACACAGGTGTTGAGCACCCGGCGGCGGGTGTCGACCAGCAGGACGGGCAGCCCCGACGGGGAGGCCGGGGCGACGTGGTAGTAGGTGGTCACCGTGCGGTGGGCCGGAACGTCCAGGCCGGGTAGCAGCCGTGCGGCTGCTCCGGCACCGGTCGCCACGACGACGGCGCGCGCCGGCAGCTCCGTGCCGTCCGCTGTCAGCACGCCCCGGCCGACCAGCTGTGACGCGGGAGTCCCGAGCCGTACAGTCCCCTCGGGCAGGGCCGCGGCCAGGGCGCGCGGGACGGACTGCACTCCGAAGGCCGGCAGGAACAGCGCGCCCCGCAGCATGCTGCGCCATACGAGGTGGAACATCCGGCTGGAGGTCTCCAGAGCGTCCTCCAGGAACACCCCGGAGAGGAACGGCCGGAAGAAGCCCTCCACGAACGGCTCGGAGAAGCCCGCGTCGGCCAGGGCCGCCCGGGTCGTGCGCTCGGGCGCGTGTCTGAGCGCGCGGGCCGGGCCCAGACCGTCGCGGGCGCCGAGCACGGCCAGCGCCGCCAGGTCGCGTGGCCGGGCGAGCCGCCCACTCAGCAGCGCGGCCACCGTGTCGGGGCGGCGGCGCGGGTCGGCGAGCAGCACGCGCCGGTCGCCGATGTGCACCAGGACGCCCGGCAGGAAGGGGCGCGGGTCGACGAACCGGGCGGGCACCCGGCGGCGCAGTTGCGGGTAGGCCGGGTTGACGACCTGGAAGCCGCGGTCCACCGTGAACCCGTCCACCCGGTCGGTGCGCATCCGTCCGCCGACCGCGTCGTCCGCCTCCAGCACCGTGACGTCCAGCCCGGCGACGGCCAGGTCGTGGGCACACGCGAGCCCGGCGACCCCGGCACCCACCACGACGACGTCCGCGGCCACCGATCCACCCGGCACGGCCACCACCTCTCCTCGTTCCTCAAGCGGCGTTTCCCCCACGGAACCGGCAACCCGGCGTCTTCCCGGACACTTCCCCGCGGGCCGCCCCCGCGGATGCGCACGCACCCGAACGGGGCCGTCGGCGGCCCGCCGCATCCGCCACCGGCCGACGAGGCGAAACCATCCGAGAGTCACCTCATCGGAAGCGGAAGTGAGCCCCCATGCAGACCTCGGTCGTCGTGTTCACCTGTGATCTGCGCCTGTCCGACCACCCGCCGCTGCACGCCGCAGTGCAGGGAGGAGGCCGGGTGGTACCGCTGTTCGTGCGGGACCCGGCCGTCGACGCAGCGGAGTTCGCCGCGCCGAACCGGCTCGCGTTCCTCGCCGACTGCCTGCGGGACCTCGACGCCCGGCTGCGGGAGCGGGGCGGCCGGCTGGTGCTGCGCGAGGGCGACACCGTCGCGCAGGTGTGCCGGGTGGCCGCTGAGACGGACGCCGACGAGGTGCACATGGCCGCCGACGTGAGCGCCTTCGCGCAGGCCCGCGAACGGCGGCTGCGCCGGGCGCTGGAGGCCGACGGGCGGCGCCTGTACGTACACGACACGGTGAGCACCGCCGTGGCCCCGGGGGCGGTGACGCCGGCCTCCTCCGGCCACTTCGCGGTGTTCACGCCGTACTACCGGCGCTGGACCGAACACGGCCTGCGGGACGTGCTGGACGCGCCGCGCAGGATCAGCGTGCCGGAGGAGGTGGGTTCGGCCGCGCTGCCGGAGCGCGGCGAGGTGAGCGGCGTGTCCCCCGGACTGTGCGCGGGCGGCGAGACGGTGGGGCGGCGCAGCCTCACCGCGTGGCTGCGCTCCGGCGTGGCCGGCTACGAGGAACGGCACGACGACCTGGCGGGCGACGCCACCTCCCGGCTCTCCCCCCATCTGCACTTCGGCACCCTGTCCCCGGTCGAGGTGGTGCACCGGGCGCGCAGGGCCGGCGGGGCGGGGGCGGAGGCGTTCGTACGGCAGATCGCCTGGCGCGACTTCAACCGCCAGGTGCTCGCCGCACGCCCCGACGCCGCCGCGCACGACTACCGCACGCGCCGCGACCGGTGGCGCGCCGGCAGGACGGCGGAGGCGGATGCCGAGGCGTGGCGGGAGGGCCGTACCGGCTACCCGATGGTGGACGCGGCGATGCGACAGCTGCGCCAGGAGGGCTGGATGCACAACCGGGGCCGGCTGCTGACGGCGAGTTTCCTCACCAAGACGCTGTACGTCGACTGGCGGGTCGGGGCCCGGCACTTCCTCGGCCTGCTCGTCGACGGCGACGTGGCGAACAACCAGCTGAACTGGCAGTGGGTGGCGGGCACCGGCACCGACACCCGGCCCAACCGGGTGCTGAACCCCGTCGTCCAGGGCAAGCGGTACGACCCGGGCGGAGCGTATGTACGGCGCTGGGTGGAGGAACTCGCGGACGTACCGGGGGCCACCGTGCACGAGCCGTGGAAACTCCCCCCGCGGGAGCGATCCAGGACCGGTTACCCCGAGCCGGTGGTGTCCCTGGCCGAGGGTCTGGAACGCTTCAAGCGGGCCCGAGGGCGATCCTGAACCTCCCGTGTCGGTCCGCTCGCGGTGGCCGTCCGCTCACCCCCTGCTGGACAGGGCGCGCAGCGCCTCCACCGCCTGCGCCAGCCCGGCCGGCCTGAGAACGCCGGCGGGCCGGGAGGGGCTCCAGCCGGGTCCGCCCAGCAGCACCGCCGGACCCCGCCGGGTCCCCTTCATGCCCCAGCGGAGCGCGGCGACATGGCGGGCCAGGGCCGGGTCTGCACTCGCGCTCGCCTGGGCCCACAGCACGACCGCGGCCGGGCCGAGCCGGCGTACCGCCGCGTCCAGCGCCTCGGCGGGCACCGCGGCGCCCAGCATCCGCACCGGCAGGCCCTCCCGGGCGAGCGCCGCGTGCAGCGCTTCCAGGGGCAGGGTGTGCTGTTCGCCGGGGGCGCAGGCCAGCAGGAGGCAGCCGGCCGCGGCGGAGGCCGCGGGGACGGCGGGCGGCGCGCTGCGGCGCAGCGCGGTGGAGACATGCCAGGACAGCAGGTGCTCCACCTCCACGTACCGGTCACCGGAGGAGGCCCAGCGGCGTCCTACTGCGTGCAGGGTGGGCACCATCACCTCCTGCCAGGCGACGACGAGGCCGTGGCGCTCGACGGCGGCGGTGAGCTGCTCGTCGAGCGCGGGGGCGTCCAGCCGTACGGCGGCGCGGGCCAGGCCGCGGCACTCCTGACGGACGTCACCGAGCGGCAGCGCGCCGGCGGCCCGTGATCGCCCCGCAGGTGGTGGGGGCGCGGGAGCGGCGGCTTCGGCCGGGACGGACGGGGCGGCGGTGGCCGTACGGGCGGCGCGGGCCGCGTCGGCGGGCGGGATGCCGGTCGCCGTCAGCCGGCACATCTCCTCGACCGTCAGCACGTCCGCCGCCGTCCAGCGGCGGTGGCCGCCCTCGGTGCGTACGGTCGGTCCGATGCCGTAGCGTCGGTCCCAGGAGCGCAGGGTCATGGGCGACACGCCGAGGCGGCGGGCCAGTACTCCGGTGCTCAGACCGGCATCGCCCGGCACGGCGGGCTGCTGGGCGGAAGGCTGCTGGGCGGAGTTCACGGCGGTCAAGTGTTCCCCTCTTCACGGTCGCCGGCGAGTTCACGGTCTGCGGCGAGCCGGAGGGGAGCCGCACCCGCGAGCCATTCGGTCAGTGTGCCCGCTCCCCCGGCTCGACCGTCAGGCTCCGGCCGAGGCGCAGGAGACCGCGCCGGGCGTGGCTCTTGACCGTACCCAGCGGCCATCCGGTGACGTCGGCGATCTGGGTCTGCGTCAGGTCGCCGTAGAAGGCCAGGCAGAGCACCCGCCGCTGGGCCTCGGGCAGGCGCCGCAGCTCGCGGGTGACGTCCACACGGTTCAGGACCGCGTCCTGCGCGTACGACGGGTCCGGGACACAGGCCGATGCACGCGCCGCCGCCGTGGCGACGTCGGCACGCCGGGTGCGGGCGGACAACGCGTCGGCGATCTTGCGCCGTGCGATGCCCACGAGCCAGGCGGGCAGCGGCCCACGGCCCGGAAGGTAGCCGTGGCGGCCCCGCCAGGCGGCGAGGAACACCGTCTGGGTGACGTCCTCGGCTTCCGCACCGTCCCCCAGCGACTGCCGCGCCAGCGACAGGACCAGGGGACCCCAGCGGCGGTAGACCGCCTCCATGACGTCCTCGTCCCCCGCCGCGAAACGCGAGGCCAGCTCGGTCTCCGGGTCCGCCATGGGCGCGGGTGCGGCTTCGGTGACAGCCAGTGCGGTCATGTGGCCTGCTCCTTGTCCGGTGGCTCCCTGCCTCACGGCCACGCTCCGCCCGCCCCGCCGGATCGGCAACTCGCATCGAATCTGCATCGGATCCCCGGAGGACTTCATTCCCCGTTGAACGGTCGGATGCGGGTCGCCGCCCATGGTGCGGGCGGCGCATCATCGACCCCGGGCGAGCGGGCCGGACACGTCCTAGACGGTGCGCCTCAGCTTCTCGGCGAATGCGCGTGCCGCCGCGAGATCCGTGTGGTCAGGTCGCCCCTTGCGGATGCCTCCGACCAGTTTGAACGGGGCCCAGGTGTCGAAGCCGCGGCAGGAGAAGGTGTCTTCCACCGCCAAGCCCTTGTCTTCCAGCAGTCGCACCATCGGGCCGAAGCGAGGCGAGGGCAGACCGCTTGTCGCGAACACGAACGCCCGTCCCCGCCCCTGGGGAAGCGCGGCGGCGAACTCGCGCAGACGCGGGTGGAACTTCTGGAGGAAGATTCCCGAGCCGAAGCCGACGAGGTCGTACTCCTCCAGGCTGTGGGCCTCTTCCGGCTCCACCACGGGTGCTCCCAGTACCTCGCCCATGGCCTCGGCGATCCTGCGCGTGTTTCCGTGCGACACCGACGTGCAGATGATCAGGGTTTTGCCCATCGTTTTCTCCCTCTGCCGTTGTTGCGCCTGCCTCATCCGAGCACACGGGGGCCGTCGGGTTGCGAGCGGGGTCACAGGGTGCGGTACCGCCGTCTGCGGGAGGGACGGGCAGGCGTGAGAGGATGCGGGGAATGTGCCTGGGCCAGGCCATGGAGAGGTCGACGGGCTGCCATGGCATGGGCAGCAGGGGGCGGTGGGAGGGCTGATGCGGCTTCGCGAGCTGTTTCCCTCCGTGGCCGCGCATGTGCCGGCTGGGGCAGAGCTGTCCGGGCACCTCGGCGATCCGCCCACCGTCCTGGCCGTTGCGCAGATACTGCGCGAGCAGCAGCACCGGCTGTCGGATTCCCCTCGCCTGCTGGAGCAGTTCACTCTCGGCGTGTTGAGTGATGTCCAGCGGCTGCGGGCTGCCGGCCCTGCCGTGCCCGAGCCGGCCTGTGTCGCGCTGGCCATGCTGACGTGCTGGGTTCCGGCGCGGCGCGCGTTCGAGCACGCGCAGCCGCTGGAGATGTGGCGGTGGCTGCACAGCGCGTTCGGCGCGCCCGTCACCCGGGAAGCCGGCACCGCCGACATCGACCTGGCGCCGTTGGACCGTGCCCTTCGAAGCGACACATGGACTGCGCTGGTCCAGTCTGCCTTGATCATGCTGGCCCCGATCCTGTTCCACCTGAACACCACCGCTCAGACGGCCGAGGAACTGGCCCGGCAGCTGTGCCAACCCGTCCTCGGCCTGTGCCGGGCCCTGCTCGCGAGGGGCGACGTGTTCGTGGTGGAGGCGGCCGTGCATCTGGTGAAGTACCTGGTCCGGCAGGAGCAGCGCGACGACGCCCGTGAACTGGGGCACGCCTTGGAGGAGCTGCTGTATGCGCGTCCCGGCCATCCCCTGGCGGGTGCCATCGCCGTACTGCTGTCCGGTGAGCAGCCGTCGATCACCTACCTGCGGCCGGACCGGATCGCCCAATGGGCTCTCGGCCGCCTTACCCTGAACCCGTACACCGTGCTGGCATTGAGCACGAACACGGCGGTGCGGATGGGCGCTGCCGAACTGACCGCGTTCTTTCCCACGGTCCTGTCCCGGCTGGAGACGGTGGTCGGCCTCGTCGAGCAGGAGGAGGACGCGGCGCAGCGATCGCGGGACCGGGGCACGGTGTGGTCCATGTCCGGGCCGCTGGTGCACTCGCTGCTCCAGGCAGGCGACGTCGAGCGTCTGATGCAGTGGTTGTCGGTCTGGTACGGCGTCGGGCCGGGAGAGCGGCGCAGCGGACGGTGCATCGTGCTCGCTGCCGGAGGCGGTCGTGCCTGGTACCGGCCGCAGACGGCTCCCAGCTCCGGGGACAACGCCGCGCTGGTGCGACTGACCGCGGCGATGAACGCAGCCCTCGGTCAGAGCCTGGTCACGACAGGTCTGGCTGACACGGCGCTGACGACTCCCGCGACCGGCCGCAAGTCCTTCGCCTTTGCAGGCGAGTTGGAGGACGCACTGCTCGCCTACCTCGACGTGGCCGACCTGGCGGAATACGCGGGCAGCGAGAAGGCCGAGGCGTTCGTGTCGACGCTGCCCGCGTTGACACCGGTCCAGGCGCTGCTGGCACGCCGGAGCGGTCCGGTGCTTCCGCTGGCGGTCAGTCTGCGCCAACCGCTGCCGGACCGCTCCGTCGCGGCGGTGCAACTGTGGTGCGGGGACGCTCCCTTCGCCCGCGCGGAGGCGGAGGTACTGAAGACGGTCTTCTCCTACGCGGGGATCCGCTGCGATGTCGTGGACGGCGACGAGGTGACCTGCGCCCACTTCCTGGCCTCGTACCAGCGCGACGACTACGACGTGCTGTGGGTGGCCGCGCACGGACGGCACCCGCTGCTGGATCCCGACCACTCCGCGATCGTGCTGACCGCCACCGAGCAGGTGCCGCTGGAGGACCTGGCAGCCGCTCCCCTGCCGTCCACGGCGGGGCGACGCCTGCTCGTTCTCAACACCTGCGACAGCGCCGCAGCCAATGCCCAGGGACCTTACGACGACCACGGGCTGGCCCGTTCCGTCGCCGGCCCCCGGCAGGCCGTCATCGGGCACCTGTGGCCGGTCCCCGGAGGAGCTGCCGTCGTCTTCGGCGCCCTCCTGGCCTGCGAACTGGCCGACGGATCGGAGTTCGCGCAGGCCTTTGCGGAGGCCCTGCGGGGGCTCCAGGACCCCTGGCCCGAGCTCGCGCGCCGGCTCGGCGACCGGGGCCTCGGCGCCCAGATCGCCGAGGCCCTGGACGACTTCCGCGATCCCACCCTGCTCGACTGGGGCAGTCCGGCCTTCCTCGAGTAGGTGGTCGACACAGCTGCCGGTCTCCGCGTCGCGTGCCCTGCCCGACGGTGACCTCCGCGACGCTGCCGCCCCCTGCGGGTTCCAGTGCCACCGGCCGATCGCCCGGAGCCGCGATGCCCACGACGGCCGTACCCGATCGGCCGATGAGTGAGATCGCCGGCTGAGCACGCCCGCCCTCTAGGATCCATGTCTGTGGCAGAGGTCCCCGATGAGCTGATCAGGCTGGAACGACTCGCAGAGGAAGAGCGCGCGAAACTCGCGGGCCTGACCGGCGACGATTACGACGCCCAGTTGCGCCGCTGGCGCGAGGCGTCCGACAGGGTGCAGGAAGCCATCACCTCCTACGCCGAAGCCACCGAAGTCGGCCGCGGCCAGCTGGAGCAGGCCGTGCGGAAGGCCCTACAGCGTACCCAGGAGGACCCGGCCGTCGAGTAACCGCCCGCCTCCGCCCGTCTCCGGGGGCCGGTCAGACGGCCGAGGTGATCGCCCGGGTGACGGCCGTGATCGCGGGGGTGGGGCGGCCGGGGAGGCGCGCCACGAGAACGCGGCGGATCTCGGACGGCGCGCCTTCGACGTGCACCAGGCTCACCCCCGGCGGCAGCACGGGCGAGAGCCGGGACGGCACCGTCGTCACCCCGAAGCCGCCCGCGACCAGCTGGAGTTTGGTCAGCCAGTCGCGTGCGCGGTGGACGATCCGCGGCCGGCCTGGCAGGCCGGGCCAGACGCCGAGCAGTGGCTCGGAGTGCGACGACGGGGTGGCGATCCAGGCGGCGTCGACCAGTTCGTCGACGTGCACCGTGGTGCGGCCTGCGAACTTCCCGGTCGATGGCGTCGCCAGCACCAGTTCGGTGTCCAGGACGGTCTCGACGTGCAGGCGTGGCGACTCGCCGTCCAAGGGCCGGTGGGGTGGGCGGGATGTCAGCACGGCGAGGTCGATCGAGCCCGCCCGCAGCGCGCGGACCAGGGTGGGCGTGGTGCCCTCGGTCGTCGTGACCGTGATGTGCGGGCCGGTGGCCGCGAGGTGGGTGAGCGCTGCGGGCAGGATGACGGCGCCCGCGCTCAGGAACAGTCCGAGCCGCACCGGGTCGGTCCGTGGGCCGGTGCCGGTGAGGTCGGACTCGGCCGCCGCGAGGCACTCCAGGATCGTGCGGGCGTGGCGCAGCAGGGTCAGGCCCGCGGGGGTGAGCCGGACCCCGTCGGGGCGGCGGTCGAACAAGGTGGTGCCCGCGCTCCGTTCGAGGGAGACGGCCTGTCGTGAGACCGCGGACTGCGTGTAGCCGAGCCTGGTGGCTGCCGCGGTGAAGCTGCCGGATTCCGCGATCTGCTGGAGGACCCGCAGATGCGTACTGGAGATGTCCATGCGTCATACGCATACCACCCATGCTTGATCGTCGCTTTCCGCATGTCCGGCGGGCTCCTAGTGTCGAGGTCGACGAGCCCGGAGAACATGGAGGTCATCGCGTGCGAGCAGCAGTACTGACGCGGTTCGGCGCACCGCTCACGGTGCGGGAGATGCCCGACCCGGAGGCCGGCGGGGGTGAGGCGGTGGTCGAGGTACTGGCTGCCTGCGTCCCCCCGTACGCGGCCGAGGTCTTCGCCGGCGAGCGGAACTACCCCCTGGTCCCTCCTGTCGTACCCGGGGTCGGCGCCGTGGGACGGATCGTCCACGTCGGTCCGGACGCCACCCGGCTGCGCCCCGGGGACCTGGTGTGGTGCGACTGCACGGTGCGCTCGCGGGACGACGCCCTCACCCCCGACATCACGCTTCAGGGCTGGAGTTCCCGCGGCGATGGTGGCGCGCGGCTGGCCCGGCACCTGCACGACGGGGCGTTCGCCGACCTCATGCGGGTCCCCACGGAGAACGTCTTCCCGCTGCCGCCCGCCGCCGGGGACGACCCGGCCCGCTGGGCCGCACTCACCGTGCACACCATCTCCTACGGCGGGCTGCTGGCAGGCGGGCTCGCGGCGGGTGAGACGCTGCTCGTCAGCGGGGCCACCGGCAACCTGGGCAGCAGTGCGGTCGCGGTGGCGCTCGCGATGGGCGCCGGCCGCGTCATCGCGCCGGGCCGCAACCAGGCGGCGCTCGACCTGCTCGCCGACCGGTTCGGCCCGCGGGTGCGCCCGGTGCCGCTGACCGGGGACGAGGCCGTCGACCGAGCGGCGATGTCCGCGGCGGGCGGCGGCCCGATCGACATGGTGATCGATCTGCTCCCGCCGAGCGCCCCCACCTCCGCGGTGCGTACGGCGGCCATGACCGTGCGCGAGTACGGTCGTGTCGTCCTCATGGGCGGCGTCGGCATGCTCGGCGGCGACGCCCTCGCCCTCCCGTATCCATGGCTCATGCGCAACTCGGCCACCGTGCGCGGCCAGTGGATGTACCCGCGGGCGGCGAACGTCGGCATCATCCGGATCCTCGCCTCCGGCGCGCTGGATCTCGCTCCCGAACACGTCCGGTCGTTCGGCCTCGATGCCGTCAACGACGCCGTCGCGTACGCCGCCTCACACGGCGGCCCCTTCGACCGCACCGCCCTCGTCCCCGGCGCGTCTGTCAGGCCCGGGAGCAGATGATCACGGCCGCCGACTTGGGGTCGGCGGCCGGTGGTGGGTGTGGTGGGGGCGGATCTACAGAGCCCGTTCCAAGCGGGTCGTCATCAGCTTCACGAAACGGGCCGGGTCCTTCGGCTGGCCGCCCTCCGCGAGCACCGCCAGGCCGTAGAGGAGCTCGGCCATCTCGCCGAGGTCGGTACGGTCCTCGCGCTCGCTGTGTGCCTGGTTGAGGGCCTTCACCAGCTGGTGGCCGGGGTTGAGTTCCAGGATCCGCTTGGCGCGGGGAACCTCGCGGCCCATCGCCCGGTACATGTTCTCCAGGGCCGGGGTGAGGTCCTGGGTGTCGGACACCAGACACGCCGGGGAGACGGTCAGCCGGGAGGTCAGACGGACCTCCTTGACGTCCTCCTCGAGCTGCTCCTTCATCCAGGCGAGCAGGTCGGCGTACTCGGCGGTCTGCTTCTCCCGCTCCTCCTCGGGAGTGTCCTCGCCCGCGGCATCGAGGTCGATGTGGCCCTTGGCGATGGACCGCAGCTTCTTGCCCTCGTACTCGCCGACGGCGTCGGTCCACACCTCGTCGACGGGGTCGGTCAGCAGCAGCACCTCGATGCCCCGGTCCCGGAACGCCTCCATGTGCGGGGAGTTCTCGATGCTCTGCCGGGACTCGCCGGCCAGGTAGTAGATGTCCTCCTGTCCGTCCTTCATCCGGGCCACGTACTGTTCGAGCGTGGTCGGCTCGGTGTCGTGGTGGGTGCTGGCGAAGGAGGCGACGGCGAGGACCGCGTCGCGGTTCTCCGGGTCGGTGACCAGGCCCTCCTTCAGGACGGCGCCGAACTCCCGCCAGAGGGTGGTGTAGCGGTCCTGGTCCTTGGTCCTGATCTCCTTGACCGTGGAGAGGACCTTCTTGGTCAGCCGCCGGCGCATCATCTCGATCCGGCGGTCCTGCTGGAGGATCTCGCGGGACACGTTGAGCGAGAGGTCGGCCGCGTCTACGACGCCCTTGACGAAGCGGAGGTACGGCGGCAGCAGCGCCTCGCAGTCGTCCATGATCAGGACGCGCTTGACGTAGAGTTGCAGGCCGCGCTTGACGTCCCCGGTGAACAGGTCGTGGGGGGCGTGGGCGGGCAGGAAGAGCAGAGCCTGGTACTCGAAGGTGCCCTCCGCCTGGAGCCGGACCGTCTCCAGGGGGTCGCGCCAGTCGTGGGCGAGGTGCTTGTACAGCTCGTGGTACTCCTCGTCGGACACCTGGTCACGCGGCCGCGCCCACAGTGCCTTCATGGAGTTGAGCGTCTCGGGCTCCGGCGCCTCGTCGCTCTCGCCGGTGCCGGCGGCCCCGGCGGGGAGCATGCGGATGGGCCAGGTGATGAAGTCCGAGTAGCGTTTGACGATCTCCCGGATCTTCCACGGGGAGGTGTAGTCGTGGAGCTGGTTCTCCGGGTCGGCCGGCTTGAGGTGCAGCGTCACCGAGGTGCCCTGGGGGGCGTCGTCGACCGCCTCGAGGGTGTAGGTGCCCTCGCCCCGCGACGTCCAGCGGGTGCCGTGCGTCTCGCCGGCGCGCCGGGTCACCAGCGTCATCTCGTCCGCGACCATGAAGCCGGAGTAGAAGCCAACGCCGAACTGGCCGATGAGCCCCTCGGCTCCGGCCGGGTCCTTGGCCTCCCGCAGCTCCTGGAGGAACTTGGCGGTGCCCGAGTTGGCGATCGTACCGATGAGCTGCCCGACCTCGTCGTACGACATCCCGATGCCGTTGTCCCGCACCGTGAGGGTACGGGCGTCGCTGTCGGCGTCGATCTCGATGTGCAGGTCGGACACGTCGGCGTCGAGGGTGTCGTCCCGCAGTTTCTCGAGGCGCAGCTTGTCCAGTGCGTCGGAGGCGTTGGAGACGAGTTCTCGGAGGAAGACGTCCTTGTCGGAGTAGACCGAGTGGATCATCAGCTGGAGCAGCTGACGGGCCTCCACCTGAAACTCATGCGTTTCAGTGGGCATGATCGCGAATACCTCACAGGTCCTGTTGCCGGAACTGATGGCTGCCACTGTAAAACACCACGTCAGGGTAGTGGCCGGAATGGGGGGGTGGTGGCTCGATCCATGCGGTCTCGGCCGGGCTCAGCGGCTGTTCTTGATCTTCTTCATCGTGAGGTGGAATTTCAGGCGCAGGACGGCGGGCAGGCCGCTGAGCTTCTCGGTGAGGAAGGGTCTCGACTCCGGGGATCGTTTCGAGTTCCCGCTGATCATCCCCCGCCGCCTCTCCAGGGCGTACGGCACTTTGGCCCTGCGCGACGAGGCGTACGCGCTGGCCACGGGGGAACGGGCCCCTTCATGGCCGGGCCGGCGCGTCATGTGGGTGCAGGTCCACCTGCACGTGTACTGGGCGGGCAGTGGGATCACCGGAGCCCTGCTCGGCTCCGTGATCCCGGACGCCGCCACCGGTCCGGACTTCGCTCTCTTCGGCGCGGTAACCGCCCGGCTGCTCTTCCCCGATCAGCGGCTCCTGGCCGCCTTCGCCCTGTTCACCGCCGCTCTGCTCGCCCGGCGACTGCCTGCGTGACCTGCCCCTGGCCCAGGTGCGCGGCCTCGCCCCGCTGGGCGCCTGGCGGTCACGGTCGGGCTGCACCTGTGGCGCCGGAACGCGACTCCTGTGCGGGCGTGCAGCCGGACCATGTCCTGTCGGTCCTTGTCCGACGGCTCGTAGCCGAGGTGGCACCTGCGTTGCCGCCTCGGGGCGCGCTGGTCGACACAGACGATCTGGACGTCACACCCGCTGGTACAGGACACGGCGGGAATACCGGGTACGGCTGACGAGCCCGGCTCGGTGCAGGATCTGTAGGTGGTAGGAAACGGTCGCCGGGCTGAGGTACAGGCGTTGAGCGATTTCCGTGCTCGAACGGGGCTGGCTCAGCTGGGCCAGGATGGTGGTGCGCGTCGCGCCGATGAGTTGGTGCGCTCCCGCCGGTGCGAGGCGGTCGGCCTGGGCGGCCGGGTAGATGATCAGCGGATTCCGTGGTGCGGGGGCGCCTGGGGGTTCCGCAGCGCAGAACACGGCCCGGTCGGTGAACGCACTGGGGACCAGGACCGCGGTCTCCGCGTCCAGGGCGAGGCGGTGGCGGCTGCCGGGTCGCAGGTGAACGACCAGTGCGCCATCGCGCCATTCCAGGTTGGGGGCCAGATGGTTGAGCGTCTCCGCGAGTCCGTGCAGCGCGATCGCGGAGGCCCGCGCGGCGACGTCGGCCTCCAATCGGGCCCGGACGGCGGGCCAGGAAGGCGCGAGCGCCGAGCGCCAGAAGCGCGCCATCTCCTCGGTCAACCGCTGGGCGAGGAGGTCCTCGCCCTGTTCGAGAGCCCGCAGGAGGAGCCGGGGTGGCCGACATGCCGGTCCGGAGCCCCAGGAGTGGCCGCCGATGGCCGCGGACAGTTCGTAACGGATTCGTTCAGCAGGGGTGCGGGCCACCTGGTGCAGGGCGGCGTCGAGAGTCATGTCGAGACCCTCCGGCTCGGGTCTGAGGAAGTCGGGGGCGTAACCGAGCGGGCCGCCCCCGCCCACGATCGCCAGAAGCCCCAGTCGCTGCTGGACCAACGCCTCCCTGGCCCTGGACACCCAGCGCGCGCCGAGCCTCTCGGGTGCGTTGCGGAGGCCGAAGAGCAGGTCCTTGGCCGGGTCCAACGGTGACGCGGCGAACCTGACGCCGCCCAAGCCGTGGACGCCGAGGTTGATACGTATCACGAACACCCCCCAACGCCAGTGCATTCGAAAACCATCGAATCATTCGCTCGGTACGGACGACAGGGCTTTCCTGGAAGCACCTCGAAGCCTTCGAGCCGTCAGGCGGCCCATCCCCGGAGCGAGCTGATGCTCCGCCGCCATCGCCGTCGTGACATCCCACCGTTCTGCTGAGGAGACCCCCCATGCGGAAGATCCGACGCGCCCTCGCCATGACAGCCGCGGCCCTCGCCCTGTCGCTGGGCGGCAGCGTCACCGCTGCTCACGCCGACGGCAGCACCGCCTACGGGTGGCAGATCGGACACGACTACGTCCTCGGCTCACACTGGTCGGGCGGCTGTCTCGACGACTCCGACGACTTCGGTCTGCGCACCTATGAGTGCAACCAGAACAGTGTGGACGGTGGCTGGCAGCGTTGGCGCGTCATCAACTGGTCGTCCGGCTACGGTCAGCTCAAGAACGTCAACACCGGCCGCTGTCTCGACTGGTCCTCCGATTTCGGCCTGCGCACCTATGACTGCAACGCCCCCAGCTTCACCAACGGCTACCAGAAGTGGGCGCTGGAACTGTTCACCACCAGCTACGGTGTGAACATCCAGGTGGTCCGCAACGGTATCAACGCCCCCTGGAACTGCCTCGACGAATCCGAGTACGGCGTCCGCGGATACCCGTGCAACGACCCTTCGAAGAACGACGGCTACCAGTCCTGGTGGGTGGACAACGCCTACTGACCGGTCGTTCCGGGACGAACGGGGTACAGCGAGGTGACGGCTTGCCGGCGCCTTCGGGGCTGGGCCAGGACGGGGGTCTGGCCCAGCCTTCCACCTTCCATCCCTCCAGCTCGCCCACCGGCATCATCTGCTTGAGACGACTCGGAACCTCACTCCGAAACGACCGGTTGGGCAGGGTCCTGGTGGCTCATCGTGGTGACGAGGGTGGAGGATATGTGGGCCAGGGCAGGGTCGGCAGCGATGAAGAACGTCTCCACTCCCGCCAGTTCGTGGTTCATGCGGGCCATCGGCATCTCGTAGTCCAGGTCGCGCACGCCACGGACGCCGCGGATGACCACGTCGATTCCGGCTCGGCGGCAGTAGTCGACCAGCAGGCCGCCGGTGTGGGAGTCGACCGTGACATTGCTCAGGTCGGCTGCTGCCGCGCGGAGCCGGTCCAGTCGTTCCGCGATGGGGAAGCGGCCGGTCTTGTTCGCGTTGAACATCACGCACACGACGACTTCGTCGAACAGGCCGGCAGCGCGCCGCAGTACGTCCTGGTGCCCTTGAGTGACCGGGTCGAAGGATCCTGGGAAGAGGGCTCGCATGATGGGGAAGAGTATCAAGCGGCCGGCAGCCGTACGCTGAGTTGGAAACCCAGTTCCTGGAAGCCCAGCGCACGCGCCACACGCTTCGAGGAATGCACCCGTGCTCTCCACTGCGGAAGCAACCCGGCGTCAAGGGCGTGCGCCACCGCCGTGGACGCCACGGCCCGCGCCAGTCCTCGTCCTCGGTGCCCCGGCGCGACGAGCACGCTCAGATGGGCCACCGACTGCGGCCAGACCCGATAGCCGGCCGCGGCGACCACCTCGTCACCTTCACAGAAGACGAAGGCGGGAGAGGTGATGTCCTCCAAACCGCTCTCGTCGGCGTCCTCTTCGCCGGCGCGGGCCAGGAGCCCAGCCGGCTCACCGCCGTCGGCCACCGCCTTCACGGCCGAGGCATCGCCTCGCAACGGCAGAAAGTCGGCGCTGTCGAGATAGAAGAGGGACGCGGGACCGAGGACGTCGAGAACGTCGAGAACGGTCAACACCTCGCGCAGTCGGTCCGCGTCGACGAGCTCCGCCCCTGACAGCTTCTCTGAGACGCCCGCCATCAGCTGGGCGGCCCGCTCGCTCGGCGCGGTGATGATGCCGCCTCCGCCGAGGACCACGATCCCGGTCCACAGCGGCGGACACAGCCGCGAGGCAGGAGAGACCACGACGTTGGCCGTGTGCGGCGAGGAGGGGAACTCGACGGGCTCCGCAGCGAGTTCGGTCCATAGGCGCCGGGCACGGTGCAGCAGGGGATCGGCGGTCATGGCCGTATCGTCGTTCAGTCGCGCGCTCCTGGGCGACTGGTTTACGGAGCTCCGGACGCCCCGGAAGCCCAGGACGCGCCGTCACGCGTTCCGGCGCCCCTCCCCCGCTCCCGCCGTGCAGTAACGGTTCAGCGGGAGCGGGGTCGTGCGCGGGTCAGTTCAGGCCTACGGCCTCGAGCGCCGTCGTCCAGTCGGTGGCGATCGCCTTCTGCGCGGGAGCCAGCTGGATCGTTCCTGCACAGACCGCCTTGTAGAGCTTGTACTCCACGGTGTCCTTGTCGGTGGCGCTGGAGCTTCCCGTGTCGTAGCGGGGTTCGGGCCACAGGTTCTGCGGGCTGGTCGGGTTGCCGCCCAGCGACAGGGGGATGAGGTGGTCCTCCTCGTAGTCCGCGGTGTTGGTGTCGCTGTAGCCGTACTCGGCGATCTGCTTCACCTTCAGGGCGTTGGTGTAGCTGGTGGACGGACGGATCGAGGTGCTGTAGCCGGAGACGCAGATCGTGGAGTGGATCGTGGACTGCGTGACGGCCGAGTTGAGGGCGCCGGGCTGACAGGTGGGGTCCTGGAGCGGCAGGTAGGACTGCGAGCAGCTGGCCGCGTGGGCGCTGCCACTGGTGAGCACGAGACCGCCGGCGGCCAGCGCCAAGGACGAAGCGGCCACGGCGAGTTGACGTATGCGGGACATGGGGACTCCCGGTGGAGTGGACGCACTCCGACGGACGACCGGAGTGTCACTGACATGACAACACCGGGGCATCTATGCGGGTAGACCCTTGAAGTGAACAACTTGTGACGGAAAAGTGACCCTCGTCGGGGGCCGGAAGAAGGCGGGTGCCGCCCGCGGCCGGGCGGCACCCCTGTCTCAGCGGTCCCGGGAGAGTTCCAGGAGACGGGCGAAGGTGCCGTTGGCGGCCGCCAGGTCGTCGTAGCGGCCCTGTTCGGTGATCCGGCCCTCCTCCATCACGATGATGTGGTCGGCGATCTTCGTGTTCTCCAGTCGGTGCGTCACGACGATCGTGATGCGGTCCGCGGCCATCGACTTGAGCGTCTCGAACATGCGGTGTTCGCCCTGCGGGTCCACCTGGGAGGTGGGCTCGTCCAGGATCAGCAGCTCCGGCAGCCGGTACAGGCCCCGGGCGCAGGCCACCCGCTGCCACTGCCCGCCGGACAGCTCCACCCCGCTGAAGATCTCCCGGGCCAGCAGCGTGTCGAGTCCGTCGGGCAGGTCCTCGACCGCCTTGCGCAGGCCGACGGCGTCGACCGCCTGCCAGACCGGATCGTCGTCCTCCGTGCGGGGCTGGCCGAGGGTGATGTTCTCTCGGAGCCGCAGCGGCCACTGCGCGAAGTACTGCGGCACCAGGCCGGTCAACTGCCACACGGAGTCCGGGTCGACACCGGAGAGATCCGTTCCGTTCCAGGTCACCCGGCCCTTGTCGGGCAGGAGGATGCCGGCGAGCAGACGGGTGAGGGTGGTCTTGCCGGAGCCGTTGGTGCCGACCAGGGCCAGGATCTGGCCGCGCCGCAGGGACAGCGACAGCCCGTCGACGGCTGCTCTGTCCTTGCCGGGATAGCGGTAGCTCACCTGTTCCAGGCGGACCTCCTCGACGGGCGCCCGCATCACCGACTCGCCCCGGTTGGGCGCCTGTCGGGCGGCCTCCTCGAAGAAGTCGGCCATGTCTCCGAGATAGAGACTGGTGTGGAAGACATAGGCGGCGCTCCGCACCAGCTGGGTGAGCGCACCGAGGGTGGTCTGTACGGCGACGACCGCGGTCGCGGCGATCGCCAGGGGGATGCGGCCGCCGGCGGCCAGCCAGTACAGCGCCGCCCACGTGCTCACCAGGAACACCCCTCCGCAGGCCGCGGAGGCCAGGGAGATCCGCAGGATCCGCGGGGCCGCGCCGAGGGTACGGGCGTCGGCGCGCTGCGCCAGCGCCCGGTACCAGTACAGCAGGTAGCCGGTCATCGAGTTGGCGCGGACCTCGTCGGCGAACTTGGCGCTGGTGGCCCACCAGCGCATCATGCCGCGGACGTTGCGGTCGGAGATGTTCGCGTAGTGGATCTCGTGGTCCACCCGGGCCGTGAGGACGGCGCCGATCCCGGTGGGGAGCACGGCCAGCAGCAGGAACGGCAGCAGCAGCGGGTCGAGCACCGACAGCACTCCGCACGCCGTGACCATCTTGATCAGGGAGGACAGCAGCTGCTGTGCGTCGCCGACCATCACCAGGGTGCGCATCACCCCCATCTCCGCGGCCTCCTGGCGGTCGTGGAAGCCGTCCTGGCTGTAGGTGGCGGCCTCCACCCGGCAGACCGCCTCGACCAGTGTGGTGTCCGCCTCGGTGGTGAGTCTCGGGGTGAGCCGCCGTTCCCCGTAGACCGACAGGGCTCCCGCGGCACGCACCAGGGCGGCCATGCAGGCGACGACGATCACCGCGGGCAGTGCCGCGTGCAGCCGCGCCGGTACGCTGCCGCCGCTCAGCAGGGGCCCCATCGCGCGGGAGGTGGCGGCGAGCTGGCCGGCCGCGGCCAGGCCGACGGTGACCAGGCAGACCAGCAGCAGGACGACGGCCGCCCGGTCGACGGCCCAGGACATCCGGGCGATCCGCCAGAGCACCGAGGGGATACGGCCGCACAGCCGGCGCAGCGACGCTCCGGCCATCGGGTTCACCGAGTACTGCCCGGTGTACGTGATCTCCGCGGGCGGAGGCGGCGGTACCTGGGCCCGGCCGGGGGCGGCGGTGTGCTGGGCCCGCTTCTGCGGGGGTACGGTCGGTCCGCTCATGCGCCACCTCCGGTCGCGGGTGCGGTGATGTTGGCGTAGAGGCGCCCGGCCGTGAAGTCGGCCAGGATCTGCCGGGTGACGGGGTGGCAGTCCGAGGGCGGCCGGCCGGGGTCGATCCACAGGATGCCGTCGTGTTGGTGCGGTGCGGCGTTGCGGGGTTCGCCCAGCCACCGCTGCGCGGTGAACACCACGGCGATCACCGGCCTGCCATCGGCGCCCAGGTAGTGCACCGTCTGGCAGAACTCCAGGTCCCTGCGGGCGACGCGGACACCGGCCTCCTCAGCCGCTTCGCGCAGCGCTCCCTCGTCCAGGAACTCGCCCGTCGCCGGCTTGCCGCCGATCACCGTGACCTGGTGGGGGCAG
The DNA here is from genome assembly GCF_053596835.1 of Streptomyces sp. NPDC001606. Taxonomy (NCBI): domain Bacteria; kingdom Bacillati; phylum Actinomycetota; class Actinomycetes; order Kitasatosporales; family Streptomycetaceae; genus Streptomyces; species Streptomyces sp. NPDC001606. Next base: position 107,916 of record NZ_JBSFHC010000020.1, read on the forward strand.
GTCGTGGAGCCCGCGTTGTGCCGTACGGCGAGGACGCGTCCGTCGTCGCGCTGGAGCAACACCATGACGTGGTTCAGATGCGTCGTGCTCATGCGGTGCGCGCCTCCAGCCGGGCCGCTGTGGCCCGTCCGCGTACGGCCACCTCGCGGTCCCCGTTCGGCACGCCCCGGGCGACGACGCCTACGGCGTCGAGGGCGGAGAGGCAGCGCAGCGCCGGCTCCTCGGCGGCCGTGGGGGTACGGCCGTAGCCCTCGAAGAACGCGTTGCGCAGGTCGGGGCGGTCGGCCCAGGGGTCACGGGCGAGGGGGGCGAAGTCGGCGACGGCGGCGTGCGGGCGGCCGCGGGCGAAGTCCACCGCTACGAACACAGTGCCCGCGGGATGGCGGGCCAGCAGCCGGTTGCGTTCCTGGTAGTCGCCGTGGACGTATCCGGCGGGCAGCGGTCCGAGGCGGGTGAGTTCGGCGGCGTGCTCCCGTACGGTCCGTTGCCGCCCGGGAACGAGCAGGTCCCCGGCCCGGTCGAGGTGGTCCGCGCCGCTGTCGGCGATGCGGCGGACCTCGCCGGTGGCGTCCATGTGGTCCATGCCGGGGGCGACTTCCCGCAGGGCGCGGGTCTCCCGGGCGAAGGCTCCGGGGCTCGGCGTGAGCTTCAGGTAGGCGCGCCCGGTCGCGCCGGTCAGCTGCCACACCCGGGAGGTGGGGCGGTCATGGGGGACATCGTGCGCGTCCTGCACCGGGCCGAGGGTGCGCTGCGTCCACATCAGTACGGGGGCCGGGATCGGTTGTACGAGAGTCATGCACCCCACCTCTGGTCCGGGCATGAGAGGTCCACGGTGATGGCACGGGCGGCGTCAACGCCGTGCACCGGGTGGGGCCGCAGGGGCGCAGGGGTCTGGACCCGGTGTTCGAAGGCGGGGAGCACGGGGGTGAGGGCGGGCACGGGATTCATGGGTTCCTCCTGCGGTGGTCGTCCGGTCGGGCGACTCAACAACTCCCCTGCTGGGCACGGCGTTACGGCCCGCGCGGGGCGAAGTGTCGAGCGAAGGTTCGATGGGTGGGCGCAGCCCTTGGGGCGCCTGGCGGATGCGGCCGGGACGCGGTGTTCGATCACTCGCACAGGGGGGCGTCACCCGATCGCGGGATTGCTCCGGGCCCGGAGGCTCCCCGAAGGCGGGGCAGTGGCGGGCGTCTCGGTCGGGGTGAGCGTGGCGAGTTGGCCGCTCTTCTTGCCGGGTGTCACGGGGGTGGCCGTGGAGCGTGGGCCGGTTCCGTCGGGCGGGGCAGCGCAGGGGGCACCGACCCCGTCGGGCTCCGTTGCGGGTGCGGGAGGGGCGCCGGGTTGGCCCTCGGCCGCCCGGGTACCCGAGACCTCCGGGACGCGAGAAGAAGAGGAACGTGACGATGGCTCCCGCGAGGAGTAGGCTGATGGGTTCCGCACAGGCCGGTGGCCGGCCCCGGGCCGGGAGGCGGCTCAGCACCGCGCCCGAGCCCGACGGGGAGCCGGACCTGCTGGGGCAGTACCTGAGGCAGATAGCGGGCACGCCGCTGCTCGACGCCGCCGGCGAGGTCCGGCTGGCTCAACGCATCGAGGCCGGGGTGCACGCCCTGGAGGAGCTGGCGGAGGCGGAGGCCGGCACCCTGACGCTGACGCCGGTGAGACGGCAGGAGCTGGAGGACGCCGTACGGGACGGGCAGGCGGCGAAGGACCATATGGTGCGCGCCAATCTGCGTCTCGTGGTGTCGATGGCGAAGCGCCACGCCCATCGCGGGCTGCCCCTGCTCGACGTCATCCAGGAGGGCAACCTGGGCCTGATCAGGGCCGTGGAGAAGTTCGACCACACCAAGGGCTTCAAGTTCTCCACCTATGCGACCTGGTGGATCCGGCAGGCCATCGAACGCGGCGTCGCGACGCACGCCCGCACGGTACGGCTGCCGGTCCATGTCGTGGAGCAGTTGCAGAAGCTCGGCAAGATCGAACGCGCACTCCAGCTACGGCTCGGCCGGGAGCCGAGCGTGGAGGAGGTGGCCCGCGAGAGCGGCTTCGCCGCGGACAAGGTCGGCTGGCTGCGCCGGGTCGGACGGGAGGCCGTCAGCCTGGACACGCCGGTGGACGACAGCGGGGACACGGTCGTCGGAGATCTCATCCCCGACCGTGACGTCCTCCAGGCTCCCGAGGTCGCCGAGTTCCAGGCGCTCGCCGAGGAGCTCAGGGGGGCCATCGACACGCTGGCGGCGCGCGAGGCGCTGATCCTCAGCCTGCGGTACGGCCTGCACGACGGCCGGCAGCGCACCCTGCAAGAGGTCGCCGACCAGGTGGGGCTGCCCCGGGAACGCGTCCGCCAGCTGGAGAAACTCTCCCTGAAGCAGCTGCGGCAGCAGAGCGAGCGGCTCGTGGCGTGGGCGAGCTGAACCGGGTAGGTCCCGGCGGATCCGCGCTCCGCGGTATGCCGGGGCGCACCCGGGTACCCAGCTCCCATGGCCGACATCGAACTCATCAGTAGCGCGTTCAACGACCACGCCGTGCTGGAGCGCCGGTATGCCTTCGAGGGCGAGAACGTTTCCCCGCCCCTGGCGTGGAGCGGTGTTCCGGACGGGGCGACCGAGCTGGTGCTGCTGTGCGAGGACCCCGATGCACCCTCGGGCACCTTCGTGCACTGGGCGGTGGTCGGTATCGACCCTCGCAGCGGGGGCACGGAAGCGGGAAAGAGCCCGCCGGGCGGCACGGAACTCGTCAACGGCTTCGGCGAGCGAGGCTGGGGCGGTCCGCACCCACCGCCCGGGGACGACGCGCACCGGTACTTCTTCCGCATCTACGCGCTCGCGGAACCGTGTGTCCTTCCGGACCAGCCCAGCGCCGAACAGGTGCACCAGGCCGTGGAGAAGCACCAGCTGGCCAGTGGCACCCTGGTGGCGCTCTACCGGCGCTGACCAGCACGGGTAGGCGCCGTCTCCTGGGCCTTGCGGGCGGAGCGGACGCGCTCGTCGCACCACTGCCGGGCCGTCTCGGCGACCTGTTCCAGCGCGCCGGGCTCCTCGAACAGATGGGCGGCGCCCGGGATGACGTGGAGGGCGTGCGGGGCCGACAGCCGGCGGGCCGCTTCCTCGTTCAGTTCCAAGACCTGCTGGTCCTGGCCGCCGACGATCAGCAGGACCGGTGATGTCACCTGTTCCAGGGCGTCGCCCGCGAGATCGGGCCGGCCGCCGCGCGACACCACGGTGAGCACGCGCTCGGGGCGCTCGGCCGCGGCCACCAGTGCAGCGGCGGCGCCCGTGCTGGCGCCGAACAGGACGACCGGCAGGCCACGGGCGTCGGGCTGGGTGTTCAGCCAGTCGATCGCCCCCACGAGCCGTCGGGCGAGGAACGGGATGTCGAAGCGGTGCTCGGCGGTGACCGCGTCGTGCCGCTCCTCCCGTTCGCTGAGCAGGTCCATCAGCAGCGTGCCGAACCCGGCGGTGCGCAGTTCCGCCGCGACCATCCGGTTGCGTGAGCTGTGCCGGCAGCTGCCGCTACCATGTGCGAAGAGCACCACGGCCCGTGCCGGTGCCGGTACGACGAGGTCACCGGAGAGCGTGGCATCGCTGGTGTGCACCAGAACCATGTCGGAGATCATCGGCCTCAACCTTCCACGCCTGCCGATCATGCGGGTCCTGACGACCCGGGTGTCCCCCCACCGCGTACCCACCGATCGGCTGCGGATCCATGGATGCCGGGGTCGCCGACGATCGGGGGGCGGTGGCTTCAAGGGGCCCGCTGCCGTACCGGGGGCGAAGCCGTTTGGGTGTCGTACGGCAGGAAACCCCGGACAGGGCACCGGTCGGATGACACCGTCGGTCCGGCTCAGTCGTACGCGGAGAGCAGGTGAGCGGTCATGCGCTTCCAGGACCGTCGCCACGCGGGCCGGGAGCTGGCCGCCCGGCTGGTGGAGTGGTCGGCCGACAGTGGTCTCGTCGATCCTCTCGTCCTCGCGCTGCCCCGGGGCGGTGTCCCGGTGGCCGCGGAGGTCGCCCGGGCGCTCGGGGCACCGCTCGATGTGCTCGTGGCCCGGAAGATCGGCATCCCCGGCCGCCGGGAGACCGGCATCGGTGCGCTCGTCGCCGACGATCCGCCGCTGTTCGACGCGCGGGCACTGGAGATGCTCGGCCTGAGCGAGGAGCGGCTCGCCCCCGATGTGGCGCGGGAGCGGGCGGAGCTGCACCGTCGCGAGACGCGCTACCGCGGTGAGCGGCCCCGGCCCCGGATCGAGGGCCGGACCGTGATCCTCGTCGACGACGGCCTCGCCACCGGTGTCACGGCGCGTGCCGCCCTGCGCCATCTGCGGAGCCGGAAGCCGGCCCGGCTGGTCCTCGCGGTCCCCGTCTGCGCGCCCGAGGCGGCGGCGGAGCTGCGGGCGGACGCCGATGACCTGCTCTGTCTCCGTCAGCCGTCGGGCTTCCGGGCGGTCGGCCTGTGGTACGACGACTTCGACCAGGTCGGTGATGACGAGGTGGTCGCGGTGCTGCACCGGCACGGCGCCGCTGCGGGCACGGGCTGACGGCGCCCCGCACCGGGACGGACGCCGGGCCGGTCAGCGGCGGGAAGTGGGGCGGGTGGGGGTGGCTATGCGCACCCGCTGCTCCTCCGGGGCGTTCTCGAGGTCGTCGAGCTGAGCGACGATCGTGCTGCGCAGGTCGTCGTAGTCCGCGAAGGAGTAGTCCTGGAAGAGCGTGTAGCCCGTCCACATCAGGTTGGCGCACACGCGGGCGGGGACCCGGCCGGTCTGGGCGCCCATGCCCACCAGGGCGACCGAGGCGATACTGCCCGGCGCCTCGGCGTTCTGCCGGTGGATCGCCTGGAACGCGGCGGCGCAGGCCAGGGCCACGTTCAGGGTCTCGCTGACGTTCTGTGACGACTGTTCCATGGTCGGCGTCGAGATCAGGAACCTCGGGTTGACCGCGCCGGACGGGACGCACACGGCGCTGCCCACCGGGAGGCTGCCGGCGAAGCGGTCGCGGATCGCCCGCTGCACGCGCAGCTGGATGCCCGCTCCGAGGTGCCGCTTGATGGCCGCGTCGACACCGCCGTCCATCCGGCCCCTGGAGTTGGTCGGGGTGACCCAGGCGTCGGCCTTCTCGGTGAGGATCGAGCCCTTGCGGATCTCGATCTCGGGCATGTCGGCGAACGCCGCCCGCCAGGCCTCCACCACACGGGTGTTGATGTCGGTCAGTACCACCCTCAGCGGTGACTGCGCGCGGTTCTCGGTCATGATGCACTCCCCTCGGGACACGGCTCGTCCACTGATCACGACGCTACCGTGCCGCACTGACAACGCCCCTTCGAGCAGGGGCGTGTGACGCACAGTCACGGTTGCGCGCCCGGCGCCCCGTGCTAGCCTGCCGCCAGATTTCCGCCGACCGAGCCCGTGGTTTTGGCGCCGAGGACGTGTGCGTCACCGGTCCGCCAGGACGTCGCTCGACTTCCTCCGCCCTCATCTCTCCCGAGCACGGCGCGGAGATCGAAGCAGACCGGGCGGGACCGCCCTCGTTCCCGTCGCATCCCTGTCCGTACGGTTCGACACTTCGGAGCCTTTTTCGCGATGAGCGCTGCCAACACGCCCGCCCAGCCCGACCCGAACGACCCGCTGGCCCTCACCGAGCTGTTCCAGGGCGGCGGTGAACCGTGGCTTCCGCTGCTCAAGCCGGTCATCGAGGCGCAGCCGGACGCGGCCTCGTTCATCGGTCCCCACCGGGGGCAGGATGTCGTTCCCGTTCGCGAACTGACCTTCCAGGCGCTCAAGCCCAACCCGCCGCACAAGTGGAAGGTCGTCGTCTTCGGCCAGAACCCCTACCCGCGGCCGGAGAGCGCCACCGGCATCGCCATGTTCGACAACACCTTCCACGACTGGAAGGACAGCCAGTTCGGCAGGGTCGTCAGCATCCGCTGCATCATCAAGGCGGCGGCGATGTGGAAGTACGGCATACCCAAGAAGACCCCGATCGCCGACATCCGCGCGCTGTTGAAGAAGCAGGACACCGTGCAGCCGCCGGAGTGGTTCCAGGCGATGCTCACCCAGGGCGTGCTGCTGCTGAACGCGGCGCTGACCGCCAGCAGTGACGGGCCGCGGGGCGCCGACCCGCACACCGCTTTCTGGCGACCGGTCGCGGAGCGGATCGTCGAGGAGATCCTCAAGGCCAAGCAGGACGCCGACCCCGAGGACCGGGGTGTGGTGTTCGCCTGGTGGGGGGCGCACGCCCGCAGCCTGAAGAAGGTCGTCCTCGAGCTACAGAAGAAGTATCCCGAGGTCGAGGTCCGGCACATCGACCACTGCAACCCGGCGGCGCAGGGTGACATCTTCTGCGACGGCGAACACTTCGCCATGGTGAACGACGCCCTCGCCTCGCTGGGCGCCGAGGGGATCGACTGGCTGCCGAGCACGGGGTGGGACGCGGCCGCGGCGGAGGCCGACGGGACGGACGGCGGGGTCGCGGAGCGCATGGGCGCGTTCATCGCGTCCACCATGGAGCTGCACCAGCTGTATCTGGAGCGGCTCGCTAGCGTCAAGGACGAGGGGCTCGCCCTCCCCGAGATCACCGGGGTGTTCGACACCCCGCTCATGGAGTTCCGGGACGCGGTCGCGCCGGTCGCCGCGCTGCTGCCGGGTCTCGACCGGCACATCGGGCTGTCGCACGAGTTCGGCAAGCGGCGCTCGGACGACCCGGCCGGCAAGGGGCTGTCCGCCGACGCGATCGCCGCCCTGTACCTCTACACCTGCGAGTCCGCGTTCTACCGGGAGATCAACGCGATCCTGCGTGCCCCGGACCGCAGCAGGGTCGTACCGTATCTGGCCTATCTGCGGCTGCTGTTCGCTGCGGTGTCGGAACTGCCCGCTCGTACCGAGCCGTTGTGGCGCGGTGTGGCACTGGACCTGCGGGGACAGTACCCGCTCGGCCGGACGGTGACCTGGTGGGGTGTGTCCTCCTGCACCTCCCAGCTCCATGTGGCGCGGTCGTTCCTGGGGAGCCGGGGCAAGCGGACGCTCTTCGAGGTGGTCCCGTCCCGGGCGGTGGGCATCCGCGACTTCTCCGCGTTCACGGGTGAGGAGGAGTTCCTGCTGCTGCCGGGTACGCAGCTGAAGGTGACGGATGTGAAGGCGGAGCGCGGCGGGCTGTGCACCGTACGGCTGACGGAACTGGACGAGGCGCCCCTCGTCTCCTGAGCGACCGGTCGCGGCGGGCGGGGAGCGGTTGGCCGCTCACCGCCGCCGGACCGGCAGGGCGTCCGAGAGGCGGACGAAGGTGTGGCCGCGGGACAGCAGGTGCGGCACGGCGGTCGCGATGCCCTGGGCGGTACCGCCTTCGGGGTGGTTCATGTGGCACAGCACGATCGAACCGGCCGGCGCGGCGGCGACCGTGGAGTGGACCTGCTCGGCGGTGAAGGTGGCGCCGCCGTCGCCGTTGACGGAGAAGCTGGCGAAACGTTCACCCAGATCGCCGACGACCCGTGCGGCGACGTCGTCGCAGTAGGCGGTGCCCGACCGGAAGAAGCGCGGGGGCGCGCCCAGCAGCCGGGTGAGCTTGGCCCGGTTGCCGGCGATCTCGTCGTACACCTCGCCGACGTTTGCGGTCCCGGGGATGCCGTAGGCGGAACGGCCGGAGACGGACAGCGGGCGGTGCCGCGTGCCGTGGTTGGCGATCTCGAACTGCGGCTCGGCCGCCAGCCGGTGGAAGACGGCCGGGTTCTCGTCGATCCAGCGGGAGTTGAGGAACAGCGTCGCCGGGATGCGCCGCTCGCGCAGGAAGTCGATCAGATCCTGGTCGTAGTCGCCGCCGCCCGGGCCGCCGCAGGCGTCGAAGGTCAGCGCGATCTCGCGGCGCGCGCCCGGCAGGGAGTGCACCACTCCGGGAGCGTCGAAGCCCCAGGAGTGCGGTGTGCGGTGCCGGTACCGGGCCACGATCTCCGTACGGGTGACGGCGGGAAGGGCGGCGGGGGCCGGTGCCGAGGGGGCGGCGGCCGGGGCGTGCGGGGCACGGGTGCCGGACGTGGGCGACGCGGCGGAGGGAGCGGCGGCCCCGTCGCCGTGCGGCCCGGAGGGCCCCGCACAGCCGGCGAGCACGCTGCCCGTCATCGCAGCCAGCACTGCGCGGCGACTGGTCGTCATCCGCTCCTCCACACCTCATCGCAGCCGTTCAGGGGCGCCTGACCGCCCCTCAGGGCAACCGTACGCACCGGACGGAGCGCAACCGTGCAGGCAGCGGTAAGAGATCTTCCAGAATCCCCTGCGCGGCCCAGCCCGCCGCCGCGAGGCCGAAAGCCGTGGCGCGCACTGCCGCCGGAGCGGCGGCGGGCCTATGGTGAGCGTCCTGTGTGTCTGCGGTGAGGGGAACTGATGGTGCCCGGAACCAGCGTCCTGCGGTACGCCGCCGTGTGCGCGGCAGCTCTTCTGGCCTGTGCCGGACCCGCCCTGGCGGCGACCTCCGGCGGTGCTCCGGCCGACCCCGACCCGGACGCCGTACGCCTCGACGCGTACTGGACCCCCGACCGCATGGCCGCCGCCCTGCCCGCCGACATGCTGAAAGGCACCGACACGGAGGTCTCCGCCGCCGCGCCCGCCGTGGACGGGCCCCAGCCGGGCGAGTACATCCCGCCGAGCCGGAGCTTCGAGGGGATCCCGCAGGCCGGCACCTTCTTCTGGACGGACGCCACCGGGACCGGCCGTACGTGCAGCGGCTCCGTCGTCCGCAGCCCCGGCCACGACCTGGTCCTCAGCGCGGGGCACTGCCTGAAGGGCTACTCCGGTACGGCCCCGCGCCGCCGCCTCGCCTTCGTCCCGCAGTACCACGACGGCCTCAAGCCCTTCGGCATCTTCCCGGTGCGCACCGGCGGGGTCTATGTCCCGCAGGAGTACTACGACCTGGGCGAGCACGCGGGCGCCGCGTACGACCTGGCCTTCGCGGTCACCGAGCCCAACCAGGACGGAACCCTGGTGCAGGACGCGGTCGGTGCTGTGCAGTTGCTCACCGGGACGGGTTACCGCCATGTGCCGGTGCGGATGATCGGCTACCCGGCGGGCGCCGAGAGGCCGCTGGAGTGCTGGAGCCGGACCACCAGGTGGGTCAGTGACGACCCGGCCGAGCCGGGGGTGTTCCCGCGGATCGCCTGCGACGGGTTCGTCGGCGGGACCAGCGGCGGCCCGATGCTCGTGCCGTGGCCCGGCGGCTGGGCGGTGATCGGGGCGATCGGCGGACTGCACACTGGCGGCGACACGCCCCAGGTCTCCTACAGTGCCTACTTCGGCGAGGCCGCGCGCTCCCTCTACCTCGCCGCGGCCACCGGCGCCCCGCCGGCGGGGGCCGGTGCGAGGCCGTAACTGGTGACGACGGGTTGCGCGGCGGATCACCCTGAGTGCGGGTTCCTTCAGCCGGACCACCCGTGGGCCCCGGCTCCTTCCGTTCGGGCCGGGGCCGGGAGCGGACGGCGTCGGCCGTACCGCCGCCGCCGTCTGGGTGCGCCGTCCGGCCCCCGCGGGTGTGCCGGGTCAGTCGAGGGCCAGGACGTCCGCCGTGCGCTCGGCCATGCCCTGCTCGCCGAGGGCGTTGGGGTGGACGGGGACGATGTTCTGGCCGAAGAGGAGCGGTTCGATCCACCGGGTGCCGACGGCCTGGCACGCGTCGTGGCCCGCGGAGGCCTGGGAGAAGTCCACGAAGGTGGCGCCGGTCTCCTGCGCGGCGCGCTGGACGACGGCGTTGAGGTGGGCCTGGAGGGCGTGCAGGTACGGCACGTCTCCGGAGGCGACCGGCAGTTTCGCGTAACAGGACGGGTCGGCGGTGGCCGGCGTGATCCACGGGTAGCCGAGGATCGCCACCCGGGCGTCCGGCGCCTTGGCCTCGACGGTGCGCAGGGCGTTCTTGAGCGCGGGGTAGGTCTTGGCGTCGATGGCGTCGTCGAAGGAGGTGCCGTAGGTGTCCTTGCAGGGGCTGCCGGTGCCGCCGCTGAGGACGCCAAGGCTGCCGCAGGCCAGGATGGCGCCGATGAAGGTGTTGTTGTCGTTGCCGCCGATGGTCATGGTCACCAGGTCGGTGTCCGCGGTGACGGCGTCGGCCTGCGGGGCGACCCCGGGGTACTGCGAGGCGGTGAAGTCCTTGGTCTGGGCAGCGCCACAGGTGACGTCGGTGAGGTGGGCGCCGGTGCGGGCGGCGATGACGTGCGGGTAGTTCGCCGTGGAACGCAGGCAGACCAGATGGCCGAGGTCGACGGGCAGGACGCCGGAGGCGGCGCTGTAACTGTCGCCGAGTGCGACGTAGTTCAGGGGCTCCGTGGCGTGGGCGGGGCCGGCGGTGAGGCTGAGGGCGAGGGCTCCGACGACGGCGGAGGTCGCGGCGAGGACACGGCGCAGTGCGGGCATGGGCATGTGCTCTCTCTTCTCGGGACGGGGAGTCACCGGGGCGTGCGGGCATGGCGGTGCCCGCAGGCGCACTGGTTCGCGAGAATGCGGCGGCTCGAGCAGGTGGGGGTGCCGGCTGCCGTGGCGTGGGTGGGGACGCACGCCGGACGACGGCCGGGACGGACGGGGCGCGGGATTACCGCTGGGTTTTACCGATAGGTAATGTGCGGCCACCGGGTGGCCGAGTCAACCTTGTTGACCGAACTTCTTACAGCCTTCACCCATCTCGGTGGCCCTCGCCGACGACCCGGGGCGCCGGGTTGCCGCCCTGGCCGAATTCCACCGGGCGGGCCCTGCGGTCCGGCGAATGGCCGACTGTGGTGGGGGCATCGGGGCTGGGGAACTGATAGCTCCTTGAGGGACAGCCGATGCCGAGGGGAAGGAACGCCATGGCCGCCACCATGGACGGAACCGGGGCCACCGCCGGGCCGCCGAGTCTCCAACTGCCCGGCATCGTGCTGGGGGTGGGGCTGGGCGGGTTTCTCGACGGCATCCTGCTGCACCAGCTCCTCCAGTGGCATCACATGCTCAGCAGCACCAACCACGACCGGATCGGCGTGCGCTACTACGACCCGCACACCGTGTCCGGGCTGGAGATGAACACCCTGTGGGACGGCATCTTCCATGTGGTGTGCTGGCTGGCGGTGCTGACCGGCCTGGGGGTGCTGTACGCGCGCGTGACGACGGGCCGGCGCCGGGTGTGGGGCTCGCGGGTGCTGTGGGGGTGGATCCTGGCCGGCTGGGGTCTGTTCAACCTCGTCGAGGGCCTGCTGGACCACCAGATCCTGGGCATCCACCATGTCCACGGCGGTCCGCACCAGCTCTGGTGGGACCTCGGCTTCCTGGCCCTCGGCGCGCTGCTGGTCGCCGGCGGTCTGCTCCTGCGGCGCGGCGCGCGGCCCTTCGAGCCGCAGCCCGTCGACTCGGGGCGGGCGGGGCGGTCCGCCTGATGCACCACGACGGCCCGCACCCCGGGCACATGGACGGCACCGGTCCGCTGGAGTTCCTGCTGCCGTCGCTCGCCCTGCTGGTGTGCGCGGGCGGCTATCTGCGCCTGGCGTCCCGGGCGCGGCGCCGGAACCCCGGGCGCGGGTGGCACCGCTGGCGCACCGTCAGTTTCCTCGCCGGGCTTGCCCTGCTGGCCCTGGCGCTGCTGCCGCCCCTCGCCGGAGTGGCCCACCGCGACTTCCGCGGCCACATGGCCCAGCACCTGCTGATCGGCATGTACGCCCCGCTCGCCCTGGTGCTGGGCGCCCCGGTGACCCTTCTGCTGCGCGCCCTGCCCGCGTCCCGCGCACGGCTGGTCACCGGGGCGCTGCACAGCCGTCCGGCGCGGCTGCTCGCCCATCCGGCCGTCGCCCTGCCGCTGTCCACGGGCAGCCTCGCGGTCCTGTACTGCACACCGCTGTACAACACGGCGATGGCCCATCCGGCCGGTCACTGGCTGCTGCACGCGCACTTCCTGCTGTCGGGCTGCCTGTTCGCCCATGTCATCGCGGGCCCGGACCCCGCTCCGGCCCGTCCCGGGGTGCGGGCCAGGCTGGTCTGTCTGGGCTGCGCCATCGCCGTGCACGCGGTCGTGGCGCAGTTGATGTACGGCGGGTTCTGGGTCGACATCCGGGCCCCCATCCCCGAGGTACAGGGCGGCGCGGAGATCATGTACTACGGCGGTGACATCGCCGAACTCCTGCTGGCGGCGGCGCTCGTGGCCACGTGGCGGCCGGAACGCGGCGTACGCCGACTGGCGGCGCGGGCGTAGCGCGCCGACGGTCGCGATAAGGCCCGCTTCTCCGCCGTTGACAGGGCGGCCTCCGCGGCCAACAGACCCGCTCCAAGTGATTGACGCGGACATGGTCACGTCTTACGGTCTGACCGGTTAACCGAACCTTGTTCGATATATCGTCACCTGGAGTGCGTATGGCCCACCGTCCCCTCCCCTCGCGCCGCTCCTTCCTCGGCCTGGCCGCCGCAACCCCGCTCGCCATGAGCGGCGCGCTGAGCCTGGGTGCCGGAACCGCGCACGCCGCCGGATCCGCCTACGCGATGGCCTACTTCACCGAGTCGCCGAACGGCACCGGCACGGACTACGGGCTGCACCTGGCCGTCAGCACCGACGCCCTGAACTGGATGCCGCTGAACCAGAACAAGCCAGTCGTCACCCCCACCGAGGGGGCGCTCGGTCTGCGCGATCCGTTCATCCTTCGCAAGCAGGACGGCACCTTCGTCGTCCTCGCCACCGACCTCAAGGGCACCGACTGGAGCTATGTCAGCCAGTACGTGCACGTGTGGAACTCGCCCGACCTGAGTACCTTCACCGGCTACCACCGGCTGAAGGTGCACGACATGAACACCCACGCCTGGGCGCCCGAGGCGTTCTGGGACGCGAGCCGGGGCCGGTACGCGCTCATCTACTCCGCGGTGAACAGCAGCGGCCACAACGTGATCATGGTGAACTACACCACCGACTTCGTCACCGCCTCGGCGCCCCAGGTCTTCTTCGACCCCGGCTACGACGTGATCGACGGTGACATGGCCGTCGGGGTGAACGGCGTCAACTACCTGTACTTCAAGAAGAACCAGACGCTGGTCGGAGCCCGCTCCACGAGCCTCGACCCGGGCAGCTTCACCGAATTCAGCACAGGTGTCGCGCACGGCGGCACCGAGGCACCCACCCTGGTGAGGTCCCAGACGTCCGGGAGCTGGTACCTGTACGGGGACACCTACACGCCCAACGGGGTGTTCTACGCCTGGCAGAGCAGCGACCTGTCCTCGGGCACCTGGACCCCGCTCGACCAGAAGACCTACACCCAGCCGGTGAACTCCAAGCACTGCGGCATCACACCGATCAGCACCGGCGAGTACGACAACCTCGTGGCCGCGTGGGGCTCCCCCGCCTGGAACCGGCTCAAGTCCTACAACCACCCGTCCCGCTACGTCCGCCACGCCGACTACACCGGCCGCATCGACGAGTACCCCTTCGACCCGTACACCGACTCCCTGTGGAAGCTCGTGCCGGGCCTCGCCGACAGCTCGGGGGTCTCCTTCCAGTCGGTCAACTTCCCGACCCGCTATCTGCGCCACTACGACTACCAGCTCCGGCTGGACGTCAACGACGGCACGTCCACGTTCGCGGCGGACGCCACCTTCCACCGCGAAGCGGGCCTCGCGGACGCGACCTGGTCGTCGTTCCGGTCGCACAACTTCCCCACCCGCTACATCCGCCACTCGGACTATGTGCTGCGGATCGACCCGGTCGCCTCGGCCACCGACCGGCAGGACGCGACGTTCCGGGTCGGCTACTGATCACCGTAGGTCCCGGCTAGGGCCTCCGCGTCTCGCCGGGCGGGGGCTCCGGGGGCGGGCCGAAGCGGACCTGGATCTTCTCGAAGCCCTTGAAGGCCTCGGTGGTCGCGTACGACCGGTAGGCGCGGCGGTCGGCCGGGCTGAGCCGCACCCGGTCGGTGAACGGGGTCAGCAGACTGCGCGGCCACAGTCGCAGCACCCGCACCGCACCCACCTGCACCGTGATCAGGAAGATCAGCGCCCCCAGGTACAGCCACGCCAGCAGGCCGAGGACGATGCCGAACATGCCGTACGTCGCCGTGGCTCCCTTGAGGACATGGCTGACGTAGTACGAGCCGCCCCACTGGAGCACCTGCCAGGCGCAGGCGCCGCCGCAGGACGCCCAGGCCAGCCGGCGCAGGGGCAGCTCGCGCTCGGTCAGGACCCGTTGGCTGAGCAGCAGCAGCCCGGTGTTCAGCGCCACCGCCGCGACGACGGCGCCGAACCTGGCGCCGGTCGCCGGGCGGGTGCCGAACACCGTCGCCGTCGACACCGCCCAGGACAGCAGCGTGGTCACGCACAGCCCGAGCCCGAGGATCACCAGGAACAGCAGCCCCCGCAGCCGCGAGCGGAGCGGGTCGGGGCGGGCGTGCCGGGGCACGGCCCAGATCTTGTTCAGCGCGTACTGCGCGGCCTGGGCCACGCCCAGGGCGCCGTAGACACTGCCCACCACACCGACGGCCAGGGCGAGGCCGTTGCCGTGCAGGGAGTGCACGTTCCGGCCCAGCTCATCGCCGATGACGGGGAACTGGGCCAGCGCGGAGTCGAACACATGGCGGCGCAGCCCGGGGTCGCCGCTGAGCAGGGTGCCGAGCACGGAGACCAGGATGAGCAGCAGCGGGAAGAGGGAGACGAAGGCGTAGTAGGCGAGCAGGGCGGCGAGGTAGGTGCCCTGGTCGTCGTAGAACTTGTAGACCACGGCCAGCGGGAAGCCCACCCAGCGGTGGCGGCGCTGGTACGCGTCCGTGCGCCCGACGAACCCCATGGCATACGAGTGCCCCGCTCCGGCCCCCGCATGAGCCGGCCCGCAGGCCTGGCGCGCCTCGGCCGCGCTCGTCAGGGATTCCGGGCGTGCCTCACTGATGCGGCGACGCGCTCGACGAGTTCGGGGAGTGCGGCGCGGACGGGTTCGCTCAGGCCCCTGCCCAGCCCGGTGTCGGCCACCTCCATGGCATGGACGAGGAGCCTGGGCGGCAGCCGGTCGAGGGCCTCGGCGAGGGCGAGCGTCTCCCCGAGGCCGAGGGCGTGCGTGCTGGCCGTACCGCCGGGCCGGGCCGCGGCCTCGGCGGCCGACAGGGTATGCAGCCGGCCCGGTGCGGCGGGCCGGGTGCGCAGCGCCTCCACCAGGACCACCAGACCGGCGTCCCGCCACAGGTCCAGCAGCCGGGCCGGTTCGCCGTCGCTGACGACGAGGACGGTGCCGTGCGGTACCCGGTCGCGCAGCGCCTCCACCACCGCCGGGCCCACCCCGTCGTCCCGGCGCAGGGGGTTGCCGACTCCGATCACCAGGGTCGGCGCGGCCGTGCCGGTCATGCGCGCTCCACCGACAGCCGCAGGAAGTGGGCGGAGCAGGAGATGCAGGGGTCGTGGTTGCGGACGGCCCGCTCGCACAGGACCGTGAGCTCCTCGTCCCCGGCGTCGGCCGCGCGGTCGAGACGCCGCTGTACGGCCCGGCGTACGTCGTCCTCGATGGCCGTCTGGTTCTGGGCGGTGGGCGCGATGATGCGGGCCTGGGTGAGGGTGCCGTCGGCAGCGAGGGCGTAGCGGTGGTAGAGCAGCCCCCGGGGTGCCTCGGTGGCGCCCGTGCCGGTCGCCGCGCGGGGTGGTACGTCGACCGACGGGCGGGGCGGGGGTTCGTACGCCTCGATGATCCGAAGCGCCTCCTCCACGGCATGGACGACCTCCACCGCGCGGACGGCGATGCTGCGGAAGGGGTTGCGGCACACCGCGCCGGCCGCCGGATCGCCGAGGCCGGCCTCCCGTGCGGCGTCGGCCGCCACCGGATGCAGCCAGCGCCCGCTGACCGCGTAGCGGGCGAGCGGGCCGGTGAGGTAGCGGCGGCCGTCGAGGGCGGCGGTGCGGGCGGTGGAGTGGGGGACCTGGTCTTCGCGGGCGTGCTGTTCGAAGGCGGACACCGGGAACTCCCGGACGGTCACCGCAGGCCCGGCCCCGCCCTCCTGCGGTGCCGCGATCACGGCAGGGTTTCCGGAGTCGACGGCGTAGCGGCCGGGGTCGCGCAGGGCGAGCAGGTCGTGGTCGCAGTCGGCGTCGGGGAAGTCGAAGCCGGCGACCCAGCGGACGGTCTCCACCGCGTCCTCACGGGCCTGGCGGAGACGTTCGGCGAGCGGGTGGAGCTCCCCCGGCGCCGGCACCCGGTGGAAGCCGCCGACGCGGATGTTGACCGGGTGGACGGGGCGCCCGCCGAGCTGTTCGACGATCGCGTTGCCCGTCTGCTTCAGCCGCAGCCCGCGCTCCACGGCGGAGCGCTGGAGGCGGGCGAGTCCCACGGCGTCGGGCTGGCCGAGGAAGTCGGGTGCGTGCAGAAGGTGGATGTGCAGGGTGTGGCTCTCGATCCACTCACCGCAGTAGAGCAGGCGGCGCAGCTGGGCGAGCGGGCCGTCGACGCTGATGCCGCAGGCGTTCTCGATCGCCTGACAGGCCGTCATCTGGTAGGCGACCGGGCAGATGCCGCAGATGCGGGCGGTGATGTCCGGTGGCTCGGTGTGCCCCCGGCCGGCCAGCAGGGCCTCGAAGAACCGTGGGGGTTCGTAGATGCGCAGCTGGGCCTCGGCGACCCGGCCCTCGTGCAGGCGCAGCCGGAGCGCGGCCTCGCCCTCCACCCGGGCCAGTGCGTCCAGCCGTAGGACGCGTTCTCCGCTCTGGCTCATCCGGGCCTTCCGTCAGGCGTCGTGCTGGGCGTCCGTCCCGGCCTCGGGGGTGTCCGGGCCCTCGGCCAGGAGATCGGGTACAGAGGCATACTCCGGTGCGGCAGCGTTGAAGGTGCGGAAGACACGCACGACGTCCCGCTCGCTCATCCCGTCGCGGCGCAGTTGTCCCACCATGGCACGCAGGTTGGGTTGGGTGCTGGGGCCGAAACAGCCGTAGCAGCCGCGGCCGTACGCCGGACACAGCGCGCCGCAGCCCGCGTGGGTGACGGGACCGAGGCAGGGGGTGCCGTGGGCGACGGTCACGCAGGTGGTGCCGCGGCGCTTGCACTCGAAACAGACGCTGTGGTCCGGGATGCCCGGCCGGCGTCCGGCCAGGAAGGCGGTGATCACCTCGAGGAGCTGGCGGCGGTCGACGGGGCAGCCGCGCAGTTCGAAGTCGACCGGCACATGGGCCGAGATCGGGGTCGAGGTGCCGAGCGTGGCGATGTACTCCGGGCGGGCGTAGACGGCGGCGCGGAACGCGTCGACGTCCGCGAAGTCGCGCAGTGCCTGGATGCCGCCGGCGGTCGCGCAGGCCCCGATGGTCACCAGGCGCCGGGACACGCGCCGGACGTGCCGGATCCGTTCGGCGTCCTCGGCCGTGGTGACGGAGCCCTCGACCAGGGACAGGTCGTAGGGGCCGCGGCCGGCCGCCCGCGCACGTTCCCCGGCGGGGCCCTCGGCGGAGGACATCTCCAGGAAGTGCTCGATCCGGACCCGGCCGGCCAGGTCGAGGAGTTCGTCCTCGCAGTCGAGCAGGGTCAGCTGGCAGCCGTCGCAGGAGGCGAACTTCCACACGGCCAGCGTCGGACGCCGGTCGTCGTCCGGCGACGTGTCCGCACCGGGGGCCGGGGCCTGGGCGGGGTCCATGGTCACAACTCCCTCACCAGGAGCAGGGATCCGAGCCTGTCGTAGGGGACGACCGGGCCGTCGCGGCAGAGCAGGAGCGGGCCGAGCTGGCAGTGGCCGCACAGCGCGGTGCCGCAGTGCATGGTGCGCTCCAGCGACACCTGCACCCGGTACGGCGGCACACCCCGCTCGGTCAGGTCGCGCGCGGTGTGCCGCATCATCACCTCGGGCCCGCAGACGAACGCGCACACCCGGTCGGCGGCGAGGCCGAGCCGGTCCAGGAGCGCGGTGACCACGCCGACCGCACCGGACCAGCCGGGCGCGGGCCGGTCCACGGTCACGGCCACCGTGGCCCCGGCGGCCCGCCACTGGTCCAGCTCCTCCCGGTAGAGCAGGTCGCCAGGTGTGCGGGCGCCCACCAGGACCGCGAGCCGCCCGTATCCGGCGGGCCGGTCCAGGACCGTGTGCACCAGGGGCCGCAGCGGCGCCAGCCCCAGTCCGCCGGCGACGAGGAGTACGTCCCGGCCGGCCGCCGCGCCGAGATCCCAGCCGGTGCCGTACGGTCCGCGCAGCCCGACCGGGTCCCCGGGGCGCAGCCGGTACAGGGCGGTCGACACCGCGCCCACGGCCCGCACGGTGTGCACCGGCCCGCCGTGGCCACCGTGCAGCGCGCTGACCGAGACGGGGATCTCCCCGACCCCGAACGCGTACATCATCGCGAACTGCCCGGGTGCGTACGGGGCGAGCGGCGGGCCGGCGGGGGTCACCTCCAGCGACCGGGTGTCCGCGGTCTCCTCCCGGGTGGCGGCGACCCGGTACGGCAGTGGTGGTGAGGCCCAGCCGGTCACGGCCGCTCCTCCGGCTCCCCCGACCTGGTCCAGTCGTGGAGGGCGGCGGCCTCCTCGGTGATGTCGATACCGACCGGGCACCACACGATGCAGCGTCCGCAGCCGACGCAGCCCGAGGAGCCGAACTGGTCGTACCAGGTGCCGAGTTTGTGGGTCAGCCACTGGCGGTAGCGGCTGCGCGCCGAGGCGCGGACCGGTCCGCCGTGCAGCTCGGAGAAGTTCAGGTCGAAGCAGGAGTCCCAGACCCGCCACCGTTCCGCGTGGTCGCCGGTGAGATCGGTGACGTCCTCGGTGCTGGTGCAGAAGCAGGTCGGACACACCATCGTGCAGTTACCGCAGGTCAGGCAGCGTGCGGCGACATCGTCCCAGCGCGGCGCGTCGAGCGTGCCGGCCATCAGTTCGCGCAGGTCCGCCTCGGGCATGGTGCGGCCCATGTGTGCCGCGGCGGCGTCCACCGCGGTGCGGGCGGCGTCGCGGGTCGCGGGATCCACCGGGTGCCCGGCGGACAGCTCGGCGAGGATCTCGGCGCCTTCCGCGCTGCCGCCGCGCAGCCAGAAGCGGTGGCCGGCGGCGTCGACGACCTCGGTGAGCACGAGGTCGTAGCCGGGCGAGGCCGCGGGTCCGGTGCCCATCGAGACGCAGAAGCAGGTCGCTCCGGGCTCGGTGCACTCGACGGCCACCAGCAGCGCGCCGGTGCGCCTCGCCGTGTAGTCCGGGTCGCGGTGGCGGCCACCGGTGAGGACCCGGTCCTGGACGGCAATGGCCCGCAGGTCGCACGGGCGCACCCCGAGGAAGGCGTAGCGGGTGGCCGGGGGCTCGTCGGCGGTGACGACCATCCCGCCGTCCGCGGTGTCGGCCTGCCACTGCCGGATCCGCGGCGGGTGCAGGAACCGCTTCCACGCCTGCGGGCCGGCCGCGTTGGCGAAGGCGGCGCCGTCCGGCCGCTCGCGCAGCCGGTAGCGGCCCGCCGCCAGCTCCACGCCCCAGCCGTAGGGCAGCTGGTCGGCGGAGTCCAGCTCCGCCAGCACGATCGCGCCGTCCCTCACCGTGGGTCCGACCACCGTGAACCCGCGTCCGGTCAGCAGGTCGACCAGCGCGGCCATGCCGTCCTTGTCGATCACCAGCTCCTCGGCGGACGCGGTGGGGGCGACGGGAGCGGTGGGGTCCGTGTCCATGGATCCTCCTTCCTCGGCCTCCCTCGGTGCCGGTGGGGCCCGGTGCTCGGTGCCGGTCATCCCGCGTGGCGCCGGTTCCACCTGCGACGGTGGTGCGGCCGGAGCCCGGGGAGAAGGGCCGGGAGGGACCGTTCCGGGGCCGTTGGGCCCCTCGATCCCCGTCACGGGATGACGATCCCCTGCTCGCGCGTCACCCGGCCGGGCGGCAGCCCGGGCAGGTACGCGCGAGCGGGCTGCCCCGGCAGGGGCCTGGTGCGCCGGGACAGACCGGCCGCACAGGCCACGTAGTCCCCGGCCGTGAGCAGGCCGACGAGGAGGCCGTGCGGGTCGGTGACCGGAAGGGCGTCGAGATGCTCCTGCGCCATCACGGCCGCCGCGTGCCGGGCCGAGTCGTCCGGGTGGACGGTACAGGTGCGCCGGGCGTGGACCAGATCCCCGACCCTGCGCCGGGACAGTTCCGTCGCGGTGGCCGAGCAGGCGACCGCGAGTTCGGCGCGGTCCACCAACCCGGCGCAGCAGCCGTCCTGGCGGACCACGGGCAGGTGGCACTGCCGGGAGCGTTCCATGACCTCCCAGGCCAGCAGCAGGCTCTCGTTCTCGCCGACCGAGTACGGTGCC
The DNA here is from genome assembly GCF_053596835.1 of Streptomyces sp. NPDC001606. NCBI lineage: Bacteria > Bacillati > Actinomycetota > Actinomycetes > Kitasatosporales > Streptomycetaceae > Streptomyces > Streptomyces sp. NPDC001606. Next base: position 128,092 of record NZ_JBSFHC010000020.1, read on the forward strand.
GCGTCCATCAGGGTCCGTACGACGGGGTGCTCGTCCGGGTTCCGCAGCGCGGTGCGCTCGTCCATGGCTGCCTCCTTGTCGTACGGGCGGCCGGGTCGGATGATCCACGCGCGCGTGGCCGGAGGGCGGCGCCGGCGGCGCGGGTTCCGGTGTCCCTCACCTGCTTTCACGGTCGCCGTACGGGGCCCGCCTGTCACGGGGCCTCATGGCCCCGGAAGGTGCCGTTGGCCCCCGGTCCGTGGGCGCGGCCCAGGACCGTAGGGGCCGAACAGCCCACGGCAGGGGCCTGTACGGCCTTTGTCCGGCCCGGTACGGCGCCGCAGGCTGAGGGTGGCGTGCTGTGGCCCCGTCGGCCGTGGGCAGGCCGGAAAGGCGAGGCGAGGTTCATGGAGGAGACTCTGCCGCTCGGCCGGATCGCCGGTGTCCGGGTCGGCCTGCACTGGAGTGTCCTGGTCATCGTCGCCCTGGTGACGGTCACGCTGGCGCGCGGCCGGCTGCCCGCCGCCCACCCGGGCCACTCCCCCGCCGCGTACTGGGGGCTCGCCGTGCTGACCGCGGTCGTCTTCCTCGGGTCGCTGCTGGCGCACGAGCTGGCGCACGCCGTGGTGGCCCGGCGCAACGGTGTCGAGGTCGAGGGGATCACGCTGTGGATGCTCGGCGGCGCCGCCCGGCTGCGCGGCGAGGCCCCGTCGCCGGCCGCGGAGCTGCGGATCGCCGGGGTGGGTCCGCTCACCAGCCTGGTCGCCGGTGGCGTCCTGGCCGGGGTGGCCGTGGGCCTCGACGCCCTGCATGTCTCCGGGCTGCTGGTCGAGGCGGTCGCCTGGCTCGCGGCGATCAATGTGCTGCTGGCCGTCTTCAACGCGCTTCCCGCCGCTCCGCTCGACGGCGGGCGGCTGCTGCGGGCCTATCTGTGGCACCGCACCGGTGACCGGCTGCGGGCCACCCGCGGGGCGTCGGCGGCGGGCCGCGGGCTCGGCTGGTTCATGGTGCTGGCCGGCTTCGCGGACGTGCTGTTCGCGGGCGGCCTGTCCGGTCTGTGGGCGGCGCTGCTCGGCTGGTTCCTCGTCGCCGCGGCCACCGCCGAGTCCCGTCAGGCGGAGATGCGGGGAGCCCTGGAGGGGGTTCCGGTGAGCCGGGTCATGACCCCGTCGCCTGTGACCGTCCCGGTGACGGCGACGCTGGCGGGCTTCCTGGCCGAGGGCGCGTTCGGCGCGTACCGGCACTCGGCGTTCCCGGTGCTCGCCTCCGACGGCTCCGTCGCCGGTCTGCTCACCGTCCGGCGGGCGCAGGCGGCAGCGCCGCAGGAGCGTGCGTACACGACGGTCGGTGCGGTGATGCATCCGCTGGGCGAGGTGGTGACGGCCGCGCCGGACGAGCCGGTGCTCGACCTGCTGCCCCGCCTGGAGTCGAGCCCGGGCCGCCGGGCCCTGGTCCTCGACGGCGGCCGCCTCGTCGGCATCCTCACGGTCGCCGACGTCACCCGCGCCCTGGCCTGGCCGGGCAGCCCGGGGGCGCCGGCCCGGAACCGGTGGGGCTCCTGACCTTGTGGTGTCACGTGGCGTCACTCGTGCGGGACCACGGCCACCGGGGCCACGACGTGGTGCAGCACCGCGTGGGCGACGTGGCCGATGTGGGCGCCGACCGGACGGGGGCGGACGCGCCTGCCGACGACGACCAGTGAGGCGTCGTGGCATGCCTGCACCAGTATCTGCGCGGCGCTGCCGCACCGGCTGGCCTCGAGCACCTCGACGTCGGGGAACTTCTGCCGCCAGGGGCGCAGCAGCTCGTTCAGGGCCGTGGCCTGGCCGCGCTCGAGCTCGTCGTACAGCTCGGCGTCGCCGTAGAAGCGGTAGAAGGAGGTGGGCGGCTCGTCCCAGCCGTGCACGGCGCGCAGCCCGGTGCCCCGGCGTACGGCGGCGTCGAAGGCGAACTCGATCAGACTCTCGTGCGGGGTGGAGATGTCGAGGCCGAGGACCACGGGCCGGTAGGGGGTGGCTGCGGACGGCACGCCGGCCGGGTCCTTCTTGTGCTCGTCGGCGGCCTGTTCGCCGGCCCGGACCAGCACCACCGGGCGTTCCGCGTGGGCGAGGACCGACATGCTGACCGAGCCGACCATGAAGCCGCCGATCCCGCCGAGGCCGCGCGATCCCATGGCGAGCAGCTCGGACGCGGCGGCCGCCTCGGCGAGGGCCGCGGCCGGGTTCCCGGTGAGCTGGTCGGTGAGCACCTCGAGGCCGGGGTGGCGCAGCCGGATGCCCTCCGCGGAGTCGCGTGGGATGCTCTCGCTCCAGTGCTGGTGGGTCTCGCTGCCGAGCAGCGGCGCCTGGCCCAGACGTTCGGTGACGGGCTCCGACACATGGACGATCTTCAACGGCAGGTCGCGCAGCTCGGCTTCGCGAGCCGCCCATTCCGCGGCGGCACGGCTCTCGGGAGAGCCGTCGAGGCCGACGGTGACGGTTCGGGGCATGGTCCACCTCCCGGAGCGTGGGATCCCGGGGGCATGGGATCCGACTCCAGCGTCGTGACGCCGTGCCCGCGGCGTCAGGGGCCGCAGGTCCCTGCCCGGGACCGACCGGCCCCGGTGGGACCGGGCGCGGCGCTGCTCTCCCGGAGGCGGCACGGTCCGGGAGGGGGCGTTTCGGAGGTGCGGGGGTGGCGGCCCAGCGGGCGGTGACCGCCACGCCGCTGTGGCATCTGCGTGGCATCTGCGGGTGCTGGCGGGCTGGCTGCCGGCGGGGGGCGGAGGCCGGCTGCTCGTACCGCTGGCCGCAGCGTCGAAGGCGGCCGCTGTGTGCTGGCCGCCGCCGGACGACCGGTCGTGGACTTCTCGCAGTGACGGCCCTCGGCATCCCCGCCTCGGGCACCATGGCGCACTCCTACGTCGAGACGTTCCCGGCGAGGAGGAGGCCTTCCGGGCCTTCGCGCGCTGCCGTCCCGGACCGGTCACCTTCCTCGTGGACACCTATGACACCGAGGCGGGCGTGCGGATCGCGGCCCGGGTGCCGGCCGACCTGCACCGGGGTCCCGGCTGTGCGGTCCGGCTGGACAGCGGTGACCTGGACGCGCCGGCGCGGCGGGCCCGCGCCGTGCTGGAGGCCGCCGGGCTGACCGACGTACGGATCGTCGCGAGCGGCGGGCTCGACGAGTACGGCGTGGACCGGCTGGTGCGCGCAGGCGCCCCGACCGATGTGTACGCCGGCGGCACCCGCGTCGGCACGGCCGCGGACGCGCCGTATCTGACGCGGCGTACGACGGCCGGCCGATGATGAAGCTGCGGTCCGCCCCGGGCGGTCCCGGGCGCTGGAGGAGCTGACCGCACGGGTGCGCGCGGACTTGGAGAGCCGGATCCCCGCAGGGCCGACGGGCCGCTCCCCGGGACCAATGGCCCCTGGCAGCGCCCTCGCGCGGAGGCTTGCATGGGATCGCGGCGGCACTTGCCGCGGCGAGGAGGCGAGGGCGATGACCGCGACCGCATCGCCGGAGCGGGGCGACCGCCCCGCTCCCGGCCACGACCCCCCGACGACCGGCAGCACCATGCACGCCCGGGTGGGTGACGAGATCGTGGTCCGCGGCACCACGGCCGGTGTGATCAGCCGGGACGGCGAGATCGTCGGCCTGCACCATCGGGACGGCACTCCGCCGTACGACATCCGCTGGGCGGAGGACGGGCGGGTCACCCTGTACTTCCCCGGCTCCGACGCCTTTGTCCGGCATCTGACGCACGCGCACGAGCCGCCGAGCGGAGGCGACCATGACCACGCCCGGTGACCGCGGACCCATCGTGGTCGGTGTCGAGGCCGACCCCACCCGGCGGATGGCGCTCGCCTGGGCGGCGGACGAGGCGGCTCGTCGGCGGCTGCCGTTGCGCCCGGTGCTCGCCGAGGGCGTGCCGACCAGGGGCGACCGGGGCCGGTCGGTGCCGCCGTCCTGGGCGGGCTGGAACGAGGAGCTGCACCGCGACGGGAAGCAGGTCCTGGAGGACGTCGTGGACTTCATCACGGCGCGCCGTCCGGAGGTCGAGGTCGACGCGGTGCTCGCCGAGGGCGACGCCCTGTGGGTGCTGCGGGAGCAGAGCCGTGCCGCCACGGCCGTCGTGCTGGGTTCCTGGCATCTGGGCCGGGCCGAGGAGCTGTTCGGTTCGGCGTCGATCGCCCTGCCCCTCGTGGCGCACGCGCGGTGCCCGGTGGTCGTCGTACCGGAGGCGGAGCACGTCACCCAGGATCCCGCGCACTACGTCGTCGGTGTCGACGGCAGCGCGCACTCGGCGGCCGCGGTCGACCTCGCCTTCGAGGAAGCGGCCCTGCGGGGCGCCCGGGTGCGGGCCCTGTACGTCTGGCAGGCGGGTCCGCTCGGGGTGCTGGACCAGCACGCGGCGCAGCAGGAGTGCCGCCGGCTGCTCTCGGAGACGGTGGCGGGCCGGCAAGCCCGCTACCCCGAGGTGGACCTGCGGCACGAGCTGATCGTGGGACATCCCGTGCAGGTGCTCACGCAGGCGTCGGCGCACGCGCTGGGTCTGGTGGTGGGGACCCGGGGGCACGGGGGCTTCGCGGGCATGCTGCTGGGCTCGGTGAGCCAGGGCGTTCTGCACCACGCCCGCTGCCCGGTCATCGCCGTGCCGTCGCAGGCCCGCTGAGGCGGTCTCCCCCGGCCCTCGTACATCGCGCCGGTACGGCGTCCGGATCGTTGTGCCTTCAGCCAGTACGACGTCCGGCCGGCGTGCCGGAAGACTGCCCGCCAGTGGCCACGGCCGGTCCCGGGCGCGGGGGCGGTGCCGGAGCCGGAGACCATGACGAGGACGGGGAGGACGGCACGGTGAGCGTGCAGCAGTACGACGAGATAGGTGAGGCGTTCGAGGGTTTCAAGTCGCTGCCGCTGGCGCGGTACGCGGAGGTTCCCGGTTTTCTGGCCATCGTCGGGGACGTGAGGGGCAGGTCGGTCCTCGACCTGGCCTCCGGCACCGGCTTCTACAGCAGGGAGTTCCGGCGGCGCGGCGCGGCGGAGGTGCTCGGGATCGACATCTCCGGGGAAATGGTCGCGGCGGCGCGGCGGTTCGAGGAGAGTGAGCCGCTCGGGGTGCGCTATCAGGTGGGCGACGTCTCCCGACTTGCCCCTCTGGAACGGAAGTTCGACATCGCCACGGCGGTTCAGCTGCTCAACTACGCGGAGGACGCCGCGGCCATGGAGCGGATGTGCCGCGCCGCGCACGAGAGCCTGATGCCGGGCGGCGCGTTCTTCCTGCTCGGCCAGACGCCCGACTTCCGCTTCGACGGACCGTCCCCTGCCACGTACGGCTTCCGCGCCGAGCTGACCGGCGAGGAGGCCGAGACCGGACCCCGGGTGCGGGTCACGGCGCTGCTCGACCCGCCGATCTCGTTCGTCTCCACCCTCCCGCGCCGCGAGGTCTACGAGGAGTGTCTGCGGGCGGCCGGGTTCGGGGAGGTGACCTGGGTCCCGCTGGAGGTGTCCGACGCCGGCGTGCGCAGGTACGGCGCCGACTACTGGGCGGACTTCCACGCCAATCCGCCGCTGGAGATGCTGCGCTGCCGCGCCTGAGCCGGCCGGTGAGCCCGAGCCGACCGGTCACGGGAAGTCCGGTACCACCGCGACGGGGCAGTCGGCGTGGTGCAGCACGGTGTGCGCCACGCGCCCGAGCTGGAGTCCGCCCCCGCCGCGGCGCCGCGACACGCCGACCACCAGGAGATCGGCGGTGGCGGACCGCTGGAGCAGTGCCTGGCGGGCCGGTCCCTCGAGGACAGACCGGTGCACCCGCACCTCCGGGTGCTCGGCCGTGGGCTCCGCGAGCAGCGTGTCGATCAGCGCGGCGGCCTCCTCCGCGTACGGCAGGCCGGTGCTTTCGGTGAGCAGCGGGTGCGCGGCGGGCTGGTGGGCGGGGCGGCGCCAGGCGCGGACGGCGTCGAGTGGGCACTTGCGGGCCGCTGCCTCGCGCACCGCGAACCGGCTCGCCGTCCCGCTGGTGCCGGGTTCCCCGACGCCGAGCACGACCCGGCCGCGGGTGCCGGCGACACCCGCCGCGCTGCCCCGGACCACGATCACGGGTCCGGTGGCGCGGCCGGCGACGGCGAGTCCGACGGAGCCGAGGAGCAGGCCTTGGAGTCCGCCGCGGCCGCGGCACCCGGTCACCAGGGCGGTGGCGTTGTGGCCCTCGTGCAGCAGCACGTCCACCGGGTCGTCGGCGAGCACCGCGCCTTCGACGGGTACGGCGGGGGCCCGGCGCCGGGCCCGTTCCCCGGCGCGCGCGACGACTGCGTCGCCGTCGTCCGGCTGATCCGCCGACGGCACGGACCGGTCGTCGTACCGCTCCCACAGGGAGGCGTACACGAGCCGCAGCGGAAGGCCGTGCAGCGCGGCCTCGTCGGCCGCCCAGTCCACGGCCAGCAGGCTGGAGTCCGAGCCGTCGACACCCACCACCAGGGGCAGACGCATGGTCCTCACCGCCTTTCGCCGGACCGGCGGCACCACGGGGGCGGTCCCGCTTCCCACGCTCACACAGCCGGGGCGGCGACCGCATGGGCAGGACGGCCCTTCCGGCCGGCAACGGACCCCCTGATCCGAGGAGCCCGGTCCCGGGGGTCAGGTCACGCTCTCCTGACGCACGGTCTCCTCACGCACGATCACGACCGGGCAGTGCGCGTGCTGCGAGACATGCTGGCTGACGGAGCCGAGCAGGGCGCGGGCGAACCCGTTCCGGCCGCGGCTGCCGACGACCAGCACCTCGGCTCCTTCGGCGGCCCGCAGCAGCACCTCGGCGGGGTTGCCGTGCGCGAGGAGGGAGCGGACCGCGCCGGCGGCCTCCGCACCGAGCACGTCGGTCAGTTCCGTGCGCATGCGCTGCCGTGCCTCTTCCTCGTCGACGTCTGTGTCCACGGCGGGCGCCGACCAGCCGTACAGCCCCGGCAGTTCCCACGCCGTGACCGCGTCCACGGTGCCGCCGGCGAGACCGGCATAGCGCACGGCCCAGCGCAGCGCGGCGTACGAGGACGGCGACCCGTCGACACCCACCACGATCCGCGGTCCGGAGACCTCGCTGTCCATGTGTCCACCTCTTCTGCGGCTGACCGGCCCCCGTTGCTTCCACGCTGCACGCGGCAGGCCGATCCCGCCACGGCAGCGGCTCCGGGGTGTGACGGCGGGCCGCGGTCAGCGGCGGTGGCGGGCGGTCCGGTCGGCTACCACGCGTTCCCACTCCCGGCGCCGGCGGGTGCGCCGCCACCGGTCGAGGGAGCGGTCCTCGGCCGGCCCCACCCCGCCCGTGACGGCTGCGCCGGCGGGCGCGGCCGCGCAGCCCACCGCGACCCGGCGGTCATCGGCACCGGCGCGTGGAATCCGGCGGGCAGGGGCCGGACGGGGCGCCGTTCGGACTTGCCGAGCGGGACTCAGCGGTCCAGCGTGAGCCGGACCGTTTCGCCGGGCCGGACGCAGACGGCGCGCTCGGCCAGGCGTACTTCGATCGGCTGCCGGTCGGAGGGCGGCACGGTGATCTCCATGGCCCGGTGCCGCAGGCGCAGCCGTACGCCCCAGTGGCCCTGGTAGCGCAGGGCGAAGCCGTACGACGACAGCTCCGGCAGCGGTACGGGGTCCAGCCACAGGGCGCCGTCCCGGGTCTCCAGTCCGGTCAGTCCCCGCTGGACCAGGTCGAGCGTGCCGGCCATGGCGCCCAGGTGGACGCCCTCCCCCGTGGTGCCGCCCTGGAGGTCGGCGATGTCGCCGCGGAGCGCTTCCTGACAGAAGGTCCAGGCCTCGGCGCGCCGAGCCCGGGCCAGCACCCAGCCGTGCACCAGGCCGCTCAGCGTGGAGCCGTGGCTCGTGCGGTCCAGGTAGTAGTCGACGGTCCGTGCCCAGGTCTCGTCGTCCAGGCGGTAGCCCAGGCGGCCGAAGAGCGCGCGCAGTTCGGACGGCGCGAACAGGTAGCCGAGCATGAGGACGTCGGCCTGCTTGGACGCCTTGTAGCGGTTGACGCTGTCGCCCTCCGCCTCCAGGATCCGGTCCAGCCGCCGGATGTCGTCGTACCGCTTGCGGTAGCCGTCCCAGTCGAGTTCGAGGAGGTCCTCGTACCCGGAGAACTGACTGACGACCCCGTCGTGGAAGGGCACGTACAGCCGGCGGGAGATCTCCTCCCACTGCTCCAGCTCGCCGTCGTCCAGCCCGGTGCGTTCGGCGAGCTCGCGCAGTCGCGGCTCCGGGAGCGCGCGCAGCGCCTCGCCCGCCCGGGCGAGCACCCAGGCCGCCGTGACCGTGGTGTAGGCGTTGTCGTCGAGGCCGGCGGTGCGGGCGTCCGGGTAGGCGTCGTGGTATTCGTCGGGGCCCATCACCCCGCGGATGCGGTAGCGGCCGAGGTGTTCGTCGCGGTCGGCGGAGTCCGCCCAGAAGCGGGCGATCTGGAGCAGCATCTCGGCACCTTTGGTGTGCAGGAAGCCGGTGTCGCCGCTGGCCTCGCAGTAGTGCCACACGTTGTAGGCGATGGCCGAGCCGACGTGGTGCTGGAGGTGGGAGTGGTCCGGCAGCCAGCGCCCGGAGCGGGGGTTGAGGTGCAGTTTCTGGGTCTCCTCGCGGCCGTCGCCGGCGCTCTGCCACGGGTACAGGGCGCCGCGCCGCCCGACGGCCCGCGCCGCCCGGCAGGCCCGCTCCAGCCGCCGGTGCCGGTACTCGAGCAGCGCCCGCGACACCTCGGGGAAGTGCAGGTCGAGATAGCGCAGGGCGAACAGTTCGTCCCAGAAGACATGGCCGCGGTAGGCCTCGCCGTGCAGTCCCCGGGCGGGCACGCCGACATCGAGTTCGGCGGTGTGCGGGGAGAGGGTCTGGAGCACATGGAACAGGTGCAGCCGCAGGATGTGGCCGGGCTCCGCGGGCACGTCGAGATCGGCGCGGCGCCACAGCTGGCCCCAGGCCATGGCGTGGGTCCGCACGAGTTCCTCGAAGGGGGGCGCGCTGCGCACCCGGTCGACGGCGGCGCGCAGCGGGTCGCCGATGGCGGGGTCGCGTGAGGTGTGCAGCGCGACGATCTTGTCGACGGTGTGGGTGCGGCCGGGGCTCAGCGCCAGGCGGGTGCCCTGGACGGCGCGGGTGCCCTCGGCCCCGCGGTGCGGCGGCCCGTCGGCGGTGAGGCGGGCGGCCATGCCGACGCGGATGTCGGAGTGGCGGGTACGGCAGCGCAGCCACACGGTGTCCGGGGAGGGGGCGGTGCCGGCGTGGACGGACGTCAGATGGTGTCCGTCGAGGTCCCGGTAGCGCTGGACGCCCTGGTTGACGACAGCGCCGTCCAGGGCGGCCTCGACGTCGAGGTCCGCGGTGAAGTTCTCCGCCGTGAACTCGGTGCGCAGCGCGGCCAGATGCGGGTCGGCCATGTGCACCAGCCGCAGCTGGCGCAGCGCCAGCACGCGTCCCGCGCCGAGGTCGTAGCGGGTACGGCGCTCCAGCAGGCCGGTGTCGAGGTGCAGGGTGTGCCGGTGCTCCAGCACGCTCGCCGCCCCGGGGGTGAGCCACGGGCCGTCGGTGAGCCGGAACCGGAGCACGAGCCAGTTGGGGAGGTTGACCAGGTCCTCGTTCTCCACGAGCCGGCCGGCGATGTGCGAGGTGAGCCGGTCGTAGCAGCCGGCGGCGTAGGTCCCCGGGTAGTGCACGTCGTCGGCGGCGCATTCGGGCAGGGCGCCGCGGGTGGCGACATATCCGTTGCCGAGGGTGCACAGCGCCTCCCGGAGGCGCTCCCGCCCGGGGTCGTAGCCGTCGTACTCCCAGATCCACGCGGGCGCGGCGGTCGGTTCCGGTGGTGGTGCCTCGGCGGTGCTCATGCCTGGCGCGGCACGGTCGCGACGGGGCACTGGGCGTGGTGCAGCAGCGTGTGGCCCACGGGGCCCAGCTGGAGGCCGAGGCGGGCGGTGCGGTGTTGGGTGCCGACGATGACGAGGTCGGCGGCGGCCGACAGCTCCACCAGGATCCGGCCCGCCGGTCCTTCGCGCGGCCGGCGGTGCGTACGGACGCGTGGATGTGCGGCGACCGCGTCCGCGAGCAGCGCGTCGAGCCGGGCCGCCGCCGTCTGCCCGTCGTCGGCGCGGGTGCCGTGGGCGGGGCTGCGCCAGGCGTGCACGACGTCCAGGGCGCAGTCGCGTGCCTCGGCCTCGCGGAAGGCGAACCGTACGGCGTCGGCGTCGGTGTCGGCGTCCCCGAGGCCGAGCAGGATCCGCCCGTGTGTCCCGCACACCCCGGCCCGGTCGCCGCGCACCACCACGACGGGGCAGCGGGCCTGGCCGGCGACGGTGAGCCCGACCGAGCCGAGCAGCATCGCCGCGAGCTGGCCGCGGCCGCGGGACCCCGTCACCAGCAGGGCGGCCAGGTCGCTCTCGTGGACGAGGGCGGTCGCGGCGTCCTGCGGCACGATGTCGGTGGTGACCTTCACCCCAGGGGCGCGCCGCTCGGCGCGCTCGGCCGCGGAGGCCACGACATGCTCGGCCATCACCTGCTCGGCGGGGCGCCCCGGGTCGACCGACGGCAGCGCGCCCTCGTACCGCTCCCAGAGGGAGGCGTGGACGAGCCTGAGCGGCAGTCCGTGGCGGAGTGCCTCGTCCGCGGCCCAGTCGAGCGCCCGGAGACTCGAGTCCGAGCCGTCGACGCCCACGACCAGAGGGAGTGTCATCGTCGCCACCGCCTTTCCCGAGCTGCCGGCACCCGCGGCACTGGGGCTGGTTTCAGCCTGGCAGGGCCGGTCGGGCGGGGCGAGAGGCCCTTCGGCCCTGCCCGGGCGGCGTCCGGCCCCGCACGCGCTCAGCCGGTGCCGGTGCGGGCCGGCGTGCCGAGCCGGCCGTCACGGACCTCGACGATCCGGTCGGCGGCGGCCAGCTGGGCGCGGTCGTGGGTGACGAGCACCGTGGCGGTGGCCCGCTCGTGGGTGAGGCGGGTGATCAGGTCGATGACGGCGGCGCCGCGTTCGTGGTCGAGGGCGCTGGTGGGCTCGTCGACCAGGAGGACGGTGGGCTCGTTCATCAGGGCGCGGGCGATGTTGACGCGCTGTCGCTGGCCGCCGGAGAGCTGGTGGGGGCGGCGTCCGGCCTGGGCGGCGAGGCCGACCGCGTCGAGCAGCTCCATGGCCCGGCGGCGGGCGCCGGAGGTGGAGCGGCCGTCGAGGTGGGCCATGACCTGGAGCTGTTCGACGGCGGTGAGGGCGGGCAGCAGGTTGGGCTGCTGGAAGACGATGCCGATGGAGCGGCGGCGCAGGGCCGCGCGTTCGGCGCGGCTCAGGCCGGTGGTGCGGGTGCCGTCGACGGCGACCGTGCCGGCGTCGGGGGTGACGAGGGTCGCGGCGACCGCCAGCAGGCTGGACTTTCCGGACCCGGAGGGGCCGACCACCGCGGTGAGGCTGCCCTTGGGCACGTCGAGGCTGACCCGGTCGAGGGCGGTCAGGCGGCCGTCGCCGTCGGGGTAGGTGAGGGTGACATCGGTCAGGTGCAGGCTCATCGGGCGCTCCCGAGGGCGGTCAGCGGGTCGACGGAGGTGATACGGCGGATGGCCAGGGCAGCTCCGGCCGCGCCCAGGAAGATCATCACGGCGGCCGGGAGGAGGAGGGTCGCGGGGCTGAGCAGGAACGGCACGGTGCCGCCGGCGAGGAGGGCTCCGACGCCGGTGGCGAGCGCGGTGCCGGTCAGGGTGCCCGCCGTGAGCAGGACGACGGCCTGGCCGAGCGCGTCCTTCAGGAGGGTGGCCGTGGAGGCGCCGAGCGCCTTGAGGACGGCGACGTCGGCGCTGCGCTGGATGGTCCAGACGGTGAAGAAGGCGCCGATGACCAGGGCGGAGATGGCGAACAGGAAGCCGCGCATCAGTTGCAGGGAGCCGTTCTCGGAGCGGTAGGAGCCGATCGCGGCCAGCGAGCCGTCCTTGGTGAGGGTCTTCGTACCCGCGGCGGCGTCCGCGGCCCGGACGTCGACGCCGGGTGCGGTGTTCAGGGCGATCACGGTCGCGGTGGGGCCGCTGCGGGTGCCGGTAGGCGGTGCGGTTCTCGACCAGACGGCGAGGCTGGTCCAGATCACCGGGGTGTGGCTGAAGGACGCGTCGCCCCGCACGGCGGCCACGGTGAGCCGCTGCCCGGCCAGGGTCACGGTGTCCCCGGGGTGCAGCCGGAGATCGTCGGCGGCGGTCCGTGACAGGACGACGGTACGGGCCCCGGGGGCGCCGCCTGCGGGTGGCAGATGGGAGCCCGGTGCGACCCCGAAGGCGGACACGACGGCGCTGCGGCTCCCGGCGGTGGCCTTGGTGGTGGTGATGCCGAGCGGTTCGGCGCGGGTGACGCCGGGGGTCCGGGCCCAGCTGCGCCACTGCCGTTCGGTGACGGTCGAGTCGGAGTACGACAGCTGCTGTCCGCCGCCGGGCGCGCCGAAGGCGATCCGGTCGACGGCCAGGCCGGTGACGGCGGAGATGTTCTGCCGGCCCAGCCCGGCGGTCAGTCCGGACAGCAGTCCGACCAGCAGGGTGATCAGCACGATGACGGTGCCCATGAGGGCGAAGCGGCCCTTGGCGAACCTCAGGTCTCGGTAGGCGACGAACACGGCGCGGCTACGGCCTTTCACGGTGGAGGCGAGGGGGGTGGTGGTGTGTCACCAACGGTCCCCGGCGGCCGCCCGCGGGGCATCTGGCGGGCGGCACCACTTCGGGAGCCGAAAGGGGCGGAGCAGTTTGTAACTTTCGATGGAGGCCCGGTACGGCCGCTGTCCTTAGGCTGGGAGGACTGTGAACGTCTCCCTCCGCACTCCGGCCCCGACCACCCGCGCACTGACCTGGTGTCTGCACCTGCTCGTCGTCGGCCTGCTCGCCCTGTCCGCCGTCCGTGCCGTCACTGCGGGCGGTCCGCGCGCCGGTGCGGTCGTCGCCGTGGCCGCGGTGTGCGGGCTGGTGTACGCGGCCGGGTTCCTCCTGCGCCGGGCCGGCCGGGTCCGGCGGGCCGCCGCCTGGTGGCTGGCCGCCGTGGGCGCCGTATGGCTGGTGCTGCTGGCGCTGACCGCCGACGGGGTGTGGGTGGCGTTCCCGCTGTACTTCCTGGAGCTGCACCTGCTGCCGCGCCGGTCCGGGGTCGCCGCGGTGGCGGCCACCGCACTCGCCGCGATCACCGCCTTCGCCGCCCACCAGGGCTCCTTCAGCGCCGCGATGGCGATCGGGCCGGGGCTCGGCGCGGCGGTCGCCGTCGCGGTGGTGTGGGGCTACCAGGCCCTGTACCGGGAGAGCGAGCAGCGGCGGCGGCTGATCGAGGAACTCACCGCCACCCGTGCCGACCTGGCCCGCGCCGAGCACGCCGCCGGTGTCCTCGCCGAGCGGGAACGGCTCGCCCGGGAGATCCACGACACGCTGGCGCAGGGGCTGTCCAGCATCCAGTTGCTGCTGCGCGCCGCCGAGCGCGCGCTGCCGGACACCGCGGAGCACGCCGCCCGCTATGTGGGCCAGGCCCGGCAGGCGGCCGTGGACAATCTCGCCGAGGCCCGCCGCTTCGTCGCCGCGCTCACCCCTCCGGCGCTGGACGGCAGCACGCTGGCCGACGCCCTGGAACGGCTCTGCGCCACCACCTCCGCACGGCACCAGCTCGCCGCCCGCTTCCAGGTCACCGGCACACCTGTGGCGCTGCCGACCGCGCACGAGGTCGCACTGCTGCGCGTCGCCCAGTCCGCCCTGGCCAACACCGTCCGGCACGCCCGTGCCACCCGCGCCGAGGTCACCCTCGGCCATCTCGGCGACCGGGTCACGGTGACCGTCCGGGACGACGGCACCGGCTTCGACCCCGACCGGCTGCCGGCACCCGACCCCGAGGCCGGCGGCTTCGGCCTGGCGGCGATGCGCGCCCGGTTGCAGAGCCTGGGCGGCTCCCTCACCGTCGTCTCCACCCCGGGCCAGGGCACGACCCTGACCGCGGGACTCCCCTACGCGGGGGCGGCTGGTGTGGGGGCAGAGAGCGGTCTGGGGGCGGAGGACGGGCCGGGGGCCGAGGGCGTGCCGGGGGCCGGGAGCGTGCCGGGGGCCGGGAGCGTGCCGGGGGCCGGGAGCGTGCCGGGGGCCCAGAGAGGCCCCGGAACCGGAAGCGGACCGGTGTCCGAGACCGCCCCAGGTGTCGGCAACACACCGGCGACCGACCCCGGACAAGGCACCGCCACCAGACCAGCACCCGGAAACGGGCCTCGCCCCGGAAGCGGACCAGGTCCCGAGACGGAACCGGTGACCGAGCCCGAGGCAGTGACCGGAACCGGACCGGAAACCGAGCGCGGGCCGGGCACCGGCAACAGACCGGGAACCGGCACCGGCCCAGGAACCGGCAACAGACCAGGAGCCGGCACCCCGCCGGCAACCGGCACCCCGCCACGCGCCGGCACCACACCGGTGACCGACTATCAGGCACTGCCCGAGAATGGGCCGGACACACCGACCACGTCGGCCACCGGCGCATGCTCCGGGGCACCGACCGATTGCCGAGCCGAGGCCCGCCCGTGACCGACTCCCCCGTCCCCGCCATCCGCCTGCTCCTCGCCGACGACCACCCGGTGGTGCGGGCCGGGCTGCGGGCCGTGCTGGAGACGGAGCCCGGCCTGGCGGTGGTGGCCGAGGCGGCTACCGCCGAGGACGCGGTCACCCGTGCCGCCGTCGGGGACATCGACGTCGTCCTGATGGACCTCCAGTTCAAGGGTGGGATGAACGGCGCCGAGGCCACCTCCCTGATCACCGCCCGGCCGGACGCCCCGCGCGTCGTGATCGTCACGACGTACGACACCGACGCCGACACCCTGCCCGCCATCGAGGCCGGGGCCACCGGCTATCTCCTCAAGGACGCCCCGCCCGAAGAGCTGGCGGCCGCCGTACGGACGGCGGCCGCGGGGCGCACCGCGCTGGCCCCCGCGGTCGCCGACCGGCTGATGCACCGGCTGCGCGCGCCCGGCACCGCCCTGACCCGGCGTGAGACGGAGGTCCTCGGGCTGGTCGCCGAGGGCCTGTCGAACCAGGCCATAGGTGCTCGGCTCCATCTCACCGAGGGAACCGTCAAGTCCCATCTGGCCCGGGTCTACGCGAAACTCGGCGTGGACTCCCGTACCGCGGCCGTCGCCACCGCGACGGGCATGGGTCTCATCCGCCGCTGACGACGCGTCCGGAGCGGAGGCCGGTCCGCGCGGCGCAGGGGCCCGGTCGGCCCCGCGGTGGGGTCCGGGCGGCCCCTGCCCGGCACGGGAACTCGGCGCGCAGGCTGGACGCAGGACCCGGTCGCGGCGGGGCGCTCGCCCTGCCGGTCCGCCTGGCCCGGACGGCCGCCGGGGCCGGCACCGGAGGGAGGCCACCGTGACCATGCCACCCCTGGACCTGGACGAGGTCACCGCGCTCGTGGCGGACGCCGCGGCGGCGCCCTCGCTGCACAACACCCAGCCCTGGACCTTCCGCTTCCTGAGCGACAGCGGTGTGCTGCGCCTGTACGGCGACCCGAGCCGGGCCCTGGCGCGGACCGACCCGGACGACCGGGGCCTGCACCTCGGCTGCGGGGCGGCGCTGTTGAACCTGCGGGTGGCCGCCGCGGGGGCCGGCCTGGGTGCGGCCGTCCGGCTGCTGCCCGATCCGGCCGACCCGGCGCTGCTGGCCGAGGTGGACCTGCGCTCCACCGCGCCGCCCGACGCGTCCCTCGCCCTGCTGTACCCGGCGGTCCGCCGCCGGCACTCCAGCCGGCACCCCTACCGCGAGGACGAGCTCCCGGCCGGTGTGCAGCAGCGGCTGGCCGACGCGGCCCGGGCCGAGGGCGCGGAGCTGCTGTTCCCCGGTCCGTGGCATGTGTCGTCGATCCTCACCCTGGTGCGGGACGCCGAGGGCCGGGAGCAGCAGGATCCCGGTGTCCGGGGGGAGACCGCGTCGTGGGTCCGGTCCGGCCCGGCGCCCGACGGCGTCCCCACCGAGGCCTTCGGGCCGCGCCACCACGCCGGCGACAGCCCGGTACGCGACTTCGCCTCCGGCCGCCCGCTGCCCGGACGGGGCTGGGCGCGCTTCGAGCAGAACCCGCACATCGCCGTGCTGGGCACGGCCCACGACCGGCCGGCGGACTGGCTGCGCGCGGGCCAGGCCCTGGAGCGCGTCCTGCTCCTGGCCACCGTGGAGGGACTGGTCGCCTCGGTGACCTCCCAGCCGCTGGAGTGGCCGGAGCTGCGGTGGGCGGTGCGTGACCCGGGTTCCGCCATGGGCCATGTGCACATGGTGCTCCGGCTCGGCTACGGGCCCGAGGGGCGACCGAGTCCGCGCAGGCCGGTGTCCGATGTGCTGACCGTCGTGGAGGCCGGACACGTCATGGACGCTCGCCCGAGGAGTGAGCCGTGAAGGTGTCCGAGGTGATGACCGCACCGCCGGTCACCGTGCCGCCGCGGGTGTCCCTGGCCCGGGTGGTGCAGTGCATGGACGAGCAGGGCGTCGGCTGCGTGCTCGTCGTGGAGAACGGGACGCTGTGCGGCGTGGTCACCGACCGGGACCTCGCCGTGCGCGGGCTGGGCGGCGGGCTGGACGCGGAGACCCCCGTGGACAAGGTGATGTCGACGGACCTGGTCACCGTGCGGGCCTCGGCCGACGTGCAGGAGGCCTACCGGACCTTCCGCCGCTCGGCGGTGCGCCGCCTGCCGGTGCTGGACGGGCACCGCCCGGTGGGTGTGGTCGCGGTGGACGACCTGCTGCTGGACCTCTTCCGGCGGATGGCCGACCTGCTGGGGCCGGTCGCCTGGAGCGTGCTCCAGGAGCCGCCGGGCCCGCCGGGGGCCGTACCGGTCGACTGAACCGGCACCGCTCCCGTCCCGCGCAGGGGGTTCACCAGCGGACGGCCGTGAAGTCGACGGGCCGGGGCCGCAGCAGTCGGGTGCGGTCCGCGAGGCCGTGCAGTCGGCGGGACATCTCCTCGGCGGGCAGCCGGTGCCGGTCGCCGTGGCCCGGCAGGACCCACTCGAAGCGGATCCGCCCGGCCGTCCTGGTCAGGGAGCGGGCCAGCTCCTCGATGGAGTACCAGGTCACGCTGTCGGCGACTTCGAGATCGCCGGTCGTACGCGACCAGTAGAAGCTGTCGCCGCTGAAGCAGTACCGGTCGTCCGCGAGG
Source organism: Streptomyces sp. NPDC001606 (assembly GCF_053596835.1). NCBI lineage: Bacteria > Bacillati > Actinomycetota > Actinomycetes > Kitasatosporales > Streptomycetaceae > Streptomyces > Streptomyces sp. NPDC001606. The sequence continues at coordinate 145,181 of NZ_JBSFHC010000020.1, forward strand.
TAGAGGACGCTGCCTTCGGTGTGGCCGGGCAGCGGGTGGACGGTGACGCCGGGGGCGATCTCCATCGGTTCGAGCCCGCGGATCACCTGGTCGGCGTCGGGGGCGGCGTCCAGGTCGCCCTCGTGGATCCACAGCCGGGCACCGAAGTGGTCGGCGTAGCGGCGGCCGTGTGCGACATGGTCGCGATGGGTGAGCAGTACGTCGGTGACGGGGCCGGACGCCGTGTAGCGGGCGGCCAGCGCGCTGCTCCAGCGGGGGGTGTCGATCATCATGAAGGTGCCCGACGGCCGCCGCAGGAGGTAGGAGTTGGCTCCGGCGGTGCGGGTCGAGTTGTGGCCGCAGATCAGCACGCCGTCGTCCAGCGCCAGCGGGAACGGGTCGAGTGCCGGGTCCGCGTGCCCGGTTCCCGGGCGGATGGAACGGGTGTGGCAGGCGAACACGGCCGCGTGTAAACGGCGGTTCTCCGTCTCGTTCTCGGGCTGGCGCAGCATCCGGGAGCGTCCGTCGGCCTCGCCGATCAGGTCGGGTGCGAACTGCCGGGCGACATCGCAGTTGGTGCACCGCTCGTCGACGTACCAGTGGTCCATGTCAGGACTCCTTCCGGGAAAGCGGCCCCGACCGGGCCGCCCCGTCAGGGATATCCCTTCCGGGGATGAACCGGTAGGCCCTGCCGGTCTTGTATGTGACGCTGCGTGCTGCTCTCCCCTTCCCGTCATGATGCAATTTGACCCGTTTCGCCGCCCTCATGCATCACCGAGGGCCCCCTTGTCCGGGATGACCGCGGGGCGGGCGCGTAGGGTGCCGGGATGATCGAGGTACCGGAGACGTTCGCCCGGAGCACCGTCGCGCGCGAGGGTGCGGCCGGAGCGGCATGGATCGCCGAACTGCCGGAGATCCTGGAGGAGTTGCTCGCGGGCTGGGGGTGTGTGCAGGACGGTGGCGTGCTGCACGGAGGGGTGGGTGTCGTCGTCCCGGTGCGGCGGCGGGACGGATCGCCGGCCGTGGTGAAGGTGTCGTTCCCGCATCCCGGCAATGTCCACGAGCCGGACGCGTTCGCCGTCTGGGGCGGGCGGGGCGCCGTGCTGCTGCACGAACGCGACGACGACCGCTTCGCGATGCTGCTGGAGCGCGCCCGGACGACGACGCTGGCCGACGCCGAGGACGGCGACGAGCTGGTGACGGTCGCCGGCCGCGTCGGGCACCGGCTCGCCGTCCCCGCCCCGCCCGGCCTGCCCCGGCTGCGGGAGCGGGCCGACGCGTGGGAGTCGGAGCTGCGCAAGGACGCCGTGGAGCCGGGGCACGGCCTGTCGGAGCGTACGGTGGACGCGGCGGTGGCGACGGTACGCGAGCTGGGCCGCAGTCAGCCGGACCTCCTCGTCCACGGCGATCTCCACGCCGGCAACATCCTGCGCGCCGACCGGGAGCCCTGGCTGGCCGTCGACCCCAAGGGCTGTGCGGGCGACCCGGCCTACGACGCGGGCGCGCTGCTGAAGTCACGCGCGCTCGCGCTGGTCACGGCGGACGACCCCCGCCGGGCCGCCCACCGCGTCCTGGACGTCTTCGCCGACGCGGCGGAGCTGGACCGGGTGCGGGTACGGCGCTGGGCCCACTTCCATGTCGTCCAGGCCGTGTTCTGGGGCCGTCGGCACGGCTTCCGCAGGGCCCGCGGCGGACCGGAGCGAGACGACCTGGTCGCTTTCGCGGCCGCGCTGGCGGAGCTGCTCACGGACGCAGCCTGACCGCCCCCCGTGCCCGTCACCGCCGCGCGGGCGGTCCGGCATCCCGTACGACCAAGCCACCCCGCGCCCCGGCATACGTCACCGCTGCGCGGGCGGTTCGGCATCCCGTACGACGAAGCCGCCCCGCCCGTCGAACCGCACCTCGCGCACCGCGTCGAACCCGTCCGCCATCGAGGGCCTGCACAACCGCTGGAGCGTGCCCAGCACCCCGACGTCCGGCACCCTCTCCCGACCCTCCCGGGCAGCGTTGCGCCGCAGCGAACCGGCCACGTCGGGCGGGAACCAGTACGCGGTGACGGTGGCCCCGTACGCCCGGGCCAGCTCCACCAGCGGGCGCCACTCCAGTGGCGAGGGGTTGGTGTTGTCCACGGCCACCGACCGGCCCGCCGCCAGGTGCTCCGCGATCAGCCGCAGCTGCCGGTCCTGCTTGTTCCTGGCGCCGCGCGGGAACAGGCCCTTGCTGACCAGCTCGTGGCCCTCGGCCAGGCACTGCCCGTAGAAGGTGGACTTGCCGGAGGCCTGCAATCCGACCAGCACGGCCAGGTCCGTCGCTGTCGCCATGCCGCACACGATGCCACGCGTCCCGCGCCGTCCGCTCGTCCGGGCCGGCCCTCGGTCCTGCGGTGTAGGTCCATCGGCTCAGGCGCGCCGCGCGGGCCGCGGCTAGGGTCGGCTGCCATGCACACGTCCGACACACATCTTCGGGGCAGGCCGGAGCGGAAACGGGACACACTGGCCCGGCTCGCGTCCGAACGGGACATCTGGCTGGCCACTGCACACCCTGCGCACGGCCCGCACCAGGTACCGCTGTGGTTCCTGTGGGACGGCCGGGCGGTGTGGATGTGCACCGGCGCGGCCTCCGCGACGGCACGCAACGTCCGCGCCGAGCCGCGAGTGCGCCTGGCCCTGCCGGACAGCTTCGATGTGGTCCTGCTCGAGGGCGAGGCCGAATGCTTCCCCGACACGGAGGTCCCCGAGGAGGCCGCGGAGGCCTTCACCGGGAAGTTCGGGTGGGACCCGCGCACCGAGGACAGCCCCTTCCTCTACCTCCGCGTGGCGCCGCGAACGGTACGGGCCTGGCGCGGCGAACGGGAGCTGCGCGGCCGGGTCGTGCTGCGCGACGGGGTGTGGCTGGACTAGTGCACCGACCCGGTCGGTCTCAGCCGGCCGGGCTCCGCTCCCTGCCGACCACACGCTTGACGCCGATGACGACCCGGTAGCGCGGCCGGGTCGCGAACTCCGCCATCTCCCAGACTGCCGGGCGCCCCACCTCCGCGCACAGATGCAGCACCCGCCCTTCCCCCACCCAGACACCGACATGGGCGCCGTAGGCATCGTCGGTGGCGTTGAACAGCACCAGGTCGAGCGGCCGGGCGACCGGTACCCGGGCCGTCGCCCGCGTGTCGGCCCACAGGTCACTCGACCGCAGGGCGGGCGGAGTCAGACCGAAGTGCCGGAGCACCTCGTAGGCGTACAGCTGGCAGTTCGCCCCCTCCGCCAGGCCGGGAAGGCCGGCCACCGCCGAGGACCCCGGAAACCGGGAGCCCACGTAGGGCACCGTCCAGAAAGCGGGCGGCAGTTCGCACAGCACCGGCTCCATGAACGCGTTCTCCCCGGGTCAGGGGGCCGGTGCCGCAGCGGCGTCGTAGGCGGCGCGGGCCGTGGCGATGTCGGCCCGGTGGCGTTCCGCCCAGCCGACGAGTCCGGCAAGGGTCGTGTGGAGTTCGCGGGCCATGGGCGTGAGGCTGTACTCCACTTTGGGGGGCACGGTGGGGTAGACGGTCCGCACGAGCAGGCCGTCGCGCTCCAGCTTGCGCAGGTTCAGGGTGAGCATGCGCCGGCTGATGCCCGTGATGGCACGCTCCAACTCGGTGAACCGGACCGGCCCGTGTGCGGCGGCGACGAGAATGCCGATGCTCCACTTGCCCGCGACATGGTCGAGGACCTCGGTGAGCGGGCACGCCTCGTTGCTGACCTGGTCGGACACATCGGTGTGACTGCGTGACACGAAAGTGCCTCCTTCCGCCGCGCGTCATGGTTACAGAAGATGACCGCTGTAACAAGTCGTGCACCATGGAAGGGAATCCCCGTGCGCAGAACCAACGCAGCAGCACACCCGTCACGTTGGGCGGCACTGGCCGTGCTCTGTGCCGGGCAGCTGATGGTCATCCTCGACGGGACCATCGTGAACGTGGCGCTGCCGTCCATCCAGCGGGACCTCGGCTTCTCCTCGTCGGGCCTGGCCTGGGTGGTCAACGCCTATCTGGTCCCCTTCGGCGGTCTGCTACTGCTCTCCGGGCGGCTCGGCGACCTCGTCGGGCGCAACCGCGTCTTCATCGCCGGCCTGGGTCTCTTCACGACTGCCTCGCTGCTGTGCGGTGTCTCCCAGGGCCCGGCGGCCTTGCTCGCCTCCCGGTTCGTCCAGGGCGTCGGTGGCGCGGTGACGTCCGCTGTCACGCTGGGCATGGTGGTCACCCTGTTCCCGCAGCCGAAGGAGCGGGCCAAGGCCATCGGTGTCTACAGCTTCGTCCAGTCCGCCGGCGGCTCGCTGGGCCTCCTCGCCGGCGGTGTCCTGACCCAGACCATCGGCTGGCACTGGGTCTTCTTCGTCAACGTCCCGATCGGCATCGTGGCCGCGCTGCTGGCCGGACGCGTGCTCGGGTCCGAGCAGGGTGTCGGCCTCGGCACGGGGACCGATGTCGTGGGCGCGCTCCTGGTCACCTCCGCGCTGATGCTCGGCGTCTACACCGTCGTCGGGACCACGGACCACGGCTGGACCTCCGCACACACCCTGGGCTTCGGCGGCGCGGCCCTCGCCCTGCTGCTCGCTTTCGTCGCCCGCCAGGCCAGGGCACCCCATCCGCTGCTGCCGCTGCGTGTGTTCCGCTCACGCGATGTCTCCGCAGCGATGGGCATCCAGGCCCTCATGGTGGCCGGGATGTTCAGCTTCCAGTTCCTCTGCGTGCTCTACCTGCACAAGGTGCTCGGCTACGACGAGATACACACCGGCCTCGGCATCTTCCCCGTCTCGGTCGCGATCGGCGCGCTGTCCCTCGGCCTCGCGCCGAGGCTGATCGCGCGTTTCGGGCCCCGGGCCGTACTGCTTCCGGGACTCTCGCTCATCGCGGCAGGCCTCGCCGTACTCGGCCGCGTACCGGCGGGCGGCAGCTACGCCGTGGACGTCCTTCCCGCGCTGCTGCCGCTCGGCATCGGCTTCGGCCTCGCGATGCCGTCGCTGGCCACGCTCGCGATGTCGGCGGCCACGCCCGAGGACTCCGGGATCGCCTCGGGCATGTTCAACACCATGCAGCAGATGGGCAGCGCCTTTGGTCTCGCGGTCCTCAGCACGCTCGCCACCTCGCACACGGATGCCCTGCTGAGCGGCGGGGCGAGCACCGCCTCGGCACTCACAAGCGGCTATCAGCTCGCGTTCCGCGTCGGCTCGGGCCTCGTCGCCGTCGCTCTCCTCCTCGCTGCCGTACTGCTGCGGTCCGCCACCCCGGCACGACGTCCAGCGGCCGGGAAGAAGCCGGTCACCGAGAGCGCCACTCGCTGACCGGAGTAACTGCTCGATTCAGAAGAGACGGAGTCGCATCCGTGCCCGGCTCTCTGCGTGAGCAGCCTCAGCCGGGCCTGCACCCAGCGTGTCCCGTCAGTGTCGCGTCGGCCCCATGCCCCTCTGCGACCGCCCCGTCATCGCTGTGTCCGGACGCGCAGGGCCTGGACGGACCAGTCGAACACGGGAGCCAGACGCTCCGGGGCCGGCCAGCCGTTGACCACCGCGAGCAGCTGGAGATATCGCTCCCTGCGGGGGTCGCTGATGCTCTCCAGTCGGGTCGCCAGCCGGCGGCGGAGCTCGACGTCGTCGCGGCGGCCGAGGAGGTGCGCGTAGTGCGCGGTGAAGGCCTCGACGATCGGATCAGCCTCGGGCGAGGCCGGGTCGATGCCGGTGGTCAGGGCCGGGCCGGCGTGGTCACGGACGGCTGCGGCGATGTCGCGGCGCGGGACCCGCATGTCGCTCCGGGCCCGCTCGGCCGCCTGCTCCTCGGCCATCCGCCGCAGGGCGGCGCGGAAACCCGGGTCCATGGACATCTCAGCCAGTTCCACCCACGCCTGGAGCTGTTCTGCCTCCGGGTTGTCGGGCAACTCAGGAGTCATCGAGCGCATGGGCCCCGCGAATGCGGGGTCGGCGTCAAGACCGCCGAAGACGGCGTCGAGGAAATCGCCGATCAGGCGTCTGCGTTCGTCCTCGGAAAGCTGGGCCAGCCGGTTCATGAGTTCCGTCTCCTCAGGTGTGGACCCGCGCTCGGCCACTGCCGTCAGTACCGCGCGCCGCAGGCGCAGGACGCGGATCTGCACTGCCAGTGCTTCGGCGTGCGCCGCGGCGACCTCGGGAAGCGAGAGCTCGCGGTCCACGACCTTGCGGATCGTCGGAAGGTCGAGTCCCAGCTCGCGCAGGGTCCGCACGAGGTCCAGGCGTGCGACGGCGTCGATACCGTAGAGGCGGTAGCCGGCCGGGCTGCGATCGGTCGGCGCCACGATTCCGCGATCGGAGTAGAACCGAATGGTCTTGACCGTGAGACCGGTCCGTCGAGCCAGTTCACCGATCGAGTAGAGCGTGTCGCCGTCCATGTCCCCACCTTCGTGTCTCCCCCTACGGGAGACTCAAGTCCCTTCGCCTGCCGGCAGGCAGCCATTCCTCTCGGGGCCGTAGAGCGCCGTGGCGTTGCCCGTGAGCAAGGCCCCGTAGCGGTCCCCGAAGGACCAGTGCCACTACTCCGTGGGGTAGTTCACCAGCCCTGCGGCCGTGAGGACGGTGCCCAGCAGCTCCCGGTTGGCTCGGGCCTCCTCGCTGATGTTCGGGGCGTGGGTGTAGCAGGCGCCGGCGCTCTCTTCCGGGTCCGCGTTCATGCGCGTGCCCCGGTCCAGCTCGTTCCCGTCGGCATCGGCGAGGGTGAGGTCGACGGCGTCGGGAGCATGGTCTGTGCCGTGAGCAGCCGCTCCAGCACGCCTTCCCGCAGGTGGGCGAAGGCGTCGGCCGGGTCCTGCTTGCGGGTGTCGACGAGCAGACGGCCGCCGAGGCGGACGTCCACGAGGCGTTCGCCGGACTCGGTCACGGGTACGGCGGCGACCTTCGGATCCGACATCAGCACGATCGCGTCCATGTCGCCGCCCCTCATCCTGCCGACGTGGCCGGGGGGCGCACGCCGAACCACTGTTCGGCGCCGTACTCCTCGAACCGCTCGACCTCGGTGAAGCCCAGTCTCGCCGCGAGGCGCATCGCCCGGTGGTTGGCGCTCTGGGTGGAGAGCACCACGGGTTCGCCGGGCCGCGCGCCGGTGAGCCAGTCGAGTGCCGCGGCGCACGCCTCGAAGGCGTAACCGTGTCCCCACGCCTCGGGCAGGAACAGGTAACCGAGTTCGGTCTCCCCGGCCTCGGGGCGGACATGTCCCCGGCGCTCGGCGCCGCGGGGATCGAGCGTGATCATGCCGATCATCGTCCCGTCGAGTTCGACCACGAAACAGCTGGGGCGTCGGCCGGGGACGTCAGGCATCGCGCGTTCGAGTTCGTCGCGAGGCCGGGCGCCGCCGATGTAGGTGCCCACCTCGGGCGAGGCGAACAGCTCGACGAAGGCCGCGCGGTCCCGGGCCTCGGACTGGCGGAGCACGAGCCGGTCGGTCGGTAACGGGGCCGTCGGCCAGGTGAAGGTGCCAGGTTCGATCATGGCGGGGAACCTATCGCACGCCCCATGAGAGCGATTGACGGAGAAGCCGGCTGCTGCCCGGCGATCATTTTCCTGCGGTCTGCAACCGGGACCGCTTCGGTACGCGTGTCGATGATCTGAGAAGTGAGCGCGGAGCGGAACCGGGCGGGACGGCGAAGCGGGCGCGGGACAGCGAGCGGACGGAAGGCGACACAGCGTGGGTCACGACCGGATCGTCGAAGCGTTTCGGCGGGAATGCGCAGCCCTCGGCGACGCCGTGGCCGGACTGTCCGAGGCCGAATGGAACCTTCCGACACGCTGCGCTCCTTGGACCGTACGCGACCTGCTCGGGCACGTGTGCGTGGTGATCGACTGGCTTCCGGCCATGCTGGACGCGCCGGAACCGGGCGAGGCGGAGATCTCCGCGGCGGAGTACTACCGCCCGGACGACCGCTTCTCACCGCAGACCAACGGCAAGCGGATCGCCTTGGCCCAGCACCGCGCGGCGAGGCCGGCCGACGGCGCCGCCTTTGCCGAGGAGTTCACCGCGACGTGGCGGCGGGTCGACCGGCTGTGCCAGGGCCAACCCGAGGACCGGACCGTGCGGACACGCCATGGCGACGCCATGCTCCTCTCGGAGTTCCTCCTCACCCGCGTCGTGGAAGTCGCCGTGCACGGCCTCGACCTGGCCGACGCACTCGGACGCGAAGCCTGGCTCACCCCGGGGGCCGGTGACGCCGTGGCGGAGCTGCTCCTGGGCGCGGAGCACGCACCGGCGGCCGACAAGCTGCAGTGGTCCCGCTCCCGCTTCCTGCGCAAGGCCACCGGCCGGGAGCCACTGACCGAGGCGGAGGCCGCGCAGGTCGCACGGCTCGGCATCCGCTGGCTCGCCCTGGGCTGATCGCCGCGCGCAAACCGGTCGTCCGTCTGGGTCGGAGACCGCGCCGAGGTAGAGGCAGGCGTCGCTCGTAGCGGGTGCGGAGCCGGCGTGCACGGCCTTCACCGCTACCCGCTCCCCCGCTCCCCGACCGCGGCGTACACGGTGCCCATCCCACCCGTGCCCAGCACACCGACCACCCGGAAGCGCCCGATCCGAGCAGGGTCCGAAGCACGACGAGCAGCAATCCGCGCCTCCGCGATCAGTGCTGGCCGGCCGCTTCACCGCGCGCCTGTGACCTGCCGCTTTGTGATGTCTGAGCCGTAACCGCGGTGCCCGGCGGTCCATGCCCAATCGGCGACCCAAAGTGGGTACGGTGTTGCTGTTATGGTGCTGGCCGAGGAGGTGGACGTTCGGTGGCAGCAGCTGGTCCTGGGCGAGCGACCACGGCATCGGGTCGGGGCCCGGGGCGTCCGCCCGTGCCGCTGGAGCGCATCGTCGCTACCGCATTGCAGATCGTGGACGATGAAGGGGCCGACGCTCTCTCGATGCGGACGCTGGCCCAGCGCCTGGGCTCGGGCACGGCGACGCTGTACCGGCATTTCGACAACCGGGCAGCGCTGGTCGCCCATGTCGTGGACCGCATGTTCGGCGCCGTGGAACTGAAGGGCGACGAACTCCTCGCGATGGGCTGGCAGCAAGCCCTGCGGACGGTCGCGCACACCATGTTCGAAGCCCTGGCCCGGCACCGGAACGCGGCGCGCCTGATGGTCGAAGAGATTCCCCTGGGGCCGAACGCCATGGCGCTGCGGGAGCACTGCGTCGCGGTGTTGCTCGACAGCGGCTTCCCGCCGCGACTGGCCGCGCACACGTATGCGACCGTCTCTCGCTACGTTCTCGGATTCGCCATACAGGTCAACGGTCATGGCAGCGGCGGGCGAGCCGACGACGCGCAACTGTCCGCCGTCTTTCAGAGCGTCGATCCCGCCTTGTTCCCGGCAACGGTCACCGTCGCCGAGTCGATGCCCGTTCCGATCGAGGACGAGTTCTCCTTCGGACTCGACCTCCTTCTCAGTGGGCTTACCCGCCTGCGCGACGACGCCTGACCAGCCAGGACGATGCGAACCTGAGGCCGCCCGCCTACGGCGACTCGTCAGCGGAAGGCGAAGTGCTCGGCATGGAGATGCTGGCGGGGGACGCCCAGGCGATGGAGGGCGCGAGTGAGGTTTTCGATCATGGCGGCGGGGCCGCAAAGGAAGACGTGTGTGTCGGGGGTGATCGGTCCGGCCTGGGCCTGGATTCTTTCGACGGTCAGACGGCCGTGGCTGCGGCTGAACGTCGGGTGGAGCCGGAACTCGGGGCGGTGTGCTGCCGCTGCGGTGAGTTCCGGGAGGAACGGCGCGTCTTCGGCGGTGGGGGCGCAGTAGAAGAGGTCGGTGCGGGGCGGCGCTGCACCGGGGTGGGTGAGCCAGCCGAGGAAGGGCGCGATACCGATGCCCCCCGCGATCCATATCTGCCGGGGTCCGCCGAGGGTGTGGTCGAACATGCCGTAAGGACCCTTGAGGGTTGCGGCGTGTCCTTCACGTATGTCCGTGTAGAGGCGGCGTGTACCGCGACCCAGGGCACGGATGGTGAGGCGCACCGAGCCGTCGGCCTGCGTTCCTGCGACGCTGAAGGGGTGTTCGTGCCAACTGCCGACCCGCAGGTAGACGAACTGGCCTCCTGTCACGGGAAGGGTCGTCTCGCCGGTGGGCGTGAGGGTGAGGTCGAGGATGTCGGGTGTCGGCCGCTCGACACGGTGGATGGTGTAGTCCGCCCGGGGTTCTCTGTGCCGTAGCACCAGTTCGTCGTAGGTGTAGGCGGTCATGCCGATGGTGGCCATGCTGACGTAGATGGCCAAGAGGGGCATGGATCCGTTGATGATGAGATCGAGGAACCAGCCGTGCACCAGCGCCGACAGGAGCAGCAGGCCGGTGAGGCGGTGCAGGAACAGCCAGCGCTCGTAGGGCAGTCGGAGGATGCGGCCGACCTGGCCGAGTGAGATGAGGACGAGCAGCAGCAGGCCGATGGCGGAGACGGCACCGAGGAGATGGCCCATCCCTACCGACGCGGCCCGGTGGGCGTAGCCGTACTGACTCCCGTCGAAACCGGAGAAGAAGTGGAGGAGCAGGTGGGGGGTGAGCAGGAGAATGGACCATATTGCGTACAGCTTGTGCTGACGGTACATGCGGTCCAGGCCGCCGAACCACTGCTCCAACCACATCAGGCGGGTGGCCAGCACCAGGGTGCAGGACATCAGGTAGACGGACAGGATGCCGGTGAACTCGCCGACGAAATAGACAGCGCCGAGGCCCGCGGGCCTGAGCCGGTCCCAGGCCAGATAGAGCATGACGGCTCCGGTCGTGACCGACAGGGGTCCGACGTGGCGCTTCTTCAGGCGCGCGTCCAAGGGGGCGCGGGCGATCCGGATAGCGTAGATCGCTATCACGATCAGGACGGGCATCGTCTACCCCTCGGGGGTGGGCGCTGTGGACGAAGGGGCGCTGAGGAAGTCAGGGCGGACCGTGCGGTCGCGGCTTGAGCGCCCTCGAGCCCAGATGGCTGGTTCCCGCCCACCTCTAATATTGGCTACAGCGTAGCCGTTTAGCTGGTCCGGGTCCAGTGGTGCAATCGGATGCCTGTTGGCCAGCCCACCCGCGGCGCTTCAGCCGAACAAGGCCGCGAAGTACGAGGCGACAAGCACCGCGCACACGACGGCTGGTGCGAGTTTGGCAACCGGGTCACCCTTGCGCAGGTGTACGACCACAGCTGCGGCGAGCAGCAGGAGAAGCCCGGCTCCCGCGAGGCCACCGAGCGGTGGCACGGCGGGGCCGAGCGCCACCCCGGCGACTCCTGCCAGTTGCAGCACGCCGATGCGGCGGTAGGCGGCGACGGAGAAGCCGGTCTCGGCGGCCAGTTCGCGCGCCTTCGGCAATGCGAGTGCGTTGAGCACTCCGATCGCCCCGAAGATCAGGGCGATGGCGCAGGCGAAGGTGGCGGTGAGGGTCACGAGGTATCTCCATAGCGTCGGCGTCATCGAGTTGCCGGCCGGGTGCATCGCTCGGTGCCCAGACGGGCGATGTGGTCGACCGATGCAGCGGCTCGCCCTAGCGTAATAGCGGAAACAGTGTAACCGTTATCATCGTCGGCGAAGCGGACCGCATCGCGGCGCCAAGAAGGAGAGCCAGACATGAGCAGTCCTCAGATGCACGTGGTCGCCGCGATCATGCGGTTGACCCTCAAAGGCAAGGCTGCCCCGGACCCCGTGGTCGCGTCGAAGGAGCCACCTCGTCCGCCCGCCAAACTGGCACAGCGGCACGACGTGAGGTCGCGCCACATCGACGGTTTCGAATGCCACACCGTCAGTCCGCGCGGGCGCCGGGCGGAGCGAGCGGTCGTCTATCTGCACGGCGGCGCCTACATCAGACACCTCTCGCCCCGGCACTGGCAGTTGATCTCGCAGCTCGCGGATGCCGGTGTACGAGTCGAGGTGCCGCACTACGGGCTGGCGCCGAAGTACACCTATCGTGACGCATATCCCTTCGTCACTGCCGTTTACCGCGACCTGCTCAGCGACCTGGACGCCGGCCAGCTCACGATCATGGGCGACTCCGCCGGCGCGGGCTTGGCTCTGGGCGTGGCGCAGAGCCTGGTCGGCTCGGGTCTCCCCCAGCCGGCCCGAGTAGTACTGATCTCCCCCTGGCTGGATCTGACTCTGACCAACCCTGCGATTCCCGAGGTCGAAGCCCGAGATCCGTTCCTCACCACCAGCAGCCTGCTCGCCGCCGGACGTAGCTGGGCCGACGGGGACGACCCCGTCCAACCCCGGCTCAGTCCCGTCAATGGCCCGCTTGCCCCCCTGGCGCCCATCGACGTCTACATCGGCACTCGCGACGTGTTCTACCCGGACGTTCGGCGCCTGGAAGAACGGGCTGCTGCGGACGGGGCGGCCGTGAATGTCATCGTGTGCGAGGGTGCGGTCCATGCCTACCCGCTCGTCCCTGCTCCCGAGGGGCGTGCTGCGGCCCGCGCCATCGTGCGGTCCGCGGCCTCCTGAGCGGGTTGAGGGGCGATCTTCAGAGGCAGGCGGTCGAGCCGAGCGTCTGCCTCTTCTGCTGTGTCGGCTCTTCGGGCGCGTGGCCATCGCGCCGACGAGGCCGGGGTGTCGTGCGCGTCGGCGCTGTTCATGCGTGGGGGCCGCTGCGGTGTCAGCCGCGAGAGCCCGCGGGCCTGATGCTGCGCAGTAGCCGTTCTCCGGACTCGCGCAGCTGGTCCTTGACCTCGTCGAGGCCGGATGCGAGCAGGACGTGATCGCGTTTGCGCCAAGTGCCGGCGACCATCACGGCTTCGATGTTGGCGATGTCGGCGTGCAGGACCGTGGCGACCGGGTCGTGCGCCGGCCACAGGTTGAGCGCCCGGGCGTCGACGGCGACCAGATCGGCCTGCATGCCCGCCTCGATCCGGCCCACCTTGTCTGCCAGGCCCAGTGCCTTCGCTCCTTCGACCGTGGCCCAGGCAAGCGCCTGTTTGCTGGTGACAGACGGTGTGTTGGCGTACATGCCGGTCGTCTGCCGGTGGTGGGCGTGGTCCAGGCTGCGCTGGTGGGCCAGGGCGATCCGGGCGGCGGTGAGGACCGTGCCGGGTACGGCGGTGTCGATGTCGGTGCCCAGGGAGGGCGCCACGTCCAGGCTCAGCAAGGGTCCCGTGATGGGTGTGCCGTGTCCTTGGCCCAGTTCGTTCTCCGGGGTGATGGTGAAGGTGACGCCCGCCTCGACCAGCGTCTTCAGCCAGTCCGCGGGCAGGTCGGATCCGTGCGCGACGTTGGTCAGGGGGCTGAACAGCCCGGCGTCGCGTACGGCTTCCCAGCCGGGTGAGGGTTCGCCGCCGCTCTGGTGCATCGAGACGACGAGCCCGCGTTCCGCGCCGGCTCGGAAGTCGGCCACCGCGGTCTCCGGCGAGGAATACTGCGGCCCTTGCAGGGCCATGCCCAGGGTCAGGAGGGCGTGCTCGCGGACGGGGCCGTCGAGCAGCCGGTCGATCTCGGCGAGCGGGTGAGGAGTATCCGGGGAGCGGTAGGGAGTGCCGCGCAGGAAGACGGCGCGGATCCCGGCCTGGAGCAGTCCCTCGACGGCCGCGTCGGCGTGCTCGGGGGAGAGTGCATTGTCAGCGTCCAGTCGGCGCCCGCCGAACGCAGCGCGGTCTGCCAGGTGTGCAGATGGGCGTTGACCAGACCGGGGATGATGACGCGGCCGGAGAAGTCGACGACCTCGGCGTCGGGCGCCTCGATGTTTTCACCGACGGCGGCGATGGTCTCGCCGTCGACGAGGATGTCGACCTGCTCGGCGTCCGGCCGGTCCGGCGTCATGGTGATGACGTGCGCCCCGCGCAGCAGTACGCGGCTCATTCAGTGGCCCCCGAACCGGGCGAGGTGTGGCTCGGCTGGAACATGGCGCGGCTCCTTGCCTCCGGCGTCATTGCCCGCACGGCGGCTTGTGTCGTGGTGAGGAAATCCGACGTGGCGATGTGCCCGATGTAGCCGTCGGGACGGATCAGCAGCAGCGTGTCGCCGGTCAGGCCGTAGGCACTGCGCAGCGTGTTCTCGGGGTCGGAGAAGCCCGCGGGCGGCCCGACGGTGAGCCGCTTCAACCGGGCGCCCGTCCTCGGCCAGTCGAGGAGTTCGAGGTCCCGGGCGGCGCCGGGGCCGTAGGCGATGGCGGTGAAGTGCGGTCCCTGCAAGAGGTTGAACAGGCGGGTCTCGGCGCCGTCGGCGCCGAGCAGTCGGGCGTCCGGGGCGCGGTCGCCCACGTGCAGCGTGCTGGTGTCGCCCCTGTCGCCGTCGGCGGGGGCGAGCGGGCCGCCGTAGTAGGTCAGGGAGAGCTGCTGCTCGTCCTTGCCGCGCTTCATGCTGGAGGGGTCCAGCTTGGCGATGCCGCCCCACTTCTCCGTGGACAGGCCCAGGACCCCGGCGGCGATCGGCTGCCGCTCGGCCTCGTAGGTGCCCAGCAGGGCCGGGTCGGCTCCGGCGAGGACCTGGCCGAGCTTCCAGCCGAGGTTGTAGCCGTCCTGCATACCGGTGTTCAGGCCCTGGGCACCGGCCGGGGTGTGGACGTGCGCCGCGTCGCCGACGAGGAAGACACGCCCGCGGCCGTAGTGCTGCGCAAGACGGATGTTGGGCCGGAACACGGACTTCCAGTGGATCTCGTGCAGCTGGATGTGCCGGTTGCGGGTGTGGGAGTGGATCCGGTCGGTGATGGCGCCGATCTCCTGGGGCGGCTTCTCGTCGGGCGTGAGCCGGATCATCCACTGGAACAGGTCGCTGTGGGGCAGCGGGCAGGCGGCGATGAGCTTGCCGCCGAGGCCGGGCCACATGTGCCACCGGTTGCGGGCCAGGCCACTCACGGAGGCATCCACGATCAGCACGCGGTCGGCCTCGTCCGTCGTCCCCACGAAACCGATGTCGAGCTGCTTGCGCACCGCACTGGAGCCGCCGTCGGCCCCCACGGCATAGCGGGCGACGATCTCCTCGACCCCGTCCGCACCCACCACCGTGGCGACCACCGTGTCCTCGTCCTGCGTCAGCTCGGTCAGTTCCTTGCCGAACTCGACCTCGCGGCCGAGCTCACCGAGCCGGGCGTGCAGGGCGCGGTCCGTGCGGAACTGCGGGATCAGCCAGGTGTTCGGGTACGGGACGTCCGGGGTGGCCTCTTTGTGGGGGAACATCTTCCACGGCACACCGATGGGTCCTGCATGGATCCCGAGCTTGGGATAGATGTCGCCGCCGGCCAGCACGTCGTCCAGAGCGCCGAGGTCTTCGAGCACTTCGAGGCTGCGGGGCTGGATGCCCTTGGCGCGCGAGCCGTCGAAAGCGTGGGGGGACCTGTCGATGATCCGGATGTCGAGTCCGCGGCGTACGAGGTCGATCGCCAAGGCGGAGCCGGATGGGCCGGCACCGATGATCAGTACGTCGATGGCCTGCGGCCTGTTCATGAGTCGAGCCTTTCGGTGCGTGCGGACACGAACGGGACGAGCTGATCGGCGACGTCGCGAGGCCGTTCGAACGGGGCCATATGCCCGCATTTGGTAATTACATGATGTTTCTGAGGCTTCAGTAGAGCGCGCGCCGTGTCGAAGTGCACCAGCGGCGTGACGTCGTCCTCGTCGCCCCACAGCAGCAGCGTCGGAATGCCCAGTGCCCCCGTCCGCCGGAAGAGGTCGTCACGGCCGGTGAAAGGCAGGTGCTGGAGGGTGTCGAAGACGGCGTACAGCGAGCCCTCGAAGCGGAACGCGTCGAGGACCATCTCGGTCAGCTTCGCGCCGAGGTCGGGGTCGCGGACGTTGTGCCCCAGGTGTCCTTGAAGTATCTGTCGGCCGCGCCGCCGGGCGATGAGGCCGGCCAGCCGGTCGTTGCGCAGCAGCCGGTGAGGGGAGGTCGGGCGGGGTTTCGCAAGACCGGCCGGGCCCACGAGGGTGAGGGTGGAGACGGAGGCGGGGTACTGGGCGGCGTACGTCATGCCGACCAGCGCGCCCATGGAGGTGCCCACCAGGTGCAGCGGCCGCGCCGTCAGGTCGAGCCGGTCCGTCAGCTCGGCCAGCTGCCGCGTGAACAGCGTCTCGTCGTATCGCGCCTGTACCCGGTCGGAGTAGCCGCGGCCGTAGGCACTACAGGTCAGCGTGCGCAGCCCGCGGGCGTGCAGCTCGCTGACGAGGCCGTCCCAGTAGCACAGCGGGATGGTCAGACCGCCCGCCATCAGGACCACATCCCCGTCCTCGGGCCCCGTCAACTCGTAGTGGGTGACGCCGTCGGACAGCTCGACGAAGCTGCCGCGCAGCGCCCCCCGCGAGTCGGCGGTGAGCTTGCGGTCCTCGCCCGGGGCGACGAAGTACTTCATGGAACGGGGCCTCCTTGCCCTCAGTTCGCGGGAGTGTCGGCGCAGGAGCCGAGGAACGTCGCGATCGCGTCCGCGACCCACTGCGGTTCCTCCTCCGGCAGCAGATGTCCGCCGTGGGGGTGGACGAGCTCCTGGGCGCCGGGGATGTCGCGGGCGAAGTGCTGGCCGTCGATGCTCGCGCTGCGCAGCACCAGCGTGGGCACCGTGATGCGGGGGATCTGCGGGCTGCGGTCCGGCTGGTCGGTGTTGCAGAAGTCGACGAAGGCCGAGCGGTTACCGGGGCGGCTCATGAGCTGATAGGCGCGGTCCACCATGGCGTCGTCCACGATCTGCGCATACGGCCCGACGGCCTCGCGCAGGTTGCGTTCGAGCGCCCCGCGCGGCATCACCCGCCTCAGCAGGGGCCGCACCAGCGGGTTGCGGGTCAGGCGCATCCCGGCGGGCACCGTCTTCTCCGGGTAGCCGGTGGCATTGACCAGCACCAGGCCGGTCAGCCGCTCCGGATGATCCAGTGCGAGGTTCCAGGCGATGTTGCCGCCCAGGGAATTGCCGGCCACCGCGTAGCGCGACACGCCCAGCGCCTCCAGGAAGCCCGCCACCGTCGCGGCGTACGCCGGAATGCGGTAGTCGCGGTCCTTGCGCGGGCCCGTCAGTCCGAACGCCGGCAGGTCGGGACGGATGACATCGAACGCATCCGACAGCAGATCCGTCGCGCGGTCGAAATGCTGCAGGGATGAGGCACTGCCGTGCAGCAGCACGAGTGCCGGGCCGTGCCCAGCACGCTTGTAGTGCATCCGCAGGCCGTCCACCTCGACGAACCGGGAATCGGACTGGGGCTCAGACCAGGTACTCATAATGGATACACTGTTACCGATATGATGGCCGTGTCAAGCGGAAGCCCTCGCCTGTTACGGCCCGACGTCTCAGCCGAGACGCTCGCCAGGACGACCGTCGGCCCGCTCGTCTACGAGTGCTGGCGCCGGGGGTGGTCGCGATGTCAGTGCGCAAGGACACCGCACCCGCAACAGCGGGCAGGTTTATGTGACTTCGCCTCAGCCGTCCCTCTCTGATCATTAGGCTGCTGCCATGGCAGACGGCGCCCGGCACAGCCGGAGGTGTGGTGCCGTGCCGTCGGACCGTCCACCCGGGAGATCGGAGAACGCCCCATGTCCCTCCTCCCCCACCGCCCGCACGACGGCGTCTTCGATGTCGCGGTGATCGGCGGCGGCATCGTCGGCGCGGCCATCGCACGCGAACTGTCCGGCTACGACGTCTCCGTGGCCCTGCTGGAAGCCCGCGACGACGTGGGCGACGGCACCAGCAAGGCCAACACGGCGATCCTGCACACCGGATTCGACGCCGTACCGGACACCCTCGAGGCGCGGCTCGTCGCCCGCGGCCACCATCTGCTGCGCGCGTACGCCGAGGCCACCGGCATCCCCGTCGAGCGCACGGGCGCGGTGCTGGTGGCCTGGAGCGAGGAGGAACTGCGGGCACTGCCGGGGCTGAAGGAGAAGGCCGAGGCCAACGACTACCCGCACTGCCGGATCGTCGGCGCCGACGAGATCTACGCCGCGCTGCCCCACCTGGGCGCGGGTGTGCGCGGCGGACTCACGGTGCCGGACGAGTCGGTCATCTGCACCTGGACGACCAATCTGGCGCTGGCCACGGACGCCCGGCAGCGCGGCACCACCATCCTGCTCGGCCACGCGGTGACCGGTGCCGGCACCGGCGAGGAGACCACCACCCTGCACACCGCGGCCGGCGAGGTGCACGCCCGCTGGGTCGTCAACGCGGCCGGGCTCGGCGCCGATCACCTGGACCGGCTCTTCGGCCACGACCGGTTCACCGTGACCCCGCGCCGCGGCGAACTGTTCGTCTTCGACAAGC
Organism: Streptomyces sp. NPDC001606; assembly: GCF_053596835.1. Taxonomy (NCBI): domain Bacteria; kingdom Bacillati; phylum Actinomycetota; class Actinomycetes; order Kitasatosporales; family Streptomycetaceae; genus Streptomyces; species Streptomyces sp. NPDC001606. Next base: position 163,319 of record NZ_JBSFHC010000020.1, read on the forward strand.
TCGCCCGCCCCCTGGTCGACAGGATCGTCCTGCCGGTGCCGTCCTCCCGCGGCAAGGGGGTCCTCATCTCCCCGACCGTCTACGGCAACGTCATGCTCGGTCCGACCGCCGAGGACCTCACCGACCGCACCGACACCGGCACTTCCGAGGAGGGCTTCGCCTTCCTCCTCGCCCAGGCCGAACGCCTCATGCCGCGGCTTGCGACCGAGGAGGTGACGGCGAGTTACGCGGGTCTGCGCGCCGCCATCGACCGCCCCGACTATCTCATCGAGGCAGACCCGGACCGGCGCTATCTCCTGGCCGGCGGCATCCGCTCCACCGGGCTGTCGGCCGGCATGGCCATCGCGGAGCACGCCCGCGAACTGCTGGCGGAGGCCGGACTGGAGCTGCGGCCCCGCACCGACCTGCCCGGCCCGCCCCGCATGCCCCCCATCGGCGAGGCCGCCCGCCGCCCCTACCAGGACGCCGCCCTCATCGACCGGGACCCCGCCTACGGCAGGGTCGTCTGCTTCTGCGAGCGGGTCACCGAGGGCGAGATCCGTGACGCCTGCCGCGCACCCGTCCCGGCCCGGAACCTCGGGGGGCTGCGCCGCCGCACCCGGGCCATGAACGGCCGCTGCCAGGGCACGTACTGCGGTGCCGCCGTAACAGCCCTGCTCGAACAGCACCGCACCCCCGACGACCGCCCCGGCCCGAGCAAGGACGACCGCCGATGACCCAGCAGCCGCCCCTGATCACCCCCGACGTCCTCGTCGTCGGCGGCGGACCGGCCGGTCTCACCGCCGCCGCCGAGCTCGCCGCACTCGGTGCCGGACACATCCTCGTCGTCGACCGCGAGGAAACGGCGGGTGGCATCCCCCGGCACAGCGGCCGCACCGGCTACGGCCTGCGCGACCTGCACCGCGTCCTGTCCGGCCCCGCCTACGCCCGCCATCTCGTCCGCAGGGCAGCCACGGCCGGGGCCGAGATCCGTACCCGCACGATGGTCACCGGCTGGGCCGACGAGCACACCGCCGAGGTCACGAGCCCCGGCGGCCGGTACCGGATCCGGCCGCGGGCCGTCGTGCTGGCCACCGGCGCCCGGGAGCGGCCGCGCGCCGCCCGCCGTGTCCCCGGGGACCGGCCCGAGGGCGTCTACACCACCGGCCAGGTGCAGCACCTGGTCCATCTGCACGGCAGGTCCGTGGGCACACGTGCGGTGATCGTCGGCGCGGAGCCGGTCAGCTGGTCCGCCGCGCTCACCCTGCGCGGCGCGGGCTGCACCCCGGCCCTGATGATCAGCCAGTACCCGAGGGCGGAGTCGTACGGCGCCTTCACCGCGGTCGGGCGCACGGTGCTGGGCGTGCCGGTCGCCGTCCGCAGCCGCGTCGCCCGGATCGTCGGCAAGGGCCGCTGCGAGGCCGTGGAGATCGAGCACCTGGACACCGGACGGCGCCGCACCTTCCCGTGCGACACAGTCGTCTTCACCGGCGACTGGATCCCCGACCACGAACTCGTCCGCACCGCCGGCCTCGCCCTGGACGAGGGCACGCGCGGACCGCTCATCGACAGCGCGCTGCGCACCAGCCGCCCCGGCTTCTTCGCCGTCGGCAACCTCCTGCACCTCGCCGACACCGCCGATGTCGCCGCCCTGGACGGCCGACACGTCGCCCGCCAGGTCATGGCCCATCTGCACGGCGCGCCGCGTCCGGCGCCGGGTGTGCGGCTGATCGCCGAGGCGCCCTTCCGCTGGGTCGCCCCGCAGCTCCTGCGCCCCGGCGACCCGGCGCCACCGCGGTCCCGGCTGCTGTTGTGGAGCGACGCGTACGTCCGTCGCCCCCAGGTCTACGTCCAGCAGGACGGCCGCGTCCTCGCCCGCCGCACCCTGCCCTGGCCCGCGTCCCCCGGCCGTGTCTTCCGCGTCCCCTCCAGCGTCCTCGCGGACGTCTCCCCAGTCGGCGGGCCGGTCCGCATCGGTCTGCGCGAGCGAGCCTCGTCCCGAGGAACTTCCTGACGATGTCCGCCGAATGCCGGCCCGCCGCCGCCCCAGCCGGTCCGCTCACCGGAGCGGGGCGGAGTCACGCCGGGCGGTCAGCAGGGTCAGGTGGGCGATGTCTCCGGGCGGAGGCGTGGTCACCGACCACAGCGGGGCGGGGGAACCGTCGGCGACCGCGGCCGGGGCGTCGGTCAGGTTCATCCGCTCGCGCAGTCGGCCGTAGAAGTCCATCGGGCCGAGCCGTACGGCCCGCAGCCGGCGCGGGGCCGCGTACACCCCGATCCAGTCGCCCGGGTCCAGCACGCCCCGCAGCTGGCCGTCGATGCTGACCGCGGCCGGCCCGGACCGTTCCAGCAGGCGCAGTCCGACGGGTTCGTCGGGGGCGGTGACCACCGACCGGTCGAAGGCCATGTGCGGGGCGACCGGCGTGAAGACGAGAACCTCCGCTCGCGGCGAGACGACCGGTCCGCCGGCGGCGAAGCTGTAGGCGGTCGAGCCGGTCGGCGTGGCGACGAGCAGCGCGTCGGCGGAGTACGAGGCCAGCAGCCGGCCGGCGACATAGACGCCGACCGAGATCTGCCGGTCCCTGGCCAGCTTCTCCAGGACCACGTCGTTCAGCGCGGTGACGTCCAGGGGGATGCCCCAGTCCCTGTCGGCCTCGCAGTCGGGCCGTACCGGGGGCGGCGGCAGCAGCGGCCCACGGCCGCGGGCGATGAGGGACTCCACCCCCGGCGGCACCTCCAGCCGGCGTGAGGCGCGCAGGGCGAGCAGCATACGGCGGTCGATCCGGAACCGGTCCTCGCGCACCGCGTCCAGGGCCGGGCGCACCTCGGCGGCCGGCACCTCGGTGAGAAAGCCCAGGCGTCCCAGGTCCACGCCCAGCACCAGGGCGTCATGCTTGGCGGCCAGCCGCGCGCCGCGCAGGAAGGTGCCGTCGCCGCCCAGGGTCACGACGAGGTCGGGGTCGCCGGCGGCCTCGACCTCCTCCTGGGCGCCGCGCCGCCCGCCGTCGTGCCACACGTCGATGTCCGTGCAGCGGACGGCGCGCTCCCGGCACCAGTCCCGGACCACGTCCGCCGCCTGTACGGCCTCCGGGCGCCCTCCGTGCACGACCAGACCCAGCCGGTTCACTGTCACATCGGCCTCCGGAAAGGTCTCGGGCGCCGTCGCCGCGGCCGCCTCTCAGGGGGACGGGCGGGACGGGGTGGACAGGCGGTAGGAATCGGCCAGGTCGCGTACCTCCGCCGAGGTGACCGTTCCCTCCGCGCCCTCCAGCGGAAGATGCCGGGCCAGCAGGGCCAGGATGTTCTCCGACAGCCGCGCCTTGCGTGCCTCGCTGCGGCCCGGCATGAGGCCCACTTCGACGTGCACGAAGCGGCTCTCCGCGCTTGTCCCGTCGCCGATGTACGCCTCGGACGTGCGCAGCAGCGTCTTGCAGACCCCCCTGGAGCCGGACTCCTCCAGGACGAGCGTGTGCAGCTCCTTCACCAGGACTCCGGGGTCGAAAGCCCCGGCCAGCTGGGACGAGCAGTCGATGGTGAGGTGCGGCATGAGGGACCCTTCGCGCCCGATCTGGTTTCTCCGGGCAACTATTTTCCCTCATGTCCTGCGCTGCCGGGACCGGGGCCGCCCCGAAGGACGGTCAGGCCCCGGCAGTGCTCGACTCCGCCCGTCACCAATAGTGCCGCCGGCCGGCGACCGCGTGTCCCATGGATCCCATGAGCCACAGGACGATGCCGATGACGGCGAGGATGATCCCGATGGTCCACAGGATCGAGATGCCCGTGACAAACCCGATGACGAGCAGGATGACTCCGAGAGCGATCATGACACGCCTCCTACTGATGGCGATGCTCCTGTTCTCCGTGTGCCCCCAACCGGGCAGTACGTGCCTCCCCAAAGGCAGGCAACGTTCCGCAACCGGCGGTCGGCGCACTGTAGCGAGGGTGCTGCTGTACGGGTGACCCCCCGCCTGCGAGACTGCCCGGATGCCAGAAGTCGCCTTCACCGGGGTCGCGCCCGTCGTCCCCGTCCGCGATCTCGACGCCGCCCTGGACCGTTACCGCCGCCTGGGCTTCACCGCGCACGCCTACGAAGGCCCGGACCGCTACGGCTTCGTCGAGCGGGGCTCGGTTTCCCTCCATCTCACGGAGTGGCCCGAGCACGACCCTCAGCACACCGGAGCGGTCATCTACCTCTACGTGAGTGATGCCGACGCCGTCTGCGCGGAGTGGAAGGCATCAGGCGTCGAAGGTCGCTTCGTCGAGCCGGCGAACACGCCCTACGGCCTCCGGGAGTTCGCCTACATCGACGCCGACGGCACGGCTCACCGCGTGGGATCACCCCTCTCACCCTCAAGCACAGACCCCACTCCCTCACCCCTCTCTTGTTGCACACCCCAGCACGGAGCGGACAATGGCAGGTGAGTGAACCTTCCCAGGCGGTGATCCAATGGCCGGTCTGAAGCGCACAACCGAGCAAGAAATAAGCGGATTTGAGGTCTTCGACCTCGAACTGAGCGAGGACGAGCTTTCCGAACTCTACGCAGATCCCTCGAAGTTCCTGATGGAACTGCTGCGCCGCGAAGGCCACCAGGTCAACAGGCTTGCCATCGACACCCGTGTGAGCGAGCGCAACTGCGGGTGCGGCATCAAGATCGTGCACTCACTCCGTGAGGACTTCACGAAGTCCACCCACGTCGCTATCTGCGAGGAGTGTCTCTGACACAGCGCCCCGCGAAGCAGCCGCGCCCTGTCACCCTGACCGCCACCTCCGCGGGACTGCGCCCGGTGCGGGCACGCGGCGGCTGACGCCCGGCATGCCGAGGGGGCGGGAACGGCCCGTCGGCCGTGCCCGCCCCCTCGGTCCTCGCTACCTCCGGCTGGAGCGTCCCACCGGATCGTGCGGGGATGCGTCGTCGTCCGCGTCCCGCTCCGCCGGGCCGGAGCCGGTCGCGGCCGGGGTGTCGGCGCGGTCGCCGTGGCCCGGCCACCAGGCGGCGTGGCCGATCAGCGCGGTCAGGCTCGGGGTGAAGAACATCGCCATGACGAACGCGGCGATCGCGATGCCGAAGGAGACCGCGAAGCCCATCTCCGACAGCAGCGAGTTGCCCGCGAGCATCATGGTGGCGAAGGTCGCCGCCAGGATGAATCCGGCCGCGGCCACGGTGGGCCCGGCGTGGCGCAGCGCCATGCCGGCCGCCTCACGGGGTTCGCGGCCCTCGCGGGCTTCTTCGCGGAGCCGGGCGATCATGAGGATGTTGTAGTCGGTGCCGATGGCCACCACGAACAGATACATGATCACCGGGAGCATGAACATCAGGCCCGAGTGTCCCTGCCCCTTCTGGAAGATCCACACGGTGGCGCCGAGGGTGGCGCCGAAGCCGAGGCCCACCGAGGCCATCAGGTACCAGGGGGCGACCACACTGCGCAGCAGCAGCCCGAGGATGAGCATGATGAGGAGCGCGGCGACGGGGAAGACCGTCTTGTAGTCGTGCTGGACCGCGGCGTTGATGTCCTTGTAGATGGAGGACATGCCGCCGACGACCGCCTCGGTGCCCGCGGGGGCGTCGGAGTGGGCGGTGTCGCGCACCCGGCCGACGGCGTCGATCGCCTTGTCCGTGGACGCCTCGTACTTGAGGGTGACGGTGAAGTCGGCGGTGGTGCCCGCCGTGTTCAGCTGGGTCAGCCGGGCGTTCGCCACACCGTCGACGGCACCGAGCTTCTGCACGTACGCGTCGAAGGCGGTCTTGTCCAGCGGCTTGCCGTCGGTGCTGGAGAGGTAGACGTCGGTGGGTGCCGCGGCGCCCGCCGAGTACGCCTGCTGTATCCGGTCCTGGACGACCATGGACTCCTTGGTCTTGGGCATGGAGCCCGACGCCAGGTCGAAGGTGGCGTGGAAGCCGAGCGTGCCCAGGGACAGCACGACCAGGACGAGACCGGAGACGGCGGCGGTCAGCGCCGGGCGGCGCCGCACCCCTCGGCCGAGGGCGGCGAACCGGGCGTTGTCCGGCTCCTTCTGCCAGGACTTGGAGGGCCAGAAGACCTTCGGGCCGATCAGCGAGACCACGGCGGGGATCAGGGTCAGGCCTGCGACCAGGGTGGCGCCGACCGCGATGGCGAGCGCCGGGCCCATCTGCTTGAGGAAGCCCAGCGTGGACAGCACCAGCGCGAGGAAGGCGATGATGACCGCGCCGGCCGCGGAGGCGATGGCCTCACCGACCCGCCCGACGGCGTTCACCATGGCCTGCTTGGGTTCGTCGCCGGCCCGCAGGCGCTCGCGGTAGCGGAAGATCAGGAACAGGAAGTAGTCCGTGCCCACACCGAAGAGCACGACGATGAGGATGGACGAGATGGAGCTGTTGGCCTGGAGCCCGAAGAGCTTGGTGGCGTAGGCGATCAGCCCGTTGGCGACCGCGGACACCAGCCCGATGAGGACCAGGGGCAGCACGGCGAGGATCGGCGCCCGGAAGATGATCAGCAGGGTCACCAGGATGATGACGAAGGTACCGATTCCGATCAGCGCCTGGCCGCGTTTGGAGGAGTCCTGCTGGTCCAGGGCCTGGGCGGCGGAGCCGCCGAGCCGCACGTCCAGATGGGTGCCGTGGGCGAGTTGTTTGACGTCCTCGCGCAACACCTTGGCCGCGTCGGCCTGTTTGGGCTGACCGGCGTTCTTGCTGTCCATCTGCACCAGGGTCATGGCGTACCTGCCGTCCTTGGACGGCGGGCCGGGGACGACCTTCTGCACCTGGTCGATGTGCTTCTTGCCCAGCTCGGTGGTGATCCGGGCGACGTCCTTGCGGTCGGCGGCGGTCAGCCGGCCGCCGTCGGTGCGCTGATAGAGCGCGATCGCGGACGGCGTGAAGGCGCTGGGGAACGCCTTCTGCTGGATGACCGCCGCCTTGATGGACTCGTAACTCTTGGGCAGGAAACTGCTCTCGTCACTGTTCGAGGGCAGGCTGGGGGCCGTGGCCACGATCGCCACCGCGGCGATCAGCCATGCCACGATCGTCCAGACGGGATGTCGGACGACCGTGGTGCCTATACGTCGGAACATGCGGGGGGTCCTCCTGTGAAGGAAGATCACCGCCGCCCGGGGAGCGGACCCTGGCATCGGCGACCCCGACCGGCACGTGCCGCACACAAGCCGGTCGAACGGTTGTCTAGGTTTCACATCGTAGTGACATCGCATCAACTTCCCGCAATCAATAACGTTTTGAACCGCGCGGAGGCGGGGAGACCGGGCAAACCGTCTCAGCGGTTTGGTATCGGGTTCCGCTGGGGTGTGTTCAGGCGGGATGCGGCGGGTTCAGGAGCCGGTGCCCGCGAGGGGCTGGGCGGCGGCCCGTGCCTCGGCCAGCACCCGGGCGCCCCGGTCCGGCGCGGTGTCGAGCCGGATGAGGACGGCCGGGGCCGCGACCGCGGGCAGCAGATGGTTGAACAAGGCCGACATCCGGGAGTTGAGGTCGGCCCAGCCGGCGACGGCCTGCGAGACGAACTGCACGCCGATCCAGGCGCCCAGGAACACCTGGGCCGTCTCCTCGGGCACCACGTGCGGCAGCACCTCGCCGCGCTCCTTGGCCTCGGTCAGAAAGGTGCGGGTGGCCCCGGCCCACCCGGGCCAGGCGCTGTCGGCCTCGTCCTGCCCCTGGAGGTCGGCCGCGAGCCGGACCGCGGCGAGCAGCATCGGCTCCCGGGGCAGCCGCTCGGCCAGGCTCATGCCCGCGTCCACCCACTCCTGCAACTTCAGTTCCCGGGGCAGACGGTGGTCGTTCGCCGTCTGCTCCTGGAGCACGCCCCGGGCCAGGGCCGCCTTGGAGTCGAAGTGGAAGTACAGGGCGCCCTTGGTGACGCCGGCGCGGTGCAGGATCTCGGCGATGGTGGCCGCCGCGTATCCGCGCTCGGCGAAGACCGCGGCGGCGGCCTCCAGAACAGCACGTCGGGTCCGTACAGCTCGCTCCTGCCGAGCCATGGACCCTCCTCAAGCTAAAAAATTAAACCAAACAGCTCGTACCCTACCGCACCGGGTTCTCAAGGAACGGGCGGCGGTGGGCGGTTGATGTCAGGCACGGGCCCGCAGCTCGCGCGGCGCGATGCCGTACGTCTGCTTGAACAGCCGGGAGAAGTGCGAGGGGTCGCGAAAGCCCCAGCGCGCGGCCACGGCGGCGACCGTACGGCGGTCCGCGTGCGGCCCGGAGAGGTCACGGCGGGCGCCCGCGAGCCGGCGCTGCCGGATCCATGCCCCGACCGAGGTGCCCTCCTCGGCGAACAGCTTGTGCAGATAGCGCAGGGAGATGCCGTGGGCGGCGGCGAGTTCGCCGGGTGAGAGGTCGGGGTCGGCGAGCCGCTGGTCGATGAAGGCCTTGATCCGCAGGCACAGCGCGGCGCCCCCGGTGTCCGCGGGGCGGGGCGGGTCGGGGAAGACGGCGGCGACCATGTCGGCGACGGCGTCGGACAGCAGGGTCGCGCGGGGCGAGGCGGCATGCCGGCCGGCGTCTTCGGCGAGCCGGGACAGGAACGGGGTGAGCAGCGAGCCGAGCGGGTCGTCGGCTGCGAGCCGGGTGGCGGTGACCGGGGTGGTCGTCCCCGGGGACTGCCGGGCGAGGCGGTGCGGGAGGGTGAACTCGTGCAGCCGGAAGTCGTCGTCGAAGCGCAGCGTGAAGGGGCGGGTGCTGTCCCAGCAGGCGGCGTCCCCGGCCCGCAGGACGCTCGTCCGACCGTCCTGGGCGACGGTGACGGTTCCTTCGGCGACCACGCCCACCAACAGGAAGGCGTCGTCGGCCCGCTCGATCAGCCGGCGGGTGCGCACCGCCTGCCCGGGGCCGGAGGCCACGGTCGCCACCTGGACTGCGCCCAGCGCCGCCGCGGAGACCTCCGCGCGGAACGGGTCACCCCTGCCTGCGGGGGCGGTGACGTCGACCGGGACCGGGGTCCGCCGTACCGTCTCCCGCCACATCTCCAGCCGGTCGGCGGGCGGATGGTCGTCCGTGCGTGCTGTCACAGGCATGGTCCCAGCCTCGCACGGGCCGCTGTGCACGCGGATCCGGATGACCGTGCACGGACGGCCGGACCGGCACCGTCGCCGCGGGGCACGCTGGCGGCATCGGTCCCGCCGGCTCGCGGCGGGCGGTCCACAGGAGCGTGACATGCCGTTCTTCTCTGTCCACGACCAGAAGTTCCATGCCGAGGACAGCGGTGGCGACGGCCCCGCCGTCGTGTTCAGCCACGGCAATCTGATGGACCACACGATGTGGGAACCGCAGGTCTCCGCGCTGCGCGGCGGTTACCGGTGCGTGGCCTGGGACGAACGGCTGCACGGGCGGACCGTGGACGACGGCCGCCCCCACACCTACTGGCAGTCCGCCGACGATCTGCTCGGCCTGCTCGACGCCATGGACATCGGTCGCGCCGTGCTGGTCGGGCACTCGCAGGGCGGCTTTCTCTCGCTGCGCGCCGCGCTCCGCGCCCCCGAGCGGGTGGCGGGCCTGGTGTTGGTCGACACCAGGGCCACCGCCTGGCCGGAGCGGGATCTGGCCCGGATGGGGGCGGTGGCGGACGCCTTCGAGGCGGCCGGGCCGGACGCCGTGGGCCCGCAGCTGCTGGACCTGCTGATCGGCGAGCCGGCCCTGCACGAGGTGTGGCTGGCGAAGTGGCGGGCCCAGCCGCCCCACCGGTCGGCGACCGCCGTACGGACGCTGATGGGGGTGGACGACATCAGCGCGCGGCTGTCCGGGATCACCGTGCCCGCACTGGTCGTACACGGCGAATGGGACGCGCCCGTCCCCGTGGCCGCCGGCCGGGCGCTGCACGCCGCGCTGCCCGGCGCCCAGGACTTCGTGCTGGTGCCGGGCGCCGCCCACACTCCGAACCTCACCCACGCCGCCGAGGTGACGCGGGCCCTCGCCGGGTTCCTCGGGCGGCTGTGACGCCGGCCGCTCAGCCGGTCCCGACCCAGTAGGGCCGGTTCTGCGCCGCCGCGGGCGGGGACTGGTGGACCCAGGCACCGGCCGGTTCCCGGGCCGCGATCAGGTCGAGGAACGGCTTGCTGCGACCGGGCTGGGGGTCGGCCCCGCCCACGCTGAACTCCAGCGTGCCGGTTCCCTCCCGCAGGTCGTACCAGGTGTACGGCGAGAGGACGTTGAGCGGCGCGGCCAGCAGCCGGGCCTGGTCGCCTGCACCTGCCCGCCGGCTGCCGTACTCGGTGAACGGTGCGACGCTGACCGGACGGCCGGTCCGGCCCGCCAGGTCGGCGGTGAAGGAGAAGTAGGTGTCGGCCGGGGCGAAGGAGCCGTCGGCCGCCGCCGTGCCGTCCCGGCCGCAGACCACCTTCCAGCGGTCCACGGCCTCCGGGTCGGCGGTGGTCTCGTTGGGCACCGGCAGGGTGTGCTGGAAACCGGCCTTGTACTTGGGCTCGTTGAAGAGTTCCACCCCCGCCCGGATGGCGATGTCGTTGTCGCAGGCGACATGGATCCGGCAGAAGCCGAGCAGCCGGGTCTGGTCCGCCCCGTGCGCGTACTCGGTGTAGCTGAGCCGCGGCACCCGGGCGGCCGCGGCCGTGGGGTGGGCGACCACGTTGAGTTCGATCTCCTCGGTGACGCCCGTGCCGGTGCCGAACTGCGCGAAGTACAGCTGGTAGTTGAAGGACAGGCACATGCTGTCGCCGAAGCGGGCCGGGGACAGTTCGCGGCCCGCGGGGTCCTGGTGCAGCAGGTCCCGCACGGCTTCCTGGCCGGCGGGGTCGTCGAGGAGGTAGTCGAAGCCGATGTTGGTGAACGTGCCGTAGAAGAAGGGCAGGCCGAAGCCCGGTGGGACGGGAGGCAGGGGGTCGCTCATCGCAGCTGTTCCTCGGGGGCGGCGGTGGGGCGGGCCCGGAGCGCGGCGGCGGCCTGCGGGCGGGCGGTCTCGAAGTGCTCCTGGACGAGTTCGAAGGTGGGACTGGCGTGGTAGCCCTGCGCGGCGAGCACCGGGTCGGGATAGGGGTTGCGGTAGAGCCGCTGGGCGAGGTCACGCAGCTCCAGCATCACGGGGACCGCGTACCGCATGGCGAACGGGATACCGGTGAAGGCCATCTCCATGAGGGTGAGCAGAAAGGCGTACCGCTCGTTGAACGTCTCGGCGTGCCGGCGGACCTGGGACTGCGGCGGGTAGTGGCCGGTCTTCGCGTCCTCGCGGATGGCGTAGGCGTCGTCCCAGCTGACGTCGATGAGGGGGCCGCTGGGCTCGGTGCGCGGCTGGTCGTATCTGCCGTAGCGGCGGCCGGTACGGATCTCCTTGAAGCGGAAGTAGTGGGCGACCTGGCGTTGCTCGCCGAAGATGGTGTCGTCGCTGTCCCAGATGGTGCCGTCGGTGCCCTCGCCCTGGTCGCTGATCACCTCGACGGCGAGCAGTGCGCTCTCGAGGTCGGTGACGGCGAACGCCTCGCCGCCGGAGTTGTAGAAGTCCTCCGGGCCGACCTGGCGTTCGGGGGGCCCGGTGAAGATGGTGGAGTGGGCCGCCGTACCGTCCCGGTGGGCCTGTTGCTGCTTCTTCTCCAGGTCGGTCAGGCCCTGCCGGATGAGGTCGTAGAACTGCCCGATGGATGTCCAGCCGGTCTGCCCGGGCTCGGGCCGTACGAAGGAACGGGGGCGTTCGATGAGCAGGAAGGTGTCCAGCGCCTCGGGCGAGAAGTGCCGCAGCGGGATGCGGGGCAGGCTCGGGTCGCTGAACGGCAGCTGCGCCGGGTACCCGGCGACGAACCGCGGGTGGGCGATGTCCGGAGTGCCGCCGACGGCGTTGAGCAGGTTGGCGGCGAGGGTGAGGTGCAGCATCTCCTCCAGGACGACGCTGCGGATGGTGTCGAGAGCGGGCCGGTTGGTGCCCGGCTTGAGGGTGTACATGCCGGTCAGATAGACGGGGATCGTCAGGTGCTCGACTTCCAGGGCGGCCTGGAGGTACGTCCGCAGCTCCGCCAGGTCGGCCGGCGGCCGCGGGCCGCTGCGGGTGAGGGTGTAGGCGGTGATCACAGGGCGCCCTCCGTCGCCAGGTGCTGCGGCTCGGTCGTCACGGAGGTCACCGGCTGGTGCAGCCGGGCCAGGTCGCGGTGGATCTCCTCGGCGCTGCGCAGGGCGAGCGCGGCCATGGTGAGGGTGGGGTTGCTGGTGCCGATGGAGGGCATGCTGCCGCAGCCGACGGCGTAGAGATTGGGATGGTCGTGGGTGCGCTGGTAGCTGTCGACCACCGACGAGGCGGGATGGGAGCCCATGATGTGGGTGCCCGCGCCATGGCCGGCGCCGTGGTAGGCGAGGTCCAGTTCCTCGGTGCCGATCCGGTGCCGGAAGTGGCCGAGGGGTGCGACGCCATTGTGCGGGGCGTGGTCGGTGAAGTCCTGGGCACCGAGGGCGGCGAAGATCTGCTGGGAGACCTTGCGGGCCGCGAAGATCCCGTCGCGGACATGCCGGTCGAGGTCGTAGTGGAGGATGGGTTTGGGGTTGCCGACGCCGTCCCGGTACCGGCTCGGGTCGATGGTGACCCGGTTGGCGGGGTCGGCGTGCTGCTCGACGGCGATCTGGAGCTGGATCTGCCGGTTGATCTCGTCGCCGAGCCGGTGCCGCAGTGCCGGGCCGAACACGCCCTCGGCCTTGATCTCGCCCTGTGCGTCACCGCCGAGGCCGAGCATCGCCGCGACGTTGCTGAGCGGTGCGCCGGTGGCCCAGCCCCAGCCCCAGTTGCCGATCTCGATGCGGAACGGCGCCCGCCGGGCCCGCCCGGCGCCGAACCGGAAGCACTCCAGGCCGCTGGTGTGCCCGGGGCCGCGGAAGGGCGCGATGGGCAGGTCCTGCGGCATCCGCGCCCACGCCAGCATGGTGGGGTGGTCCATGAGGTGGCAGCCGACATAGCCGCTGCGGTTGGCCATGCCGGAGGCGAGCAGCAGCACCGCGTTCTCGATGGCGTGCGCGGCGAGGACGACGATGTCCGCCTCGGCGGTGTAGGGGGTGCTGACCGGGGTGGCCGGGTCGCCGTACTCGCGGAACTCCACCCCGCGCACGGTGTCGCCGCGGCCCGGCAGGACCCGGCTGACCACGCAGCGGGTGGCGAGCCGGACGCAGTCCGGGAAGTCCTGCTGGATCCGCAGCGGTGAGGACTTGGCCTGGACCGGGCAGATCGGGGTGCAGCTGGAGTTTCCGACGCAGCGTTCGCCGAAGTTGGCCAGGCCGACCGCGCCGCGCGGGCGGTAGCCGCGGCCGTGGTCGAAGAGCGGGTTGGGGGTGCTGTTACGGCCCTGGGGCAGTCCGTAGACCTTCAGCCGGAAGTCGGTGCCGGACACCTCGTCGTGTACGGCGCGGTCGTCGAGTTTCTCCTGGAAGACCCTGTCCTGGTAGCTCCAGGGGATCTCCTCCATGGGGTACTCGTAGTCGGGATCCGGTACGACCCCGAGGCGGTGCTGGGCCGTTCCGTCCCCCGCGGTGCCGATGAGCCGCTCCGCCGACCGCAGATGGGGCTCCAGTTCGGCGGCGGTGAGCGGCCAGTCGCGTCCGTAGTGGTAGCTGGTGTGGGTCGCGTAGTCCTCGGGATGCATCCGGGGCGTTGCGCCCAGCCAGTGCATTCCGGCGCCGCCGAGCGCGCGGACGTAGTCGGTGCCGTAGGGCAGCGGCCCGGTCTGGACGAAGTGGCCGGTGGCCGTGTAGCCGGGCGGGGCGGCGGAGGGGCTGAGGTCGAGGACGTCCGGGAAGGGTGCGGCGGTGTTGCGCCGGTAGGCGGAGTTCGGCACCTTGATCACCGCGCCGGAGAAGGTGTCGAGGGAGTCCTGGTAGCCGGGCCAGGTGTCGGTGCCGCCGTTGCCGGCCTCCAGGACCAGCACCTGCCAGCCCTGCCTGCCCAGGTGACGGGCGATCAGGCTGCCCGCCCAGCCGCTGCCGACGACGATGGCGTCGTAGCGGCGCCCGTTGACTTCGGAGCCCGTCGTGGTCACGGTCATCGCTTCACTCACTCGCTTCCTCGGGTTCCGTGGCCGGCGGGACGGCCGCGGCGGGTACGGCGGACGGGGCGACGGCGCGGGACAGGCGCGAGCCCGGCAGCAGATGGGCGGGCACGCTGTCGGCGGGCAACCCGGCGTCGTACGCGGTCAGGGCGAGCGCGTCCGCGCTGCCCGGATCGGTGGCGGCGGACCGCAGTTCGTCGCGGATCTCCTGCTCGGTGGGCAGCCGGGCCGGCTCGGCGGCCCAGGTGCCGAAGCCCGGCGGTTTGGCCCCGGCGGGGTGACCGGCGAAGGAGCGCCAGACGAGCCCTTCGGGGTAGCTGCTGGGCGAGGCCACGAACTCGGTGTTCGGCACTTCGCGGCGGAGGGCGGCATGGGCGGCCGGGGCGAGCCGCGGCCAGCCTCCGGTGTACCAGAGGTAGGTCACGGCGCGGGCGATCTCCCGGTGCAGCGGGGTGAGCCGGGCCGGCGGATCGTCGTACGCGAGGGCCTGCTGCCAGGCGTCGAGGAACTCCGCGAGGTGGGACGCGCCCACCTGGCCGCGGACGGTGTCGAGGTAGAGCCGCGCCATGCCGGTGCCGTAGAGGTCGTAGCCGGCGAATCCGGTGAGCGGCATGGAGAGGGTGACGAATCGGTGGAGTTCGGGGTCGCTCTGGTCGGGGTCGGCGGGCTGTGCCGCGCCTGTGGTGTCGTCGGTGAGCACATTCACCCCTTGCGGTGGCGGGTGAGAGGAGACCGGACGAGTGATTGTCCAAGCGGGGCGATCGTCCGGCAACACACCCGGTCGGCTGCGGTCCGTTGCCCGGGACGGCGCGGGGACGGGCCGCCGCCCAGCGGGAAACGGTTTTCCGGAGACACCCCGGGGCAATCCATGCTCTCGGCATATTCACTGCTGTGGGCGAAGACTCGAACACGGGTCGCCGCGCCGGATCCCGCGAGTACTTGAACTTGCAAGCAACCGGTGTAGGGTGGGGCGCCATGCGCGTCGCGATCACCGGGTCCACCGGACTCATCGGCTCCACCCTCACCCGCTCCCTCCTGGCTGACGGCCACCAGGTCGTCCGCCTCGTCCGGCACGGGTCCGCGACCACTCCCGGAGACGGGA
The DNA here is from genome assembly GCF_053596835.1 of Streptomyces sp. NPDC001606. NCBI lineage: Bacteria > Bacillati > Actinomycetota > Actinomycetes > Kitasatosporales > Streptomycetaceae > Streptomyces > Streptomyces sp. NPDC001606. The sequence continues at coordinate 178,351 of NZ_JBSFHC010000020.1, forward strand.
GCGAATCAGCGCACTGGGACCCGGCCGCGGGGCACATCCAGCCCGGCGCGCTGGAGGGCGTCGACGCCGTCGTCCATCTGGCCGGCGCGGGCGTCGGGGACAAGCGGTGGACCGCGGCCTACAAGCAGCAGATCCGCGACAGCCGCGTCCTGGGCACCCGGACCATCGCGCAAGCCTGTGCCGCGGCGGCCGCGCCGCCGCGTGTCCTGGTGTCCGCGTCCGCCACGGGCTACTACGGCGACACCGGCACCCGGATCGTCACCGAGCGGGAACCTGCCGGGACCGACTTCCTGGCCTCCGTCTGCGTCGACTGGGAGGCCGCCGCCGAACCGGCGCGCGCGGCCGGGGTGCGGGTGGTGCATCCGCGCACCGGCCTGGTGGTGTCGGCCGAGGGCGGCGCCTTCGGGAAGCTCTTCCCGCTCTTCCGTCTCGGCCTCGGCGGCCGGCTCGGCTCCGGCGACCAGTACTGGCCGTTCGTGTCCCTGGCCGACCACATCGCGGCCCTGCGCTTCGCCATCGACACCGAGGAACTCTCCGGCCCCGCCAACTTCACGGCACCCGAGCCGGTGACCAACCGTACGGTCACCCGGGCGCTGAGCCGTGCGCTGCACCGGCCGGCGCTCGCCGCCGTCCCGGCCTTCGCACTGGACGCGGTGCTCGGCGAGTTCGCCGCGAGCATCACCGCGAGCGCGCGGGTCGTCCCGGCGGCCCTGCTGGAGGCCGGCTTCACCTTCCGCCACCCGACGATCGACCAGGCGCTCGACGCGGTGCTCCGGCCCGCCGCCTGACCCGGGCGGGAACGGGCAGGCGGGGCACGGGATGTCGGCCGTTCGGCCCATCCGCCGGGCCGCGCGGGCTTCCGCTCCGCCCCCACCGGGCATAACGTCCTGCGACCGGTGGACGAAGGAGGCTGTGATGTGCCGCCTGTTCGGGCTGACCAGTGCTCCGCAGCGTACGCACGCGACCTTCTGGCTCCTCGAGGCGCCCGACAGCCTCAGCGCACAGAGTCACCGGGAACCCGACGGCACCGGGCTCGGCTACTTCGGCCCCGACGGTGCGCCGGAGGTGCACAAGAAGCCCATCGCCGCCTACGCGGACCGCGCCTTCGCGCAGGAGGCCCGGCAGGTGGAGTCCGCCACCTTCGTCGCCCATGTCCGCTATGCCTCGACGGGCGGCCTGGAGCCGCGCAACACCCACCCGTTCGAGCAGCGGGGGCGGCTGTTCGCACACAACGGCGTGATCGAGGGGCTCGACCTGCTGGACCGCCACCTCGGCGCGGACCTCGCGCTGGTGCGCGGCGACACCGATTCCGAGCGCTTCTTCGCCCTGGTCACACGGGAGATCGAGGCGCACGGCGGCGATGTGGGGGCCGGTCTCGTGGCCGCGGCCCGCTGGGTCGCCGGCCATCTGCCCCTGTACGCCCTCAATCTCGTCCTGGTCACCGCCGAGGAGCTGTGGACCCTGCGCTATCCCGACACCCATGAGCTGTACGTCCTTCAGCGCCCGCCCGGCGGCCATCACGGGGGACGTCATCTCGACCACACCGGCCGCGACGGACGTCTGCGGGTGCGCTCGGCGGCGCTGGCCGGGCGTCCCGCGGTGGTCGTGGCGAGCGAGCGGATGGACGAGAACCCGAACTGGCGCCTGCTGGCACCCGGCGAACTGCTCCATGTCGACCGCGAACTGCGCGTCACCTCCCACATCGCCCTGCCCACCCCACCGGCCCACCCCCTCACCCTGGCCGACCTGCACCCCGCGGCGGCGGCCTCACAGCGGCCCGCCTGACCGGGCGGTGTTCAGGAGTCGGAGTCGGGGATCTTGGTCGCGGCCGCGTAGGCCTGGGCCGGGGTCATCGGCACCCCGTTCAGCTCCACGGTCCGGTACGGGCTGA
>NZ_JBSFHC010000021.1:0-147273 GCF_053596835.1 Streptomyces sp. NPDC001606
ACCGGTCGTAGATGTCGCAATCCACACCGAACCCAGAAGGCCCTCACCCGTTCAAGAACCCAGCACGCGTGTCACCAACGTCCCGGGACAGCACAACTAGGCGCACGAATGATCACGCCCTCCACCTTGCGGAGTACGCGCGCCCGCTGGGGATCGGCCCTCCGGTTGACCCCTGCACCCACCCGGTTTCCCTACTCTGGGTTACGTGCAGCGCCTCTATGACTTCCTCCGCCGCCACCCGACCTGGGTCGACAGCTTCTGGGCCGTCGTCCTGTTCGGGGTGTCCGGCGTGAGTGTGGTCGGCGCCAGCAGACAGCCCCACCACCACATGGAGGTGGCCGCCGGGCTGGCGGTCTCCGCCGTGCTGTGCGTCGTCGTCATGCTGCGCCGCCGGTTCCCGGAGCCGATGCTGCTGCTCGCTCTCGCGACGGGGCTGGTCCAGCTGATCGCGGACATCGAGACGACGGCCGCCGACTTCGCCATGCTGGTGATCGTCTACACGGTGGCGGCGACCGGCGCGCGCTGGGCCTCCCGGCTCGCCCTGGGCGCGAGCCTGGTCGCGGCCACCCTGGCCCAGCTGCGCTGGCCGAACGAGCACGCCAGCTTCCTCGGCCATGTCGCGATCGTGGTCTTCCAGACGGTGCCCTTCGCGCTCGCCTGGGTGCTCGGCGACTCCATGCGCACCCGGCGTGCCTACTTCGCCCAGCTGGAGGAGCGCGCGGCCCGCCTGGAGAAGGAGCGCGAGGCGCAGGCGAAGGTCGCGGTCGCCGCCGAGCGTGCCCGGATCGCGCGCGAGCTGCACGACGTCGTCGCGCACAACGTGTCCGTGATGGTCGTGCAGGCCGACGGCGCCGCCTATGTCCTGGACGCCGCCCCGGACCAGGCCCGCACCGCCCTGGAGACGATCTCCTCGACCGGCCGGCAGGCCCTCGCCGAGATGCGCCGCCTGCTCGGCGTGCTGCGCACCGGCGAGCACCAGGAGAGCGGGGAGTACGTCCCGCAGCCCGACGTCGAGCAGATCGACGAGCTGATCAAGCAGTGCCGCACCTCCGGTCTTCCCGTCGACTTCCGGGTCGAGGGCACGCCCCGCCCGCTGCCCAGCGGCGTGGAGCTGACCGCGTACCGGATCGTGCAGGAGGCGCTCACCAACACGCGCAAGCACGGCGGGCCGAACGCGGGCGCCAGCGTCCGGCTGGTCTACTTCGACGACGGGCTCGGCCTGCTCGTGGAGGACGACGGCAAGGGCGCGCCGCACGAGCTGTACGAGGAGGGCGGCGCCGACGGACAGGGGCACGGCCTGATCGGCATGCGCGAGCGGGTCGGCATGGTCGGGGGCACCCTGGACGCGGGCCCGCGCCCGGGCGGAGGATTCCGCATCAGCGCCCTGCTGCCGCTCAAACCGGCGCACTGATACCTCCGGCTCCGAACGAATTCCGAACGAAAGAGGCCCGATGACGATCCGTGTGATGCTCGTCGACGACCAGGTGCTGCTGCGCACCGGGTTCCGGATGGTGCTCGACGCCCAGCCGGACATGGAGGTCGTCGCGGAGGCGGGCGACGGTGTCGAGGCCCTTCAGGAGCTGCGGGCGACGGCCGTGGACGTCGTGCTGATGGACGTCCGTATGCCGAAGCTGGACGGCGTGGAGGCCACCCGGCGGATCTGTGCCGAGCCCGGCGCGCCGAAGGTGCTGATCCTGACCACGTTCGACCTGGACGAGTACGCCTTCTCGGGGCTGAAGGCGGGCGCCTCCGGCTTCATGCTCAAGGATGTGCCGCCCGGCGAGCTGCTGGCCGCGATCCGGGCCGTGCACAGCGGGGACGCGGTCGTGGCGCCCTCCACCACCCGGCGCCTGCTGGACCGCTTCGCGCCCATGCTGCCGTCCACCGGCAAGGAGCCCCGGCACAAGGAGCTGGAGCGGCTCACCGACCGGGAGCGCGAGGTGATGGTGCTGGTCGCGCAGGGCCTGTCCAACGGGGAGATCGCGGCCCGCCTGGTGCTGTCCGAGGCGACGGTGAAGACCCATGTGGGCCGCATCCTCACCAAGCTCGGGCTGCGCGACCGGGTGCAGGTGGTGGTGCTGGCGTACGAGACCGGGCTGGTGCGCGCGGGCAATCACGGCTGACCGGACCGCGGCGGTGCCCGGTCAGCGCAGGACGCCCTCGATGAAGTCGCTGCCCAGCCGGGCCACCGCGGGCAGCTCCAGCTGGTGGCGGACGTACCGGCCGTGCCGGCAGCTGGTGATGAGGCCGGCCTTCTTCAGCACCGCCAGGTGCCGGGATATCTCCGGGGCCGACAGGCCGTGCGCGTCGGCAAGTTCGCTGGTGCTGTGCGGGCCGCGCGCGAGGTCCCGGCACATCCGCAGCCGCGCCGGGTGGGCCAGCGCCTCCAGACGGCGGGTGAGCTGCTCCACGGTCGGCGCCCGGCGGCTCGGCGACCTGACGGGATAGCTGATCGCGGGCTGCCAGCCGTACCGGTGCAGGACCATCACATGGGGCCAGCCGAGGCTGGTCGGCATCAGGACCAGGCCGCCGTCGCCGGTGGCGGTGTGGCCCACCGTGAGCTTGTCGACCGAGACGAGACCGGCCTCCTCGTCCAGCGAGACGGCACCGGAGAGCGCGGCCAGCGCCTCACCCAGCCCCTTGCGGCGCAGCAGTTCGGTCTTGTGCCGGGCGTCGGCGGCGAGCTGGGGCTGCACCCGCTCCCAGATGTCGGCGAAGAAGGCCTCCTCGCAGTCGAACATCAGCTGCCGGAACCACGCGCGCACCGCCGGCGGGTCCTCCAGCACCCGGCGGGCGAACCGCTCCTGGGTGGCACCGCGCGCGGCGGCCAGCTCCAGGGAACGGCGGCGCACCTCCGGGTCCTCGAGCGGGCCCTCCTCGCGGAGGTAGTAGCGGGGCTGGCAGGTGAACTCCAGCGCCGCGTTCACGAACTGTTCGTCCGTCAGCTTGTCCAGCAGGTCCAGATCCTCGGCGAGCGTGGCGCCCGGCAGTGCACGCCGGCCGGGGATGCCGCCGAACGGGGCGAACACGTCGGAGAACGTCGTGCGCCACAGGAACTCCGCCTCGCACAGCCGGTCCGCCAGTCTCGGGTCCAGCCGGCTGGAGACGGCGGTCGCCCAGCCCTGGAGCTCGGGGTGGTGCCCGGGTTCGCTCAGTGCGTGCAGCGCCCTTCCCAGCTCCGCCAGCGGAGAGGGCACGACGGAGATCCGCTCGGCCGGCAGCCCGGTGATGTCGATGGTCACGCTCATGCCTCCATCGTGCACCGGCCCACTGACATCGCCCGGTGGATTGACGGCACCCGTCAATCCACGGGACATCGGCTGTGACCAGGCGCAACCTGATGACACCGGGGCAGCCGCGGAGCCCGAACCGGCACCGAGCGAATCGGTGGCCAGTCCATGTCCCGAGAGATTGCGAGAAGGCGATCCGTCATGAGCATCACCCAGCAGTACCTCCTCGACAGTTACCGCGCCCATGTGATCGGCGAGCCCGAGCCGCCCGCGCCCGGCCGCCACGACCTGGACGTCGTCCGTGAGCTGCGCGACTACCGGCGCTTTCGCGCCGTCGTCGCCGAACGCCCGGCGCACGGACGGCTGCTGCGCGCCCTGCGGCGCCGACTGCACGCCGCACAGCGCCTGTTGCGCCCGCGTGCGCTGTAGGTGCCGGCGGGCGGCGCCCGCGCTCCGGCGCGAGCGCCGGCACCGCTACGCCCCGGGCAGCCGTACGGCGAACTCCGCGACGGCCGTGCGCACATCGTCGGCCGTCCACTCCAGGGCCGCCTCGCGCACGCTGACCTCGGTGAAGGCGAGACCCGGCCCACCGCGGTCCCAGGGCCGGGCGAAGAGGTAGGTGCCCGTCTCCTCCGCCTGGCGCAGCGCCGCATCCATGAGCGCGTCCGGCTCGTACGGCAGCCAGACCTGGAACTCGTGGGTGTGCGGTTCCCCGGGGTGCACCCGCGCCCACGGCACGCCCGCCGCCGCGAATCCCTCGCGCAGCGCCGCGGCGACCACGCGCGCGTGGCGGACGTAGTCGGGGAGCCGGGGCAGCTCGCGGTCGAGCCCGGCGAGGGCCGACAGCACCGTCGGGAACTGCTGGAAGACCATGCCGCCGTACCGGTGCCGCCAGATCCTCGCCTCGTCGGTCAGGGTCTTCGGGCCGGCGAGCGCGGCACCACCGATGCCTTCGAGGGACTTGTAGAACGACACGTAGACGCTGTCCGCGAGGCCCGCGATCTCCGCCAGGGGGCGGCCGAAGTGGACGGTGGTCTCCCACAGGCGCGCGCCGTCGAAGTGCACCACCGCCTCCCGCTCCCGCGCCGCCTCGACCACCTCGGTCAGCTCCTCCCAGGTGGGCAGCACGTACCCGGCGTCCCTGAGGGGCAGTTCCAGCATCAGCGCGCCGAAGGGCTCCTCGAAGTCCCGTATCTCGGCGGTCGTGGGAAGCCGGGGCTCGGCCGTCACCCGGGCCGGACGCAGCCCGCTGACCGAGCTGAACGCGTGCCGTTCGTGCACCTCCGGGTGGGAGAGGGCGTGCAGCGCGACCGTGGGGTTGCCGGTACGGCCCGCCCAGCAGCGCAGGGCCACCTGCTGGGCCATGGTGCCGGTCGGGAAGAACGCGGCGTCCTCCGTGCCCAGCAGGTCCGCGACCCGCCGCTCCAGGTCCGCCACGATCCCGGTGCCGTAGAAGTCCCCCGGCTGCTCCAGGTCGTACAGCTCGGGTGGGGCGTCCAGCAGGTCCGTGAGCCGTTCCCGCATCGTGCGCCGGAAGCCCTCACGCGCCAGGACCCGCTTCGCCGCCCGGAAGGCGGCCCGGCGTCGCTCCCGCATCTGCTCCTGTTCGGCCGGGCCGGGCTCCCCGGCCCCCTTCGCCTGCTGGTCCGCGCCCTGCTGTGCCGTATCGGTCATGCCCCGGATCATCCCGTCCCGCGCGCGGGCGGGCAGCCGGATTTTCCGCCCGGGCCAGGGCGTGGCCGGCGGGATGGCGGAGGCGGCCGGAAAGCATCGTGGACGGCGTGGCGAAACCCACAGCCTGTGGACAACCGGCCGGTCCCGGAGCGGATAGCGTTAACATGACGAGAAATCGTCCGGTACCCAGAGCGGACTGGAACGGGAAGGCCTCCGTCGCGTGAGTACAGTCCATCAGCCAGACCTCAAGGACCGCCCCGCGCGGCTCACCGTCGGTGTCGTCGGCGCCGGCCGCGTGGGCCCCGCGCTGGCCGCGTCCCTCCAGCTCGCCGGGCACCGCCCGGTGGCCGTCTCCGGCGTCTCCGACGCCTCCCGGCGGCGGGCCGCGACCATGCTCCCCGACGTGCCGCTGGTGCCGCCCGCCGAGGTCCTCCAGCGCGCCGACCTGGTGCTGCTCACCGTCCCCGACGACGTCCTGCCCGGCCTCGTCGGCGGGCTCGCCGAGACCGGTGCGGTACGGCCGGGACAGCTGCTCGTGCACACCTCCGGCCGGTACGGCACCAAGGTCCTCGACCCGGCCCTGCGCGCGGGTGCGCTGCCGCTGGCCCTGCACCCGGCGATGACGTTCACCGGCACCCCGGTGGACGTCCAGCGCCTCGCCGGCTGCTCCTTCGGGGTCACCGCGCCCGAGGAGCTGCGGCTGGCCGCCCAGGCCCTGGTGATCGAGATGGGCGGCGAGCCCGAGTGGATCAGCGAGGAGAACCGCCCGCTCTACCACGCGGCCCTCGCACTCGGCGCCAACCACCTGGTGACCCTGGTCGCCCAGTCCATGGAGCTGCTGCGGGCGGCCGGCGTCGAGGCCCCCGACCGGATGCTGGGCCCGCTGCTCGGGGCGGCCCTGGACAACGCGCTGCGCTCCGGGGACGCCGCCCTGACCGGCCCGGTCGCGCGCGGGGACGCGGGCACGGTCGCCGCGCACGTCACCGAGTTGCGCAGGCACGCCCCGCAGGCCGTGGCCGGCTATCTGGCGATGGCCCGCGCGACCGCCGACCGGGCGCTCGCGCACGGCCTGCTGAAGCCGGAACTCGCCGAGGACCTGCTCGGCGTGCTCGCCGAGGGATCCGGCGGCACCGGTACGAACGGCACGAACGGCACCGAGGGGAACGACCGATGACCACCGCCCTGCTGAGCACCGCCGACGAGCTGCACGCGCGCGTGCGCCGCGGCCGCCGTGCCGTCGTGATGACCATGGGCGCCCTGCACGAGGGCCACGCGACCCTGATCCGCTCCGCCCGAGAACTCGCCGGAGCGGACGGCGAGGTCGTCGTCACGGTCTTCGTCAACCCGTTGCAGTTCGGTGCGGGCGAGGACCTGGACCGCTACCCGCGCACCCTCGACGCCGACCTGAAGATCGCCGAGCAGGCGGGCGCCGACGTCGTGTTCGCGCCCTCCGTGGACGAGGTCTACCCGGGCGGCGAACCCCAGGTGCGCATCTCCGCCGGCCCCATGGGCACGCGGCTGGAGGGCGCCTCGCGGCCCGGGCACTTCGACGGCATGCTCACCGTCGTCGCCAAGCTGCTGCACCTGACCCGCCCCGACGCGGCCCTGTTCGGGCAGAAGGACGCCCAGCAGCTGGCCCTGATCCGGCGCATGGTGCGCGACCTGAACTTCGGCGTCGAGATCGTCGCCGTACCGACCGTGCGCGAGGAGGACGGGCTCGCCCTGTCCAGCCGCAACCGCTACCTGTCGCCCGCGGAGCGCCGTACCGCGCTCGCGCTGTCCCGCGCGCTGTTCGCGGGCCGGGACCGGCACGCCGCGCAGGAGGCGCTGCGCGCGCGGGCCCGCGAAGTGCCCTCCACGCACGCGCGTGCCGAGGCGCTGAGCGCCATAGGCGAGTCCCGCGCCGCCGCCGACGCGCACGCGGTCGCCACGGCGTCCCCCGCCAGCCCGGCGGCCGTCCGCGCGGCCGCCCGCCAGGTGCTGGACGACGCCGCCCGCCTCGACCCCCCGCTCGACCTGGACTACCTGGCCCTCGTCGACCCTTCCGACTTCACCGAGATCGGTGATGGTTTCACCGGCGAGGCCGTCCTCGCCGTCGCCGCCCGGGTCGGCACGACCCGGCTGATCGACAACCTCCCTCTCACCTTCGGAGCCGCCTCGTGACCAGCACAGGCATACGACTGCACGCGCCCGCACCCGGTTGGGCGATCTCCGCCGACGTGGTGGTCGTCGGCTCCGGGGTGGCCGGCCTGACCGCGGCCCTGCGCTGCGAGGCCGCGGGCCTCAGCACGGTCGTCGTCACCAAGGCCCGCCTGGACGACGGCTCCACGCGCTGGGCGCAGGGCGGCATCGCCGCCGCGCTCGGCGAGGGCGACACGCCCGAGGAGCACCTGGAGGACACCCTCGTGGCCGGCGCCGGCCTGTGCGACGAGGAGGCCGTCCGCACCCTCGTCACCGAGGGCCCGGACGCGGTACGGCGGCTCATCGACACCGGCGCGCACTTCGACGAGTCCTCCGAAGGCGAACTGGACCTCACCCGCGAGGGCGGCCACCACCGGCGCCGGATCGCGCACGCGGGCGGCGACGCCACCGGCGCGGAGGTCTCCCGGGCGCTCGTGGCGGCCGTACGCGCGCGCGGGCTGCGCACCATCGAGAACGCGCTCGTGCTGGACCTGCTCACCGACGACGAGGGCCGCACGGCCGGTGTGACGCTGCATGTGATGGGCGAGGGCCAGCACGACGGCGTGGGCGCCGTGCACGCGCCCGCGGTGGTGCTCGCGACCGGCGGCATGGGCCAGGTGTTCTCCGCGACCACCAACCCCTCGGTGTCCACCGGTGACGGGGTGGCGCTGGCGCTGCGCGCGGGCGCCGAGGTCAGCGACCTGGAGTTCGTGCAGTTCCACCCGACCGTGCTGTTCCTCGGCCCGGACGCCGAGGGCCAGCAGCCGCTCGTCTCCGAGGCGGTGCGCGGCGAGGGCGCCTACCTCATCGACGGCGACGGCGTGCGCTTCATGGTCGGCCAGCACGAGCTGGCGGAGCTGGCGCCGCGCGACATCGTCGCCAAGGGCATCCTGCGGCGGATGATGGAGCAGGACGCCGAGCACATGTTCCTGGATGCCCGGCACTTCGGCGCCGACATGTGGGAGCACCGGTTCCCGACCATCCTGGCCGCCTGCCGGGCCAACGGCATCGACCCGATCACCGAGCCCATCCCGATCGCGCCGGCCGCCCACCACGCCTCCGGCGGCGTCCGCACCGATGCGCACGGCCGGACCACCGTGCCGGGCCTGTACGCGTGCGGCGAGGTCGCCTGCACCGGCGTGCACGGCGCCAACCGGCTCGCCTCCAACAGCCTCCTCGAAGGCCTCGTCTACGCCGAGCGGATCGCCGACGACATCGCCGCCGTGCACGCGGCCAACGGCCTGCACGCGCGCGTGCCCGCACCCGTCGAGCACCCCGACACCCCCGTGCACCCGCTGCTGGCCCCCGAGACCCGGTTCGCCATCCAGCGGATCATGACCGAGGGCGCGGGCGTGCTGCGCTCCGAGGAAGGCCTCGCCCGGGCCGCCGAGCAGCTCCAGCAGCTGCACGACGAGGCCCGCGGCGCGCTCGCCGAGAACGGCAAGACCGCCGAGCCCGGCGTCGACACCTGGGAGGCCACCAACCTGCTGTGCGTGGGCCGCGCCCTGGTCACCGCCGCGCGGCTGCGCGAGGAGACCCGCGGCTGCCACTGGCGCGAGGACCGCCCCGACCGGGACGACACGCTCTGGCGGCGCCACATCGTCGTACGGCTGAACCCCGACCGGTCGCTGGCCGTGCACACCACCGACACCGCAGACTTCCCCCCTGTCCGGTAACACCGGCGAACCAGCACCCAGCGAACCCCCAGCGCCCCAGGAGCAGTGACAGACGTGAGCACCGAAGACCTTCCCCTCGCCCCGACCGGCGGCTGCGGCGACGGCTGCGCCTGCGGCGCCGAGGGCGACGACGAGGAGTACCTGGAGAGCGGGCTCGACCCCGCGCTCGCCGAGCTGCTGGCCGCTGCCGGGCTCGACCCCGTAGAGGTCGAGGACATCGCCAACGTCGCGATCCAGGAGGACCTGGACGGGGGCGTCGACGTGACCACCGTGGCCACCATCCCCGAGGAGGCGACCGCCACCGGCGACTTCACCGCGCGCGAGGCGGGCGTGGCGGCCGGGCTGCGGGTCGCCGAGGCCGTGCTCTCCGTGGTCTGCACCGACGAGTTCGAGGTCGAGCGGCACGTCGAGGACGGCGACCGCGTCGAGGCCGGCCAGAAGCTGCTGTCGGTCACCACGCGCACGCGTGACCTGCTCACCGCCGAGCGCAGCGCGCTGAACATCCTGTGCCGTCTGTCCGGCATCGCGACCACCACGCGCGCGTGGGCGGACGCGCTGGAGGGCACCAAGACCAAGGTCCGCGACACCCGCAAGACGACCCCCGGTCTGCGCTCGCTGGAGAAGTTCGCCGTCCGCTGCGGCGGCGGCGTCAACCACCGCATGTCGCTGTGCGACGCGGCCCTGGTGAAGGACAACCACGTGGTGGCCGCGGGCGGCGTCGCGCAGGCCTTCAAGGCCGTACGGGAGGCCTTCCCGGAGGTGCCGATCGAGGTCGAGGTCGACACCCTGCACCAGCTGCGCGAGGTGGTCGACGCGGGCGCCGACCTGATCCTGCTGGACAACTTCACCCCCACCGAGTGCGCGGAGGCCGTCGGCATCGTCGGCGGACGCGCGCTGCTGGAGGCCTCCGGCCGGCTCACGCTCGACAACGCGCGCGTGTACGCCGACACGGGCGTGGACTTCCTGGCCGTCGGCGCGCTCACCCACTCCTCGCCGATCCTCGACATCGGCCTGGACCTGCGCGAGGCGGAGTAAGGGCCATGCTCCTCACCATCGACGTCGGCAACACGCACACCGTCCTCGGCCTGTTCGACGGCGAGGACATCGTCGAACACTGGCGCATCTCCACGGACGCGCGCCGTACGGCGGACGAGCTGGCGGTGCTGCTCCAGGGCCTGATGGGCATGCACCCGCTGCTCGGCGAGGAGCTGGGCGACGGCATCGACGGCATCGCGATCTGCGCGACCGTCCCGTCCGTGCTGCACGAGCTGCGCGAGGTCACCCGGCGCTACTACGGCGACGTGCCCGCGGTGCTCGTCGAGCCGGGCGTGAAGACCGGGGTGCCGATCCTGACCGACAACCCCAAGGAGGTCGGCGCGGACCGGATCATCAACGCGGTCGCGGCCGTCGAGCTGTACGGCGGCCCGGCGATCGTCGTCGACTTCGGTACGGCGACGACGTTCGACGCGGTCTCCGCGCGCGGGGAGTACGTCGGCGGGGTCATCGCGCCCGGTATCGAGATCTCCGTGGAGGCGCTCGGCGTGAAGGGCGCCCAGCTGCGGAAGATCGAGGTGGCCAGGCCGCGCAGCGTCATCGGCAAGAACACCGTCGAGGCCATGCAGGCGGGCATCGTGTACGGGTTCGCCGGACAGGTCGACGGAGTCGTCAGCCGGATGGCGCGGGAGCTGGCGGACGATCCGGACGACGTGACGGTGATCGCGACGGGCGGGCTGGCACCGATGGTGCTGGGCGAGTCCTCGGTGATCGACGAGCACCAGCCGTGGCTGACGCTGATCGGACTGCGGCTGGTGTACGAGCGGAACGTGGCGCGGATGTGAGAGCCGCGGTCCCCACGCGCACGCGCGCGTGGGGACCGGGCCGGGGGACGGCGTCCTGGGACCGGTCGGGGGAAACCTCGGGCGACACGACGCCGTCACGGCATTCCGATCCGTCACTTTTGTCCGATTAGCGGTAGCGTCGCCGCATGCCCACGCCATACGGATCCCGCGGCGGCATGGCGTTCGGCGTGGAGGAGCTGCGTGTGCTCCGCCGCGCCCTCGCCCTCGCCCTCCACCCCGGCCGAGCGTCCGCCGAGGACGTCCAGGACTGCTTCCGGCTCGCCGAGTCGCTCGACGAGGCGATGCACGAGGGGACCAGACTGCGCGCCTTCCTGATCGCCGACCTCGGCCGGTACCGGGCCGCGCTGCCGGGTACGGCCGCCGGTTACCTGGCCCTGCTGGAGGAGGCGCTGGGTGCGGGGCACCGGCCCACTCCGGACGATCTCGCCGCGCTGCGGGCGCTGCGCGGGAACCCGGTCGCGGCGGCGCTGCTGGAGCGGTGCCAGGCGCTGGCCGAGCAGGATGTGCGGGCCCGCTTCGCGCAGGGGGCGCGGAGGGTGCCGGCGCCGGCCGTGCCGGCCGCACGGACGCGTCTGCTGGCCCTCCCCGGGGGCGCGGGGGACCTCCCGCCCCGGCAGGGCGAGGAGAGTGCCGGACCGGCCGGGGAACCGGCGGAGAAGCCCGCCGAGAGGCCGTCCGAGAGGCCTGCGGAGAAGCCGGGGGAGAAGTCCGGGCCCGAGCCGGGGCAGCGGCCCGCGCCCAAGCGGCCCATTCCCACACCGGGAGAGGTGTTCCCACGGCGCAAGCCGGGGGCGTCGGCGGAGTCGGCGGAGTCGGTGGAGCCGGTGGGGCATCGGGAGCTGGCCGCGGGGTGAGTCCTTCCGGAGGGTGTCCCCGGCAGGGCGCGCCCCGCCGGGGACACCCCGGGGCATTTCGGTGGGATGGCGTGGCTACTCTGGTGGCATGGACTACGTCTCCGCGCTCGTGCCCCCGGTCGTCATGGCCGTGTTCTTCATCGGTGTGGTCAGGGTGATCGTGAAGACCCAGGGCGGGGCCGCCAAGGCCAAGGAGGACGCGGCCGTCGACGCCGCCCTCGCGCGCGTGGAGAGCGCGCGCCAGGCCTCCGCCGGCGACGCCTGAGACACCCCGGCGCCTCGAAACCCTTCAGGACGGCAGGGCGTCGTCCGGCTGCGAACCGCACGCCCTTTTTGTCATCGTTTCATTCGGTCGGTGCACGTCGGCAGGCCAATGTCGGGATCTCCCACTATTGTTCTGAACTGTGCCTCGCCCCTTGGGAGAACTCGAAGACGCGGTCATGACGCGGGTGTGGAAGTGGAACCGCCCGGTGACCGTTCGAGAAGTCCTGGAAGACCTACAGCAGGAACGGTCCATCGCGTACACCACGGTGATGACCGTTTTGGACAATCTCCATCAGAAGGGCTGGGTGCGCCGGGAAGCGGAAGGCCGGGCCTATCGATATGAGGCCGTCTCCACGCGAGCCGCGTACGCCGCCGCCCTGATGAACGACGCCTGGTCCCAGAGCGACAACCCGGCCGCCGCTCTCGTCGCCTTCTTCGGGATGATGAGCGAGGAACAGCGCCAGGCCCTCAGCGACGCGGTACGCATCGTCCAGGGACCGGAAACACCGGAACCCCCGCAACCGGCGGAACCCGCGGAAGCCACGGAAGCCGGGGAAGCCGCAGAAGCCGGGGAAGGACACGAACCCCGGGAAGCCGCCGAAGCACAGAACCCCGGCTCGGCCCAGGACGGCGACGGGCGATAGCGTCCGCTCATGTCAGCAGAGCGTCTGTCCGCAGAGCGTCCCGAACTCTCCGCAAAAGCCATCACCGTCCGCAGGGCCCGGACCAGCGATGTCCCGGCCGTGCGCCGCCTCCTCGACGCGTACGTCCGTGACGGCATCCTGCTCGACAAAGCGATGGTCACGCTTTACGAGGACATCCAGGAGTTCTGGGTCGCGGAACGCGACGACAACGCCGAGGTGGTCGGCTGCGGTGCGCTGCACGTCATGTGGGAGGACCTCGCGGAAGTCCGCACTCTGGCGGTGAAGCCCGGCCTCAAGGGCGCCGGCGTCGGCCATCAGTTGCTGGAGAAGTTGCTCCAGACCGCGCGCTGGCTCGGCGTTCGCCGGGTTTTCTGCCTCACCTTCGAAGTGGACTTCTTCGGGAAGCACGGCTTCGTGGAGATCGGTGAGACACCGGTCGACACCGATGTCTACACCGAGCTGATGCGTTCCTATGACGAGGGCGTCGCGGAGTTCCTCGGCCTCGAACGAGTGAAACCGAACACCTTGGGCAACAGCCGGATGCTTCTGCATCTGTGATCGTCATTGCCCTGGTGCCCTATGTCCGAAACGCGCATGTTTCCGGGCGGGAGCGCTGCGCTCGCCTCTCCCAGGGGTTTGTGTTTTTCCGGCAAAAGCGGTTTGCTTTCCGACGTAGTGCAGTACTGCATATAACAGGGGGCGGCGAAACGGCGGACGCCGCACACCCCTGACCCTCAACGTTATCGATGAAAGGAAATCCGGTGGCACAGAAGGTTCAGGTCCTTCTTGTCGACGACCTCGACGGCGGCGAGGCGGACGAGACGGTGACGTTCGCGCTGGACGGCAAGACGTACGAGATCGATCTCACGACCGCCAATGCGGACAAGCTGCGCGGCCTTCTCGAGCCCTATGTGAAGGGCGGTCGTCGTACCGGAGGCCGTACCTCGGGCGGGCGTGGAAAGGCGCGTGCCGCTTCCGGCGGCAACCAGGACACCGCGGCGATCCGCGCCTGGGCGAAGGAGAACGGCCTCGAGGTCAACGACCGCGGCCGTGTTCCCGGGAACATCCGCGAGGCCTACGAGAAGGCCAACGGCTGATTCCGCGGCGCCTACGAGAAGGCGGCCGGCCGGCTTCGCTCACGGGCGGACGGCCCGGCGCACCCGCGTCGCAGCCGGATGCGGTGACACTCCGCTGCCACCGTGTCCAGCAGTCGTACGAGATCGGGGACGCTCTCCTCGCGTCCCACGGCCGACAGCGCCGGCAGCGCCGGCAGCGAGTCCTCGACCTCGCGCCCCGGCCCGGGGGGCCGCAGCCACACGGCGGCCCCCACGGCGGCCTGAGCGGGAGCCCCTCGCCCGGGTACGGCGGCCCCGGTGACCACCCAGGGCGGAAGCGGCGCTTCCATCACCTCGCCCGCTCCCAGGACCCGCAGGTCGAGGGCGATGGCGCCCCACTCCAGCCAGTCCAGCAGCCCCGGCAGCTCCTCCGCGCTGCCCGCGGCCAGCAGCAGCTCCGTCCGGTCGCCCCGCAGGGCCACCGGGGAGTCCGCCGCGAGATGCCGCAGCGCCCTTCTGCCCGCCTCGGCCGGCACGTCCAGGACGTCGAAGCGCACCCCGGTGAGCAGTCGTAGCGGCTTTTTCGCCGCGTCGGGCACGGTCGGCCAGCCCAGATCGTTCTCGTACCAGTGGCGGGTCCGGGCGTCCTCCGGGCCGGCCGGCGCGGACGAGGATTCCGGCCCCCCGTCGAGGGGGTGGCGAGGAGGCGGGACGGTATGGGCGCAAGGGTGAGCCGTGGGGGCCGAGCCAACCATGCCCAGTGCAACCGCCGCGAGAGCCCGCACGTTACGCTGGGTGTCCAGTCGATCGCACAAGGTGCCGGAAGTGGGGGCGCGTGGGGCCTCGGGGAGGCGCAAGGTTGTTCGCCCATAGCGGAGGGAACCGGTGCGCGCGGCATGGAGTGTCAGTCCCTGCGGGTAAGACATGCCTAGTGGGAGGGGGCGACACGCAGGAAGGGCCGTCTCACGTTCGCCATCGGCGTACTGGCGACTGGGGTAACTGCCTGGCCTGCGGGAACATCGTCTCGCACCATCGGGTTGGAGCAGATGTCGGCGTTCGGGGTCAGGAGGCCAAGGACGGTGTCGGCAGTTGGAATGAGCGGTCCCCGCTTGCGGGACTAAGCTGCGGAAGGACAGGGAGGGGAAGTTCCCCCCACTGCCTGACCGCTCTGAGGAGCGATTAACGATGTTCGAGAGGTTCACCGACCGCGCGCGGCGGGTTGTCGTCCTGGCTCAGGAAGAAGCCCGGATGCTCAACCACAACTACATCGGCACCGAGCACATCCTCCTGGGTCTCATCCACGAGGGCGAAGGTGTCGCCGCTAAGGCCCTGGAGAGCCTCGGCATTTCGCTTGAGGCGGTCCGCCAGCAGGTGGAGGAGATCATCGGTCAGGGCCAGCAGGCCCCGTCCGGGCACATCCCCTTCACCCCCCGTGCCAAGAAGGTCCTGGAGCTGTCGCTCCGCGAGGCCCTTCAGCTGGGCCACAACTACATCGGCACGGAGCACATCCTGCTCGGCCTGATCCGCGAGGGCGAGGGCGTCGCCGCCCAGGTCCTGGTCAAGCTGGGCGCAGACCTCAACCGGGTGCGGCAGCAGGTCATCCAGCTGCTCTCCGGTTACCAGGGCAAGGAGACCGCCGCCGCCGGCGGACCGGCCGAGGGCACCCCCTCGACCTCTCTGGTCCTGGACCAGTTCGGCCGGAACCTCACCCAGGCCGCTCGTGAGTCCAAGCTCGACCCGGTCATCGGGCGCGAGAAGGAGATCGAGCGGGTCATGCAGGTACTGTCCCGCCGTACCAAGAACAACCCGGTGCTGATCGGTGAGCCCGGCGTCGGCAAGACCGCCGTCGTGGAGGGCCTCGCCCAGGCCATCGTCAAGGGCGAGGTTCCCGAGACGCTGAAGGACAAGCACCTCTACACGCTGGACCTCGGCGCCCTGGTCGCCGGCTCCCGCTACCGCGGTGACTTCGAGGAGCGCCTGAAGAAGGTGCTCAAGGAGATCCGCACCCGCGGCGACATCATCCTGTTCATCGACGAGCTGCACACGCTGGTCGGTGCGGGTGCCGCCGAGGGCGCCATCGACGCCGCGAGCATCCTCAAGCCGATGCTGGCCCGCGGTGAGCTCCAGACCATCGGTGCGACCACGCTGGACGAGTACCGCAAGCACCTGGAGAAGGACGCGGCCCTCGAGCGCCGCTTCCAGCCCATCCAGGTCGCCGAGCCGTCCCTGCCGCACACGATCGAGATCCTCAAGGGCCTGCGTGACCGGTACGAGGCGCACCACCGCGTCTCCATCACCGACGAGGCGCTGGTCCAGGCCGCCACCCTGGCCGACCGTTACATCTCCGACCGCTTCCTGCCGGACAAGGCGATCGACCTGATCGACGAGGCCGGTTCCCGGATGCGCATCCGCCGGATGACCGCTCCGCCGGACCTGCGCGAGTTCGACGAGAAGATCGCCGCCGTCCGCCGGGACAAGGAGTCCGCGATCGACTCGCAGGACTTCGAGAAGGCCGCCTCGCTGCGCGACAAGGAGAAGCAGCTCCTGTCCGCCAAGGCCAAGCGGGAGAAGGAGTGGAAGGCCGGCGACATGGACGTCGTCGCCGAGGTCGACGGCGAGCTGATCGCCGAGGTCCTCGCCACGGCCACCGGCATCCCGGTCTTCAAGCTGACCGAGGAGGAGTCCAGTCGCCTGCTCCGCATGGAGGAGGAGCTGCACAAGCGGGTCATCGGCCAGAACGACGCCGTCAAGGCGCTGTCGAAGGCGATCCGCCGTACCCGCGCCGGTCTGAAGGACCCGAAGCGTCCGGGTGGTTCGTTCATCTTCGCCGGCCCGTCCGGTGTCGGTAAGACCGAGCTGTCCAAGGCGCTCGCCGAGTTCCTCTTCGGCGACGAGGACGCGCTGATCTCCCTCGACATGTCGGAGTTCAGCGAGAAGCACACGGTCTCGCGGCTCTTCGGTTCCCCGCCCGGATACGTGGGTTACGAGGAGGGCGGCCAGCTCACCGAGAAGGTGCGCCGCAAGCCGTTCTCGGTCGTCCTCTTCGACGAGGTCGAGAAGGCCCACCCGGACATCTTCAACTCGCTGCTCCAGATCCTGGAGGACGGTCGTCTGACCGACTCCCAGGGCCGGGTCGTGGACTTCAAGAACACGGTCATCATCATGACGACCAACCTCGGCACCCGGGACATCTCCAAGGGCTTCAACCTGGGCTTCGCCGCCCAGGGCGACACGAAGACCAACTACGAGCGCATGAAGAACAAGGTGTCGGACGAGCTGAAGCAGCACTTCCGCCCCGAGTTCCTCAACCGCGTCGACGACGTGGTCGTCTTCCCGCAGCTGACGCAGGAGGACATCCTGCGGATCGTCGACCTGATGATCAGCAAGGTGGACGAGCGCCTGAAGGACCGGGACATGGGCATCGAGCTGTCCCAGTCCGCCAAGGAGCTGCTGTCCAAGAAGGGCTACGACCCGGTGCTGGGCGCGCGTCCGCTGCGTCGCACGATCCAGCGCGAGATCGAGGACACCCTCTCCGAGAAGATCCTCTTCGGCGAGCTGCGCCCCGGTCACATCGTGGTCGTGGACACCGAGGGCGAGGGCGACACCAAGACCTTCACCTTCCGCGGTGAGGAGAAGTCGGCGCTGCCCGACGTCCCGCCGATCGAGCAGGCGGCCGGCGGTGCCGGGCCGAACCTGAGCAAGGACGCGTAAGGCGTAGGCCGAAGCAAAGGGGCCGGTGCTTTCGAGCACCGGCCCCTTTCGCATTTCACTGGCGCTCCAGGCGGACCTCCGCGCCCGGGAAGAGATCGGCGAAGCGGGCGGGAACGAAGTGTCCGGGCTCGTTCTGAAGGATCACCGAGCGTAGTCCCGGCAGCTTGTGCGCGAGGGTGGCCAGATTCTCGGAACCCTGCATGTTGGACACTGTGAGCACCTGAATTCCGGGCATTTCCGGCATGAGTTCCAGGGAATCCGCAAATTCGCGGCTGAGAAACGCATTCAGGTACAGATGCTTCAGTTCGGGCAGTCCGGCGACCGCCTGCCAGTCCTCGGCCGTGAGCGCCGTGGTCAACCGTCCGAGGCTGAGGTCGCGGAGTCCAGCCCAGTGCTCGAGCCCACGCAGTCCGGTGCGGTCCGTGCTGTGCCGACCGAGGAAGAGGCTGCCCAGCGGGGCTTCGACGGGCAGGACCTCGGTGAGGTCGCGTCCTGGCAGTTCCTGGAACACGGAGAGCCAGGTCAGCGAACGCAGGGACCCCAGCCCAGCCAAGTCGGCGATCTCACTGAAGCCGAGTTGGGTGACCGGCAGCTCCGCCAGGGAGGCCAGACCTCGCACCCCGGCACACTCGCGCAGCCACAACCCCCGCAGCGAGGTCAGCGGCAGCAGGCCGGTCAGATCGTCGAGCCGTGGATTGTTCTCTAGGTCGATCGTGATCACTGCGTCCGGGTCGGCAAGGGCTGCCAGTACGTCGCATAGGTCGTGGGGACCCTGCACGGTGAGGGCGTGCCAGGGGCGCATCCCAGCGAGGGCAGCGACCTGCTCGGGCGTCTCGCAGCTCAGATACAGGTCGTCACGGTCCAGATGGTCCAGGACCTCCGCCGCGTACTCCTCCGTGTCGAACCGGTGCCACGTCCCGGCGAGCTGTCGGCGGACCTCCAGGTCGGGATGCCCGCGGAACCGGCGCAGCACCGCCAGCGCGCCTTCGGGCTCCTCGTCCCCGAGCAGCGAGGCGGTGACGGCGACGCCGTGCGCCTCCTCGTCGGTCAGCCCTTCCGGGGGCGGCAGCAGTTCCAGCACCAGCGGTCCCGCCTCCGCCAGCGCACGGGCGTCCTCCGTCGACCGCGGCGGGATCAGCGTCCCCGCCCGCGCCTCCACCTCCGCCCGCACCGCCGGATCCAGGGCCGTGGCGTGTTCCAGGCAGGCCAGGGCGAGCAGGGTGCGCCGGGGCGAGTCATCGGTCAGCAACTGGCGCAGCATCCAGGCCCGTTCCCGGGGCCGGGCGTGGGCCACCGCCATGCGGATGACGTCCTCCCACTGGGTGTCGTCGGCATGGCTGACCAGGACCTCCAGGTGGCCTTCCGCCACGGCGTAGCGGGCGCCGAGATAGTCCTGGAAGGTGCGGTGGACGAAGTCGACCACGCCCTCGACCGGCTGGCGCAGCAGACCGCTGCGCAGCAGCAGGGTGGCCAGGACCGTCGCCGCGTCGCCGTGGCCGGCCGCCGCGGCCACCGTGGGCAGGCAGCGCTCGACGATCCCTTCGGCCGTGTCGCGGGCCATCTCGGTACGGCCGCCCAGCACCAGGGCGTAGGCCAGCCGCTGGAGCAGTTCCAGCTGGGCCTCCTCGCCCAGCTCCGAGCCGTCCACCGAGCCCATGCCCCGCTCCCGGTCCCGGCGGGCGAGCAGCATCGTGAGGGCGGCGTCGTACAACTCCTTGCGGCCGGTGGGGAGATAGCCGCGCCGCTCGCGGTGGAGCGCGCAGATCAGCCCGCACATCAGCGGGTTGGTCGCCAGCCGGGCCAGGTCGCGCTTGGTGCGCAGGGAGTCCAGCAGCGGTTTCTCGAACTCCGGTGCCTGGGCGGCCCGGTGCCAGCGGTGGACGAAGGTGGCCAGTTCGGAGCGGCGCATCGGGGCCAGGGTCAGTTCCCGGAAGCCCTCCTCGGCCAGCCAGTCGGGGCGTACGGCGGTGGGGCGGGAGGTCAGCAGCCAGCGGTTGCCGGGGTAGGCCGCGAGCAGGGCGTGCAGCCAGTCGCGGGTGCGGTGGCGGTCGGCGGCCGGGATCTCGTCCAGGCCGTCCACCAGGACCAGGCCCCGGCCGGTCGCCAGTACGCGCTCGGTCCAGCCCTCCGGCGGGGTCAGCGGGCAGCTCACGGCGGGCAGGAAGCCGCTGGGCGGCGGGAGCGGGCCGGTGCGGATCAGGGTGCGCAGCGGCAGGACGAAGGGGACGCGGTCGCCGTCGCGGGCCGCCGTGACCGCGAGCCACTGGACGAGGGTGGTCTTGCCGGATCCGGCGTCGCCGCGCAGCAGCACCCGGGTGTCGGCGAGCAGGGCCTCCTCGGCCGGCAGCCGTCCGGGGGCGGCCGGCCGGTGCTCACCGGGCGCCGGGTCGCGGACGGTGTCCTCCGCCGTCGTGGCCTCCAGGCTGAGATACGCCACTTCCAGGGGCCAGCGGTCGGGGGAGTCGCGCAGGTCGATGCCGTAGATGGTGATGTGGTTGTGCTGGTGGGCGACATGGGCCAGATAGCGGCGTTCGAAGGCGGTGTCGCGGGCGTCGGGGCGCGGGGTGCGGGCGATCAGCTCGTCCACCCTGGCGATGAGTTCCGCCTGCGCCCGCGTCTGCTCCACGAGGGTGCGCGCGACAAAGGTGGACCGCCGGGTGAAGAACTCCAGGATCTGGAGGCAGGCCCACTCGGTGGCGGAGTCCAGGAAGTGCCGGGCGTCCGTGCAGAGGCCGTCCGGCACGGGGGCGGCATGGCGCAGCCGCTCGGCCAGCTCACGGTGGCCCAGCCGTACGGCCTGTACGTCGTCCATGTCCAGGTCGCCGAGGGCGAGCAGCCGCCGGGCGAGGGCGTCGGCGACCGCCGGTTCCTCGTCGGCCGGGAACGGGGGCTCGCCCGGGGAGCGGACCGCCTGCGCCACGATCCGCTCGGCCAGCCGGTGGACGTCCTTCTCGCCGAGGGTGCGCTTCTCTCCCCGGAAGGACACCAGCGAGGACAGCCGTACGGGCCTGTCGACCACCCCCGCGCCCGGCCCGTCCTGGACGAACAGCTTGCGCACCAGCGGTGCGACCAGGCTGGACGCCAGCTTGCCGCCCAGTACCGTCGGCTCCACCCGCCACCCCCGTGGTCGTACGATCGCGAACGAGCAACGGGTGGAGCCTAGTCAGCGGATTCGCTCCGCGGCAGCGCAATCTCAGGACAGCTGGCCGTTGTAGTCCGGGAGTTTGAAGGTCTTCTCGGCGTGGCCGCCGGACAGGTCGGTGGCGCTGTTGCCGATGTTCGCGATGATCGTGTAGCCGTTGTCCTCGATGTTCTCGCGCTGGGCGGTCTTGTACGCGGCGACATCCTTGAACAGGTCGAACAGTCCGCGGACGTAGAGGCCGGAGACCTGGTACCCGTCGTGTTCGAGGTTGTACTCGGTGGGCCAGTAGAGGACGCCGGGGCGGGCGGTGACGAAGAAGACCGAGACGCCGTGCTCCTGGGCGTACTGGGCGACGTTCAGGACCGGCTGGTTGGCCGGCTGGGGGTAGCTGAAGCCGAAGTCGGTCTCCAGCGCGGTGTTGTCGATGTCGAGGACGATCGCCGGCTTCTCGCCGGGTGCGGCGGCGGCGATGCGGTCCTTCAGGTACGGCAGTGCCTGGTCCATGACCGCCTGGCAGTCCTTCTGCCAGGTGGCGTAGTCGACCTTGGTGGTCGCCGCGGCCGTCGTCTTAGACGTGACCGAGGTGGTGGTGTCGGCGGCCTGGGCCGGGGCGGTCAGCGCGGTGAGCGCGGCGGCGGTGACCACGGCGACGGATATGTGGCGTGCCCAGGGGCGGCTGGTCATCGGTGGGGGTCCTCTCACGTCCGGTACACGGGCCTGATCTCGTGGACTGTCAGGGACATGCTGTGTGGTGCGGGTGGCGCGAGGGGAACCGTAGGGTTACTGAACGGTAGGCGTACAGAGTCGTGCAGCACTTTTACCGGGAGCGGTCGAGACGATCGTCATCAGGCACGGCGACGGCGCCCACTCGCCGTACGCGCACCTGTCCCGGGTCGACGTGCGCGTCGGCCGGATCGTCGCCGCCGGCCGGCACATCGGCCTGTCCGGCTCCACCGGCAACTCCACCGGCCCGCACCTGCACTTCGAGATCCGTACGACCCCCGGGGCCTCGTCTCAGTGGGCGTGGTGCTGGAGGAGGCTGCCCTCGCCGCACGCGGAGGTGTCACCGGTCAGCGGCAGCGGGGAGACGGCCTTGAGTGCGGGCAGCACGGCCAGGTCGGTGGCGCAGCGGGCGGTGTCGGTGGTGGTCCAGTGCGTGTCGGCGTGGGCGGCGGCGGGGGCGAGGGCGGCGGCGGTCGCCGTGAGGGCGGCGGTGGCCAGGAGCTTCTTCATCATGCCCGGGGGAACGAACGGCCGGGGCGGTGCGTCACGCCGGGTGCGGCCGGGCGGGGGTGCGGTGCCGTGGCGGGACGGAAGCCGCGGCACCGGCACGCTGCGAGCGAGAGGCGCTAGCGGGGGCGGCCGGTGGGTGTGCCGAGGAGCCAGGTCGCCGTGAAGCCCACCGCGTAGGCGGTGAGCAGGCCGCCCGCGTACACGGCCGTCGCCCAGCCCGGGCCGCGGTTTCCGGTCAGCAGGGGGAACAGCGCCCAGCCCGAGGGGCCGATCGCCGTCGCGCCGACCCGGGTGCCGAGCATCGCGAAGCAGCCGACGAACGCGCCGCCCGCCGCGCCGCCCGCGCACGCGGTCAGGAACGGGCGGCCGAGGGGCAGCGAGACGCCGTAGACGAGGGGTTCGCCGACGCCCAGCAGCCCGGCCGGGAGCGCCGATCTGATCGTCGTACGCAAGGTGGTCGTACCGGGGGAGACGTCGTGGCGCAGCCGGACGTACACCGCGAGGGCCGCGCCGACCTGGCCCGCGCCCGCCATGGCCAGCAGGGGGAGCAGAACCGTGTAGCCCTGCTGCTCGATGAGGGTGGCGTGGATGGGGATCAGGGCCTGGTGCAGGCCCAGCATCACCAGGGGGAGGAAGAGGCCGCCCAGGACGAGTCCGGCCACGGCGCCGGCCGTGCTCAGCAGCCAGTTCGCGGCCGTGCCGATCGCCGTCGCCACCGCGCCTGCCGCGTACATCAGGCCGTACAGCGTCACCAGGCCGGAGACCAGGACGGTCACGGTCGGGGTGAGCAGGACGTCCAGCGCGCCCGGCACCCGGCCCCGGACCCACTTCTCCACCCGGGTGGCCAGCAGAGCCGCTGCGAGCGCGCCGAGCACCCCGCCCTGTCCGGGGACCAGCTGCGTCCCGAACACCGTCACCTTCGCGACGCCCGGATACACGACCACCGCCGCCACCGCCCCGCCCAGCACGGGGGTGCCGCCGAACTCCTGGGCGGTGAGGTGGCCGACGAACACCGCGATCAGCGCCATGAAGGCTGCGGAGAGGGCGGACAGGGCGGGGGTGAGGAAGGGCAGCCAGCCGGCGTTGCGGAGCAGGCCGTCGAGACCGGCGAGGATGCCGCAGCCGACGAGGGCGGGGATGAGCGGGACGAAGACGTTCGCGATCCGGCGCAGGAGGTTCTTGAGGGGGGTGCCGGCTGAGACGGGCGCCGTGGACTCCGCCCTCTGCGCCGTCCCGCGCGCCGTGCGCTCCGTCGGCTGCGCCACCCCACGCGCCTCGGACTCTGCCGTCAGTCCTGCCCCCGCCTCCACCCCCGCCCTCACCTCCGCCGTGACCTCGTCCACCACCCCCGGTCCCAGGACGATCTGCCGGCCGGTGCCGGCGGCGACCACACCCAGGACGCCGGGCAGGGCGCGCAGCCCCTCCTCGTCCACCGCCGCCGGGTCGGCGAGGTCCAGGCGCAGCCGGGTCAGGCAGTGGGTCACGGAGACGACGTTAGCCGGGCCGCCGACCAGGGCGAGGATGGCGAACGCGGTGGCGGAGCCGCCGGCGGGGGCGGGGTCGGTGTGCACACCCCGAGCGTGCGGGTCAGCGGGCGGCGTGCGCCAGCGCGGCACGCAGCCGGCCGCCGGACTCCTCCAGAAGGCGGGCGGCCGTCGGGCCGTCGACATCGGCGAGCAGGGCGAGGATCGCCTGTTTCACCTCGCCGCCGGACGCGGTGAGGGCGCGCTCGATCTCCTCGTCCGACGCGCCCGTGGCCAGGGACACGATCCGCCGGGAGCGGGCGCGCAGCTTGTCGTTGGAGGCGCGGACGTCGACCATCAGGTTCCCGTACGTCTTGCCCAGCCGGATCATGGTGATCGTCGACAGCATGTTCAGGACCAGCTTCTGGGCCGTGCCCGCCTTCAGCCGCGTGGACCCGGTGATCAGCTCCGGGCCGACGACGACCTCGATGCCGTGCTCGGCGGCGGCCGCGAGGGCGCTGTGCTCGTTGCAGGCCAGGCCGATGGTGAGCGCGCCCAGGGCACGGGCGTGCGCGACGGCGGTGACGGCGTAGGGGGTACGGCCGGAGGCGGAGATGCCGACGACGGTGTCGTCCGGGGTGAGCTTCAGCGCGTCCAGGTCCCCGCGGGCCAGCTCCGCGGAGTCCTCGGCGCCCTCGACGGATGTCAGCAGGGCGTCCGGGCCGCCCGCGATCAGGCCGACGACCTGGGCGGGGTCGGTGTTGAAGGTGGGCGGGCACTCGGCGGCGTCCAGCACGCCGAGCCGTCCGGCGGTGCCGGCGCCGGCGTACACCAGGCGTCCGCCCCGGCCCATGCGCATCGCCACCGCGTCCACGGCGGCGGCGATGCGGGGCAACTGGGCGGCGACGGCGCCGGCCACGCCCGCGTCCTCGCCGTTCATCAGGCGGGCGATCTCGAGGGTGGGCAGTTCGTCGATCTCGGCCAGCTCGGGCCGGAAGGCCTCGGTGGTCAGGGAGTCCAGCTGGCTGCGCAGGTCGGAGGAGGAGGTCATGGGGGGCGGCTCTTTCAGGTGCGGGGGGTGTCGTCGGGGGCGTCCGGGGGTGCGGACGCTCACCTGCGGGTCGAGCGGTGCCGGTGGGCCAGCGCCTCGTACGACGCCGCCAGAGCAGGCGCCGCCGTCTCGTACGTCCGCTGCGCCACCCCTACGAACAGGCAGTCCACGACCAGCAGTTGACTGGTCCGGGAGGACATCGCGGCGGGCCGCAGCTCGGTCTCCCGGGAGGTGGAGGTGGTCAGCACATGGTCGGCGTACTGGGTGACCGGCGAGTCCGGGCGGCCGGTGATGGCCACCGTCGTCGCGCCGCGCTCGAACGCCACCCGGAGCGGCTCGATGACGTCCCCGGTGGAGCCGGAGTGCGTGATCGCGATCGCCACGTCGCCCGAGCGGAGCTGTACGGCGTTGGTCACCGCCAGATGCGGGTCGCTGTGCGCGTGGGCTATGAGGCCTATGCGCAGCAGCTTCTGGGTGAGGTCCTGGGCGACCAGCCCGGACGCCCCTATGCCGTACACGTCGGTGCGCCGGGCGGTGGCCAGCGCGGAGACGGCCGCGCCCAGTTGGGCGGTGTCGAGTCCGGCGGCGGTGTCGGCGAGGGTCTGCTGCTCCTCGTAGGCCAGCTTGGCGACGACGTCGGCGATCGGGTCGTCCACCGCGATGTCGGTGGTGATGGCGGGGGCGCGCCCGGACTGCTGCTGCGCGGCGAGCCCGGCGAGCGCGAGGCGCAGATCGCGGTAGCCGGGATAGCCGAGCAGCCGGGCGGTGCGGACGACGGTGGCCTCGCTGGTCCCGGTGAGTTCGGCGAGGCCGGTGACGGTGAGGGCGGCGCAGCCGGCCGGGTCGTTGGCGACGGCCTCGGCGACGCGCTGCATGGACCGGGTCATGGACGGGGCGAGGGTGCGCACCTTGGCGGCGAGGGAGCCGCCCGGACTTCCGAAACTTTCCTTCACGTCCTTGGTCACAGGTGAAAGCTATTTTCGGTTCGGTGCTGGGGTCAAGAGTGCGCACAATGGGTCGTATGGAGCCCGTCAGCCCCCTCAGCCCCCTGGAACAGGCCCTGCACGCCGCCCGCGCGCTGGTGCTCGCCGATCTCGTCGCGCGGGAGGTCGCCCAGGCGGACGTCGTCTCGCTGGTGGAGGACTCGATCGCGCAGCGGCGCTGGTGGGTCGAGCAGTGGCCGGACGGCGCCGGGTATGTGGCCGGGCTGGTCGCCCAGGACGTGCAGGACGCGCTGCTGGAGCGGTACGGCCGCTGGCCGCTGTGCCCGGTGTGCGGCTCCGGCGACCCGCACGCGCTGGACGTGGAGCCGGAACTGGGCCCCGACCCGCACTGGGTGTGCCACAAGGCGGGCGTGCGGGTCGCGGCGGTGGGCTCGCTCGGGCCGGCCGTCGGCGGGGCGTCCTCGTGAGGCGCCCGTGACGGTCTATGTCGACCCGCCGGCCTGGCCCGGTCACGGCCGTATGTGGTCGCACCTGGTCAGCGATGTGTCGTACGACGAACTGCACCGGTTCGCCGCGACCTTGGGGGTGCCCCGGCGGGCTTTCGAACGCGACCACTACGACATTCCGTCGCACCGGTACGCGGAGGTGGTGGCGGCCGGCGCGGTGGAGGTCAGCAGCCGTGAGGTGGTACGGCTGCTGCACGCGTCGGGACTGCGCCGGCGCAAGGGGCGGCGGCAGCCGTAGCCCTCAGGGGTGGCTCTCAGGGGTGGCTCTCAGGGGTGGCTCTCAGGCGTGGCGGATGTAGAGCTGGAGTGCCTCGTCCATGCCGTGCTCCTCGTGGGCGAGCCGCTCCTCCGCCACGGTCGCCCGGGTGAACCCGGCCCGTGACACCACGCGCTGCGAGGGCACGTTGTCCCGCTCGATGGTCGCGAACACCATGTGGACGTCGTCGCGCGCCAGCGCCCACTCGGCGAGCGCGTTGAGGGCCTCGGTCGCGTACCCCTGACCCCGGGCGTCCTCGACCAGGTCGTAGCCGATCTCGACGCGGCCCTCCTCGTCCGGGACGCCGTGGAAGCCCATGCCGCCGATCGCCAGGCCGTCCTCGTGCCGGACGAGGGCGAAGAGGCCGAACTCGGGCCGGTGCACGCCTGCTTCGTACGCCTTGAGCAGGTACGAGGCGGCCTCCCGGGTGCCCTGGTAGGGCTCGCCCCCCAGCCAGGTGAAGCCGCCGTCGCCGCCCAGCCGCAGATCGTGGGCGGCGCCCGGGCGGACGCCGGTGAGGGTGACACGCTCGGTGCGGATGGTGAGGTTGTTGTACCAGTGCCACTCGGTCACCGGCGCGCGGCCGGGCAGCTCGCCGCGCCCGGTGGCCCACAGCAGGGTCGGCCAGGGCGCGGGGCCGGGCTGGACGTGCGGGAAGAGCCAGGCCAGCACGGATTCGGCCAGCTCGGCGGGGGGGTCGTAGGCGATCCCGAGGCCCTGCGCGATGTCGTGGGTGTGCAGCAGGATCTCGGTGACGCCCATCGCGGCGCAGCCGGTGCGGTCGGCGCTGCCGAAGGGGTAGGGGTGGAAGGTGCGGGCGGTGGGCGCGGCGGCGCGGACGGTGGTGGCGAGGAGCGCGCCGGTGGACTCGATGACCTTCAGCAGGCCCGCGTTGTCGGCCCCGTCGTCCAGGGCGAGGTGGAACGGGACGCGGACGTCCTCGACGCCGACCGCCAGTCCGCTCGCGTAGCGCAGGAGGGCGTAGCCGATGTGCTCGGCCGTCTTCCGGCAACTCCACTCCAGGCGCCCGGCGCCGGCCTCCTCCCAGTCCCGGTCCAGTGCCGGTCGCAGTGCCGCCGTGCAGCTCGCCACGGCCTCGGTCAGATGGTCAGCGTCTGTCGGTCGCATGCGCGCAGGGTATGGGCCGGCGGCGGTCAGGTCGACAGCATTTCCAGCTCCGAGGCGAGGTTGTGGCGGGCGGTGGCCTCCCAGTTCCGCCGGCCGTACGGGGTGTGGAACAGGCGTGGCAGCGCGAGAAGTTGGCGCAGGATCGCCGAACGGCCCGCGCGGAAGGCGTCGTTGGGCACGAAGTGGTACTCCTCGCGGACCTCGGCGGTGTAGACGGCGTACGCCGACGGAGGGGCGGCCAGGATGGCGAGATCCGCGTCGCACAGCACCTGGCCGTTGCGGTCGTCCTCGGCGGGGTCGTGGCCGACGGTGAGCCGGACCAGCCGGGCCACCTCGGCGGTCGTCGGCTCCGGCACCCCGGCCTCCGGCAGCGCGCGCTCGGCCAGCCGCGCCGACCGCTCCTCGTTCTCGGACCGCTCGGGGAGGTAGACGGCGTCGTGGAACCAGGCGGCGAGGCGTATGGCGTCCGGGTCGGCCGCGTGGTCCTGGAGGAGGTCGACACGGTCCAGGACGGCGGTGAGGTGGGTGAGCGTGTGATACCGGCGCTGCGGCTCCTGCCAGCGGGCGAGGAGGTTGTCGGCGTACGGCGCCGGGTCGGGGGCGGGGCCGTTGCCTGAGGGGCGGGTGCCCCCCGACTCGCGGGCTCCTTCGAGGGCGCGGGCGAAACGCAGACGCAGGGCGTCGAGATCGGCCATGCCCTCATTCTCCCGTGATTCTCCCGTGCCCTCCCTCCGCAGGCGCAGCGGGTGAAGCAGGGAGAGGCGTAGTCTTGGATTGGACTAGACCTGTGCCCGCAGCCGACGAATGGGGTCTCATGAGCAAGCGTGCAGTCCTGGAGGTGATCGCCCTCGGCCCCGAGGACGCGGTCGCCGCCCAGGCCGGAGGCGCGGACCGCCTCGAACTGGTCACGGAGATGGCGGCGGACGGGCTGACCCCGTCGGTGCACACCTTCACGGCGATCCGGGCGGCCGTCGACATCGACCTGCGCGTGATGCTGCGGCTGGCGGACGGATTCGCGGCGGGGGACACGCACCGCCTGGTCCGGGTGGCGCGGCAGCTGCGGGACGCGGGCGCCGACCAGTTCGTCCTCGGCTTCCTCGACGCCGAGGGCCGGGTCGACCTGGCCGCCGTGGAAGAGGTGGTGGCCGCGCTGGACGGCTGCCCGTGGACCTTCCACCGGGCCATCGACCGGGCCGCCGACCGGGACGCGCTGCGCGGGCGGCTCGCCGGACTGCCCGGCCTGGACACCTACCTCACCGCGGGCTCCGCCACCGGCGTGGACGACGGTCTGGCCACGCTGGTCGCCGAGGCGGCGCGGAGCGGCCGGCCCGGGTACGAGCAGCGGATCATGGTCGGCGGCGGCCTGCGCCTGGAGCATGTGCCGCGGCTGCGGGCGGCCGGTATCGACGCCTTCCACATCGGCGGCGCGGCCCGCCCCGAGGGCTGGGCGGGCCCGGTCTCGACGGAGGCGGTGGCCCACTGGCGTTCCCTCCTGGACGAACGCATCACGGCCACCGCCTGAGCGCCCCGGCCGCCCCAGCACCCCTCCGACGCACGGGCGCCCTCCCGGCCGAACGCCCGCCGAGGCGCCCTGCCTTCCCGGCCGGGCGCCTGTCGCCTGGGCGTACGGCCGTCGGGCCGGGGTGGTCTGCCCGGGCAGCCCCTGCCGTCGCGCCGTACGACTGCCGAGGCGCCCGGCCGAGCCCTTGCCGATGGGCCGTATGACGGCCGAGGCGCCCTGCCTTCCCGGCCGAGCGCCTGCTGCCGGGCCGTACGACCGCCGAGCCGGGGCGGCCTGCCGGGCCGAGCCCTGCCGTCGGGCCGTACGGCCACCGGCTGAGCGCCCCCGCCCCCCAGGCACCGGCCTCCCGGGCGAAGCCCTGCGTGGGGTCGGCGCGGCTCCGCGGGGCGGGTCCGGCGTCAGCCTGCCGTCGCGCCGATGATGATGAGCAGGACGAACAGGGCGAAGCCCGTGAGCGGGAGCAGGCCCACCATGCCCATCGGCCGCCGCAGGACCGGGGCGCCCGGGTCCAGCGGGGCGCGCCAGGCGCCGGCCGGCTCGGGGAGGTTGCGGAGCTTCTTCAGGGTGAAGAGATTGATCAGCAGCGTGATCGGCGTGATCAGCGACGACGCCGGACCCCACCACCCCTGCGCCATGGTGTCCGACTGCATCTTCCGGAATATCGCGGTCCCGCAGGTGCGGCAGAAGACGCCCTGCCGCCGCAGGAAGCGCATCATCACGATGAAGCCCTGGTGGCCACGGACGGTCACCTGCTCGGCGGGCGCCGCCCCGCACACCTCGCACCCGACACCGGGGGCCGGCGGATAAGGAGCCGCGGCGGCCTGCGGGTTGTAGGCGTAGCCGGCGGCGCCCTGCGGGGCCGGGACGGCGGCCGGGGGCTGGCCGTAGCCACCGGGCGCGTGCGGGTACGGCGCGGCGGGCTGCCCCACGGGGGCCGCGGCCGGCGGCTGGGCGTACCCGGCGGGCGCCTGCTGGTACGGGCCGGGCGCCTGCTGGTACGGGCCGGGGTTCTGCTGGTACGCGGGGTGCGAAGGCGGAGGCGTGCTCAAGGGAGGCCTTTCACGGGGACGAGCGGGACGGCCGACACCCTACTCACCGCCCGCCGCTCCGAGTTCCGCAGGCACCGGTGCCGAGTGCGCCACGATCAGGCCCGACACCGCACGGGTCAGCGCCACGTACAGCCGCCGCAGGCCCGTCCGTTCGTCCGGCTCGCCGTCGACCACCGCCTGCGGCTCGTCCAGGACCACGTAGTCGTACTCCAGACCCTTGGCGAGAGACGCCGGGACCAGCGTCAGCCGGGTCTCACGGGTGGTCTCCGCGCCGGGTTCGAGATACGCGATCCCCGCCGCCGTCAGCGCCTCGGCCAGCACCGGCACCCGCGCGTCCGCGGCGATCAGCCCGATCGAGCCCTCGTGCCGCAGCAACTCCTCGCAGGCGGCGACGACTTCCGCCTCCGTGCCGACCGGGCGGATCTCGAAGAAGCCCGGGTTCTCCCGGACGGAGGCGACCGGGGTGAGCCCCGGCGCGATGTGCGGGAGCAGCCGGGAGGCGTAGGTGATGACGTCCGTGGGGACACGGAAACCGGCCGTCAGCTCCTCCACCACCCCGTCCGGCTTGCCGAGATGCCCCAGCGCATCCGCCCAACTCCGGGTCGCCCAGGGGGTCGTGCCCTGCGCCAGATCGCCCAGCACGGTCGCGCTGCCGGTCGTACAGCGCCGCCCCACGGCCCGGTACTGCATCGGCGACAGGTCCTGCGCCTCGTCCAGCACCACATGGCCGAGCGAGTGCGTGCGCTGGATCAGGTCGGCGGCCTCGTCGACCAGCACCGCGTCCGCCGAGGACCACTTGGCCGACTTCACGCTCCGCACCGGCTTCGCCCACAGGATCGTCTTCTGCTCGTCCTCGTCGAGGATCCCCTCCGCGTGCTCGGCGAGGAACTCCGCGTCGGTCAGCAGCCGCAGCACCAGCTTGGCCGGGTCGACGGCCGGCCAGACCGCTTTCACGGCCGCCTTCACCGCGGCGTTGCGCGCGACCGCGTCCTGCACCCGGTCGTCCGGCGCCTCCCCGGCCCGCTCCATCTGCACCAGCACCGCGTGCGCGATCCGCTGCGGCAGCGCCTCCCGGGCGGCGCCGTACCGGATGTCCCGGTCCAGCAACTCCCGTACCAGCTCCTCGATTTCGTACGCCGGGACCCGCCAGCGCCGCGACCCGCGTACGACCACCACGGGCTCGGTCGGCATGGTCACGTGCGCGTACAGCGCCCGGCGCAGCACCTCGGCCATCCGCGCGTCGCCCTTGATCACGGCCGCGGCCGCGTCGTCCGTGCCGCGCACCTCCACATGCGCGACCAGGTCGTCCACGGTGGCCTGCTGGACGGACAACTCGCCCAGCGCGGGCAGCACTTGCTCGATGTAGTGCAGGAAGGAGCGGTTCGGTCCGATGACCAGGGTGCCGGTGCGGGCGAGCCGCTCCCGGTGGGCGTAGAGCAGATAGGCGACCCGGTGCAGACCGACGGCGGTCTTACCGGTGCCGGGGCCGCCCTGCACACAGACCGTGCCGGACAGACCGGAGCGCACGATCTCGTCCTGCTCCGGCTGGATGGTGGCGACGATGTCCCGCATCGGACCGACACGCGGCCGCTCGATCTCCTGCTGGAGCAGCCTGCTGGTGGCGGCGGTCTCCTCCGGGTCGGAGAGATGCTCGTCCTCGTACGCGGTCAGATCGCCGCCGGTGTAGCCGAAGCGACGGCGCAGCCCGACGTCCATGGGGTCCTTCTTGGACGCCCGGTAGAACGGCTGCGAGACCGGCGCACGCCAGTCGATCACCATGGGGTCGCCGTCGGCGTCGTGCACATGCCGCCGCCCGATGTAGAACTGCTCGCCCTCCGCGCCCTCGGCCTGCGCCGTGCCCGGGGCGTGCAGATAGTCGAGCCGCCCGAAGAACAGCGGGGTGTCGCTGAGGTCCGCCAGCGCCTTGATGCGGTCGTCGATCTGGCGGGCGAGCACCTCGGCGTTGACCCAGTTCGCGGTGACGTCGCGGATGTCCAGGGACTCCACGTCCTCGCGCATGGCGCGCAGGGCGGCGCGGGACGCGGCGAGGTGGGCGCGCTCCCGGCCGAGGGGGTCGGCGTGGGCGGCGGAGTGCTGGGCGTCGAGCGGTTCTTGTGCGGGCGCGGACAAGGGAGTGCCTCCGGTGGACCTGCGGGGTGGCTACGACGGTGCCGTCCGGTTTCCGTCCGGGCGGCGGCGCTCCGTGGGGGAGGCGGGCAAGAGCGGAGATTGTAGGGGAGGCGGCGCGGCAGGGGCCAACGAATTTCCGGCCACGGCTACCGCATGCCGGCCCCCTAGGGGATGGAAGGCCCCCGGACTAGGGGGCCGCCTCCACCCGGAGGTGCAGGCGGAGCCGTCAGGAATTGGCTCCGCAGACCGATGCGGACTACCCGCCCGACGTTCCACCATGGAGACATGACCGCAGCAACCATCTCCCCAGGCCCTGTCCGGCCCCCGAGCGGCGCCACGGCTGTGGACGGCGCCCCCCGCCACCTGATCGGCAGCGCCCTGCGCGCGATCAAGGTGTTCGCGGAGGCGGCGTTCGGCGTGGTCGTGCTCGGTGAGTACGGCGAGGACGTGGGCATACGCAGAAAGTGAGCCGGCTCTACCCCTCGGCGAGGATCTCGTCCGCGTCCATGATCCGGTAGGCGTACCCCTGCTCGGCCAGGAAGCGCTGGCGGTGGGCGGCGAAGTCCTGGTCGATGGTGTCCCGGGCGACCACCGAGTAGAAGTGCGCCTGGTGACCGTCCGCCTTCGGGCGCAGCACCCGGCCGAGCCGCTGGGCCTCCTCCTGCCGGGAGCCGAAGGTGCCGGACACCTGGATGGCGACCGTGGCCTCGGGCAGGTCGATGGAGAAGTTCGCGACCTTGGAGACGACCAGGACGCTGATCTCGCCCTCGCGGAAGGCGTCGAAGAGCTTCTCGCGCTGGGCGTTGGAGGTCTCGCCCTTGATCACCGGCGCGTTCAGATGCTCGCCCAGCTCGTCCAGCTGATCGATGTACTGGCCGATCACCAGGATCTGCTGCCCGGCGAACCGGCGGACGATCGCCTCGGTCACCTTCCGCTTGGTGTCCGTGGTGGCACAGAAGCGGTACTTCTCCTCCGCCTCGGCGGTCGCGTAGGCGAGCCGCTCGGAGTCGGTGAGATTGACCCTGACCTCGACACAGTCGGCGGGCGCGATATAGCCCTGCGCCTCGATCTCCTTCCAGGGGGCGTCGAAGCGCTTGGGCCCGATCAGCGAGAACACGTCCGACTCGCGGCCGTCCTCACGGACCAGGGTGGCCGTCAGCCCCAGCCGCCGCCGGGCCTGGAGATCGGCGGTGAACTTGAACACCGGAGCCGGAAGGAGGTGCACCTCGTCGTAGACGATCAGACCCCAGTCCCGGGAGTCGAACAGCTCCAGGTGCGGATAGACGCCCTTCCGCTTGGTCGTCAGCACCTGGTAGGTGGCGATGGTGACCGGGCGGATCTCCTTCTTCGTGCCGCTGTACTCGCCGATCTCCTCCTCGGTCAGCGAGGTCCGCTTCACCAGCTCGTGCTTCCACTGCCGGGCGGAGACCGTGTTGGTGACGAGGATCAGCGTGGTGGACTTGGCCTGCGCCATGGACCCGGCGCCCACCAGCGTCTTGCCCGCACCGCAGGGGAGCACGACCACGCCGCTGCCGCCGTGCCAGAAGTTCTCCACGGCCTGCTTCTGGTACGGCCGCAGCGTCCAGCCGTCCTCCAGCAGCTCGATCGGGTGCGCCTCACCGTCCACATACCCGGCGAGGTCCTCGGCCGGCCAGCCCAGCTTCAGCAGCGTCTGCTTGATCTGCCCGCGCTCGGAGGGGTGCACGACCACCGTGTCCGGGTCGATCCGCGCGCCGACCAGCGGGGCGATCCGCTTGGACTTCAGCACCTCCTCCAGCACCGGCCGGTCGGTGGTGGTGAGGACGAGTCCGTGCGCCGGGTGCTTGCTGAGGGTGAGCCGGCCGTAGCGGTCCATCGTCTCGGCGATGTCCACGAGCAGCGCGTGCGGCACGGGATAGCGGCTGTACTCCACGAGCGCGTCCACGACCTGCTCGGCGTCGTGCCCGGCGGCCCGCGCGTTCCACAGGCCGAGCGGGGTCACCCGGTAGGTGTGGATGTGCTCGGGCGCCCGCTCCAGCTCGGCGAAGGGCGCGAGGGCCCGACGGCAGTCGTCGGCCCGCTCGTGGTCGACCTCCAGGAGGAGGGTCTTGTCGGACTGGACGATCAGCGGACCATTCACGCGCGGCACACCCTTTCCACACGGCCATTCGAGTACGGCCAAACGTCCAGTGTGCCTCACCGACGGCGACGGGGCCGTATGTGTGCCACAGCGCTCAGTCCTCCGCCAGTTCCGCCACGCCCGTGATGCGGTGGAGGGGGTAGGTGCGGACCTCGTCGGCGGTGTGGTCGTAGGCCGTGACGAAGCCGCCCTCGACGCGGATCGGGGCGATGACCCGCTGGCTGGCGGCGCCCTCGGCGTTGACATAGCCGATCCACAGGGACTCGCCGGTCAGGACGGCCGCCTGGACGGTGGCCAGGGTCTCGGCGGAGGAGGTGCGGGGCAGCTCGCCGCCCGCGAGGGGGGCGGCGGAGCCGGGCGGCTTGCGCGGGGTGGTCGCGGCCAGGTCGCCGGCCCGGATCGCGCGGATCGCCGCCGCGAGAAGCGTGGGGTCGGGCGGCGGCGGACCCTCCGGCACCGGCTCGGGCGCGGTGCGCGGCGGGGTGCGGTGGGCGTGGGCCCGGGTGATCAGGACGTCGCCCTCGGCGGACTCGGCGGCGGGCGCGTAGCCCATCGCGCGCAGCCCCTCCAGCAGGGACGCCGGGTCGGTCTGGGCGGCCAGCACGGTCGGGGCCAGGCGGCGCAGCCGCAGCGGGGCGGCGCGCTTGTCGGCGAGGATCTCGCCCAGCAGGGTGTCGTCGTCGCAGCGGACGTACGCGGAGGCGGCGCCGACCCGCAGATGGCCGTGCTTACGGGCCACGTCGTCGATCAGATAGGCGAGCGGCTGCGGGACCGGCGTACGGGAGTGCTGGGTGAGGAAGGCGTGCAGATCGGCGGCGGTGCGGCCGGCGTCCAGGGCGCGCCGGACCGAGGCGGGGGTGAACCGGTACACCGTCGCCCCGCCCTTGGACTCCACGTCCGCGAGCACGCCCAGCATGTCGGCGAGCGGGCGCTGGAGGGGCCCGGGGGCCACCGCCGTCAGGTCGGCCTGGAGCAGGACGTGGTCCAGCGGCTCCGGGAGGAGCGGGGCGAGAAGCCGGGCGGCGGCGGCCGTCGCCACGGCCTGCTCACCGGGGGCGAGCGGCGCGGACCCGGCGACGGGCCGGCGGTGATGGACGGGGAGCTTGTCGCCGGGACCGGAGGGTTCGAGGGAGGGGGAGGGGGAGGGTTCCCCCGTGGGTGCCGGGCTTCCCGTCGGCCCGGCCCCGGGGTGTCCCGCCGGCCCGGCTGCCGTATGCCGCGTCGGCCCGGCTGCCGTATGCCCCGCCGGTCCGGCCTCCGTGTGTCCCGGCGGGCCGCCGAGCAGGGCGCGGCCGTGGGCCGACAGGGCGCCGCGGCCGGTGATGCCGAGGAGTTCCGCCTCGGTGAGTGTCCAGCGGGCGAGCCGGGTGCGCAGATCGTCGGAGCCGTCCTGCTGCGGGCCGCGCAGCGGGCGTTCCCAGCTCAGCCGGGCCAGCACCGACTCCTGGTCGGGGGCGGCGCCCTCCGGCAGCGCGGCCAGCAGGGTCAGCACCCGGTGCCGTACCTCGGGGGCGGCGGAGCGGTCGAGGCCGGGGCCGAGCGCGGAGAGCGTACGGTCCTTGGCGTCCCGGCCGCCGACCAGCCCAGAGGTGCGGGTGGCCGTGAGCCAGGCCTCGGCGAGCCGGGCCCAGCGTTCGGCGGGGGGCCGTTCGAGCCACTCGTCGTAGGCGGGGGTGGCCGCGTACCGCTCGTCGGCCTCGCCGTCGGAGGCGACCAGCCCGGCCGTGTAGGCCAGCTCGGCCCAGAAGGCGGCCACCGGTTCGGACACGTCGAGGGCGACGGCGGTCCGCTTCAGGTCCCGCACGCTCAGCCCGCCGGCCCGCAGCACCGCGGGCCCGCCCTCGTCCCAGTCCTTCAGCAGCTCCTCGACCGTGGCGAGCGCGGTGTACGCCTGCCCGGCCGCCGTGGCGTCCACCATCCGGGGACTGTGCGTGGCGGCCGCCTCGACGGCGGGCGGCAGCGGCTCCGGCGCCCGGTGCGCGCGGCCCTCGCGCAGGTGCAGGGCCACCTCGCGGGGCAGTACGACCGTGCCCGGCGCGGTGGGCAGCAGCAGGCCCCGGTCGAGCAGCCAGCGCACATGGGCGGCCGGTTCCGCGGTGACCTGCCCGTACGGCGGCCCCCACACCAGCCGGGACAGCACCTCCCGGGCGCCCTCCGGCGCGCCGGCGAGCAGCTTGGCCATCTTCTTCCGGTGGCCGAACAGGGCGGACAGCGCACCCACCGCGGACACCGAGTCATGGGTCGAGGGCAGCCCGGCCGCCGCGACGATCTCCTGGATCCGGCCCGGCGACATGCCGGAGGCGGCCTCCTGCACGGTGGGTCCGAGCCCGGTCGGGGAGGGCCGCCCGGGGGCGGGCGCGAGCAGTTCGCGGGCGGTGCGGACGAGCCGGAGCCGGTCGTCGTCGCCCCACACCAGCGCCTGTTCGCGCAGGGTGGCGAGGGCGTGCGGGAGCGCGGCGGCCACGGTGGGGTCACCGCTGTCGCCCGCCATCAGACCGAGCAGGACCGGGTACGGGGCCGGGTCCGGGGCGACGGCCAGCGCCTCCGCGGTCTGGAGGGCGAACCGGTCCAGCCGTTCCAGGGCGCGCAGCACCGAGGCGCGGGTACCGGCGCGGGTGGCCAGCTGGGTGAGGTCGGTGGGGACGGGCGTGATGAGGTCCGGGCGGCTGCGCAGAAGCACGGCCAGGGAGGCGTCGTCCCGGGCGCGGAGTGCCTCCGCCAGGGACCGAGGGGCGGTGTGGGCCTCGGGGCTCATCCGGTCAACGGTAGCGGACGCTCCGGTCCGTCCGGTGGCCGAGAAGGAGTACGGTCCTCACGGGGTTTCAGTCGGCGTCGCCCCGGAGGGGTATTCCGTTGGGGATCGAAAGCGACCAGGTCGTCTACGAGTATCTGAGCCGCGTCGGGGACATCGCCCAGCAGCGGCAGTTGCCCTCGTCCACGCGGATGCGGCTCGTGTCCGAGCTGCGGAACGAGATCGACCGGCACCGGGCCAAGGCGACGGTGGACTCCCCGGCGGCCGTCCGCCGCATCCTGGAGCGCCTCGGCAGCCCGGACGAGGTGGTCACGGCGGCGGGCAGCGGATCCGGTGGGCCGGGCGGGGCGGGCGTGCCGCAGCCGCCGGCCGCCTCGGTGCCCGTACAGCCGGCGCCGTGGGAAAGGACATCGGGCTCTTCGGGTGCTTCGGGTGCTTCGGGCGAGGAGCGGCCGAAGGGGCTGCGCCGGGTGCCGCGGCCGCGCCGCAGGCCCGCCGAGCCGGCCCCGCCGTCCGCTCCGCGCGATGTGCCGTCCCCGCCGCATCTCGCCGGGACGCAGGAACTCGGGGGCAGCGCGGTGCAGCCGGACTGGTGGCGGGTGGCGCCGGGGCCGGGCGGCTTCGCCGAGACCGACTCGGTTCCGGGCTTCGTGGGGGGAGTGGAGATTCCGGAGCTGCTCCGGCGGCCGCCGCAGCGGGAGGAGGAGCCGGACGGGCAGCTCACGGAGGAAGCGGCACCGGAGCCGGAAGCGGCGGTCCGGCGCCGTGGCCTCTTCGGCCGCCGGACCCCGGCCGCGCCCGCCGCCGCGGCGGCCGCGGACGAACCGGCCGCGGCCCCGGCCCGCCGGCGTCTCCTGGCCCCGGCCGGCGGCTGGTCCAACCCCCTTCTGCTGCTGGCCGCCGCCTCGCTGGTGGCCGGGGCCGTGCTCGGCAGCTGGATCGCGCTGCTCCTGGGCTGGCTGATCGCCTACGGCTCACGGCGGCTGAGCCCGGCGGAGAGCAAGTGGGCGGTGCTGGTGCTGCCCGGTACGGCGGCGGCGGCCGGGATGGTGTGGCTGTGGGGCAGGCAGACGGGCCGCTGGGGCGAGCGGATCGCCCAGGGGCATATGAGCGACGCGATCGGGCAGACCTGGCCGTGGGTGGTGCGGGGTGCGGCGGTGGCGTCGGCGCTGTATCTGGTCTGGCGCTCACAGCGGCAGCGGTAGCTGTACCGTGCACCGGCCCGGCCGAATAAACGGTCACCCCGCCCGGCGCGACCCGGCAGAATGATCCCCATGACCCTCACCGTCGGCTTCGATCTCGACATGACCCTCATCGACTCCAGGCCGGGCATCCGCGCCTGCTATCTGGCACTGTCGGAGCGGACGGGGACGTACATCGACGCGGACCTCGTCGTCACCCGGCTGGGACCGCCGCTCGCCGACGAGATGGCCAACTGGTTCCCGGCCGAGCAGGTGCCCGCGATGACGGATCTGTACCGGGAGATGTACCCGTCGTACGCCATCGCCGCGACCCCCGCCATGGCCGGTGCGCGGGAGGCGCTCGCCGCGGTGCGGGAGGCCGGCGGGCGGACGATGGTGGTGACGGCGAAGTACGAGCCCAACGCCAAGCTGCACCTGACCCACCTCGCCCTCGAGCCGGACGTGGTCGTGGGCGACCTGTGGGCCGAGCAGAAGGCGGAGGCGCTGCGCGAGTACGGCGCGGACGTGTACGTCGGCGATCACACCGGCGATGTGCGCGGGGCGCGTGCGGCGGGCGCGCTGTCGGTGGCGGTGGCCACCGGCCCCTGCCCGGCCGGCGAGCTGCGCGCGGCCGGTGCGGATGTGGTCCTGGAGGACCTGTCCGCCTTCCCGGCATGGCTGTCCGCCCACCGGGCGGCCGCGGCCTGACACGGCCCGGGCCCGGCACCCGCCGCACGGCGGGCTCAGTGGGCGGCCGAGGCGTCCCGTGCCTGGCGGCGGCCCGCGGCGATCGAGCGGAGTACGCCCGCCCCGGCGAGCAGGAATCCGACCGCCATGAGCATGCTCAGGCCGTACATATAGGTCGGAAAAGGCTTCGCGCCGAGGAACAGCGGAACCACCGTGACCAGGGTGGCCAGGGCACCGATGAAGAAGACGACGGCACCGGCGCGGATCAGTCCGTCACCGGGTGCGGCGGAATTCGTTTGGGTTTTGTCACGCACCGGACCAGGGTAGTTCCCTGCGCGAGAGAACAACCGGGGGACGTCTTGTCACCCGCCCGAAGACCATTAGCCTTGGTAGCGGCGGGTCACGGTCGACCCGCTCTAGTGCTATCAAGAGCCGTTTCCGAGCAGTTTTCCCAACGAGTACGAGGACGAGGACAGACGTGCCTACCGGCAAGGTCAAGTGGTTCAACAGCGAGAAGGGCTTCGGCTTTCTCTCCCGCGACGACGGCGGTGACGTCTTCGTCCATTCCTCTGTTCTCCCCGCCGGCGTCGATGCGCTCAAGCCCGGACAGCGGGTGGAGTTCGGTGTCGTCGCCGGTCAGCGCGGCGACCAGGCGCTGTCGGTGATCCTGCTGGACCCGACCCCGTCCGTCGCCGCCGCCCAGCGCAAGAAGCCGGACGAGCTGGCCTCGATCGTGCAGGACCTGACGACCCTCCTCGAGAACATCACCCCGATGCTGGAGAAGGGCCGTTACCCGGAGAAGACCTCCGGCAAGAAGATCGCCGGGCTGCTGCGCGCGGTCGCCGACCAGCTGGATGTCTGACCGGCTGGATCTCTGACCAGCAGCTAGACCGCCGGGAAGGCGAGCGCATCCGGGCCGAGGGGCGGCAGCAGCCCCTCGGCCGCCGCGCGGGTGAGCAGCCCGCGGACCGCCGCGTAGCCGTCCTCGCCGAGGTCGGCGGTGAACTCGTTGACGTAGAGACCGATGTGCTGGTCGGCGACGGCCGGGTCCATCTCCTGGGCGTGCTCCATGACGTACGGCCGGGAGGCCTCCGGGTCGTCCCAGGCGGCGCGGACCGAGGTGCGGACGGCGTCCGCGAGCCGGCCGAGCGCCTCGGCGCCCAGCGAGCGCTTGGCGATGATCGCGCCCAGCGGGATCGGCAGCCCGGTGGTGTGCTCCCAGTGCTCGCCCATGTCGGCCAGCTTGTGCAGCCCGTAGTCGCGGTAGGTGAACCGGGCCTCGTGGATGACCAGTCCGGCGTCCACCTTCCCGTCCCGCACGGCCGGCATGATCTCGTGGAACGGCATGACCACGATCTCGCCGACCCCGCCCGGCAGGGTGTCCGCCGCCCAGAGGCGGAACAGCAGGTAGGCGGTCGACTTCTCGCTCGGCACGGCCACCGTACGGCCCGTCAGGTCGGTGCCCGCCTCCCGGCTGAGCACGAGCGGCCCGCAGCCCCGCCCGAGCGCACCGCCGCACGGCAGCAGCGCGTACTCGTCGAGGACGTACGGCAGGACGGCGTACGACACCTTCAGGACGTCGAACTCGCCGCGCTCGGCCATGCCGTTGGTGAGGTCGATGTCGGCGAAGGTCACGTCCAGCGCGGGGGCGCCGGGGACACGGCCGTGGGCGAGGGCGTCGAAGACGAAGGTGTCGTTCGGGCAGGGGGAGTAGGCGATCTGCAAGGACCGCTGCTCAGTGGTCGTCATGCTGGTTCCAACTCTCC
Organism: Streptomyces sp. NPDC001606; assembly: GCF_053596835.1. Classification (NCBI taxonomy): domain Bacteria; kingdom Bacillati; phylum Actinomycetota; class Actinomycetes; order Kitasatosporales; family Streptomycetaceae; genus Streptomyces; species Streptomyces sp. NPDC001606. The sequence goes on from NZ_JBSFHC010000021.1 coordinate 40,078, forward strand.
AGTGCGGGCGCGAGCTTCCCGAAGGCCTCGGTCAGGGCGGCGAGGGCGTCGCCGATGCGCCAGGCGGCGCGGTCGCGGGGGCCGACCGGGTTGGAGATCGCGCGGATCTCCAGGACGGCCGTGCCGTGCGCGTCGGCGGCCTCGGCGACCCCGAACCCCTCCATGCCCTCGGCGAGCGCCCGCGGGTGCCGGGCGCGCAGCTCGGTGGCGCGGGCGGCGGTGCCGGTGACGGTGGAGACGGTCAGGACGGTGCCGGCCGGGGCGCCGGTGGCCTGGGTGGCGGCGCGGACGAGTGATCTCGGCGGGTGGTGCTGGACGGTCCCGAAGCCCAGTTCGGTGACCGGCAGGAAGCCGTCGGCGGTCTCGGCGCCCAGGTCGGCGACGGCGATCCGGTCGGCGACGACCAGCGACCCGACGGGCGCCTCCGGCTGGAAACCGCCGCCGATCCCGGCCGAGACGACCAGGTCGTACGGGGTACCGGCGAGCCGGGCCGCGGTGAGGGCGGCGGAGACGGAGGCGGCGGCGCGGGCCGGGCCGACGCCGGCGTCGAGCAGGTCCCAGCACCCGGCTCCGAAGGCCGCGCGCAGCAGACCCGTGCCGGGCAGCCACAGCTGCTCGAACGGCGAGTCAGCGGCCTCCGGCGACTCCGGCGACCCCGGTGCGAAAAACGCACGTGCCACCGCGTCCCGTTCGGCCGGGACGGCGGTGGCGACGAGGATCCGGTTCCGTGCGGACGTCGGAATCAGGCCTTCTTCAGCTTGAAGGCCCACACGCCCTTGGCGGGGCTGGTGCCCATCTGGATCAGGACGGTGTTGGTGTCGCCCTCGGTGCCGTACTGGGCGTTGAAGAACGCGCTGCCGGGGATCGTGCGGTAGGTCTTCTTGCTGGTGTCCGTGAACTGACGGCCGTTCACCAGGAGCGTCCAGCCGCTGTCCGCGATCTTCGGGTCGACGCCGAAGCGGACGGTGGAGTCCTGGTCGACCTTGATGGACTTGGCGTCGTTGGAGTTCTTGGCGCACTGCACCAGGGACTTGGTGTCCAGCGCCTTCCCGTCGTTGTAGCAGACCGCCTCGGAGTGGACCGAGTCCTCGCCGACGGTGATCGTCGCGACGGGCGTCGGCTTGTCGCAGGCCGACAGCAGAAGCAGTCCGGCGGAAACGGCGCCGGCGGCGGCGACGGCGCGGCGGCGTCGCACAGCGGATTGCAGCGTGGTCATGGCCGAAGGCTATCGGTCGCCCGGAGCCGTCCGCCCACGTGGGGTGCGGCGTGCCCGGTTCGTTACGCCGGGCGGGGCCGGGCGGCGTACCCGTGGCCGGTTCGTTATGCCGGCCGGGCGCCCGCCTTGCACCTCGTCGGAGCGCCCGCCGTCTGCCGGCCGGAGCGCCCGTGCCTGCCGCCGGTCGGCGGCCCCACGCGCCCCCGGTCAGCTCACCCGGGCCTGGGGATGGCCGCCGTGCCGGGCGGAGGACAGCAGCCCCTTCAACGTGGCCAGCCAGCCGACGGCCACGAAGCAGGCGCCGATCAGCAGGCCCAGGGGGCCGTTGAGCGGCAGCACGATGCCGACCGCGCCGCCGAACACCCACGCCATTTGCAGCAGCGTCTCCGAGCGCGCGAACGCCGAGGTGCGCACCAGCTCCGGCACGTCCCGCTGGATCAGCGCGTCCAGCGCCAGCTTGGCCAGCGCCTGCGCGAACCCGGCGACCGCGGCGAGACACGCCACCAGCACCGCCCCGAAGAACAGCGCCGCGACGATCGCCGTGCCCAGCACCACCGCGACGACCGTCACGATGATGATCTCCGGAGCGCGCGATTTCAGCCAGGCCCCCACGGCCGTACCGAGGGCGTTGCCCGCGCCCGCGGCGACCCCGACCAGACCCAGCGAGACCGCCGCGCTCTCCCCGGTCAGCGGGTGCTCGCGGAGCAGGAACGCGAGGAAGAAGATCAGGAAGCCGGAGAGGCAGCGCAGCGCGGCGTTGGCGCCGAGCGCGTGGGTGACGGCGGGGCCGACGGTCCGCAGCCCCGGCCGCTTCACCTCCGTGCGGTGAGGCCCGTGCAGATGCTGCGCGTCGGCGGCGAGCAGCGCCACGTCCTCGCCCTTGGCCGAGTCGACCTTCGGGGGCAGTGAGAACGACAGGAACGTTCCCGCGACGAAGATGACGAAGGCGCCGTAGAGCGGCCAGGGATCGCCGGCCCGGTGCAGCCCGGCGGCGATCGGCGCGGCCACACCGGTGGCGAGCAGTCCGGCGAGGGTGACCCGGGAGTTGGCCTTCACCAGGGAGAACCGGGGCGGCAGCAGCCGCGGTACGACGGCGCTGCGGACCACGCCGTACGCCTTGGAGGCGACCAGCACGCCGAGCGCGGCCGGGTACAGCTGGAGGCTTCCGGTGGCCACGGCGCCCGAGATGACCAGGGCGAGCAGCGCGCGGGCCAGCATCGCGCCGGCCATCGCGGCCCGGCGGCCGTGCGGCAGCCGGTCGAGGAGCGGGCCGATGACGGGGGCGAGGACGGTGAACGGCGCCATGGTGATGGCCAGGTACAGGGCCACCCGGCCGCGCGCCTCGTCGGTCGGCACGGAGAAGAAGACGGTGGAGGCCAGCGCCACGGTGACCATCACGTCCCCGGCGCCGTTCACGGCGTGCAGCTCGATCAGCTTGCCGAGCCCCGACTCGCCGGCTCCGTGCGCGTGGGTCGCCTTGCGGATGCCGCGGGCGGCACCGGTGACCGGCAGGTGCAGGGCACGCCCGACGGAGCGGACGGCGCCGCCGACCCGGCTCGCCCCGCCCAACCGAACACCACGCCTGTCCGCGGTTGCCACGTGCTTCATAGTGCCCCGAGAAGGCACCGGATAGTGCGCGACGACCCGGACATCCCGGGCGGGGTGTCGGGTCCGGCGGTGACATGCACGGTTGTGGAGGGGGTGGGAAAAGCTGCCGCGTGGCGGTAACGAATCTTGTTCGGTGTAGCGTGCGTATCTCAGCCATAACGCAGAATGGATGGCAGAGGTGCGCCCGAGCGCGCGGATGCAGACGTCGATGCGGTCCCCCGGTCCGCTCCGTCGGACAGCCCGCCGGAGGCAGCCGCACTCGTGGAGACGGCGTAGGAGAGAAGCGATACCTGTGAGCGCAGCGACAACGCGAAGCCGCACCCCCGACCGCCTGTGCGCCGAGGCCGTCGACCTCGCCCGCACCGCCGCCGAGGAGGCGGCCGCGCCCGGGGTGGTCGGCGAGCACGTCGGCCTGGTGTCGGAGGGCGACCGCGTTGTCACGCACTTCTTCGAGTGCAAGGAGCCGGGCTATCGCGGCTGGCGCTGGGCGGCGACGGTGGCCCGCGCCTCCCGCGCCAAGATCGTGACCCTGGACGAGGTGGTCCTCCTCCCCGGCCCGGACGCCCTCCTCGCCCCGGAGTGGGTGCCCTGGAGCGAGCGGCTGCGCCCCGGCGACATGGGCCCCGGCGATCTCCTCCCCACCGACCAGGACGATCTGCGCCTGGAGCCCGGCTACTCGGGCGAGGACGAGCCGCTGCCGAGCTCCCCGGTGTCCGAGGGGATGGCGGAACTGGCGGAGGCCGAGGACGCGGACGTCGCCCCCGGCACCCCCGCGGTCCAGCCCACGGTCCCGACCCGGGGCTCGATCGCGGCCGTCGCCGAGGAACTGGGCATGCGCCGCGCCCGGGTGCTGTCCCGGTACGGCCTGCACACCGCCGCCGACCGCTGGGAGGAGGCGTACGGCCCGAAGACGGCCATGGCCCAGGCGGCCCCCGCCTCCTGCGTGTCCTGCGGTTTCCTCAACCCCATCGGCGGCTCGCTGGGCCAGGCCTTCGGCGTGTGCGCCAACGAGTTCTCGCCGGCGGACGGCCGGGTGGTCTCCCTCGCCTACGGCTGCGGCGGCCACTCGGAGGCGGCGGTCATGCCGAAGCCCCCGCAGCCGGCCCCGCCGGTCCTCGACGAGACCCGGGTCGACCCCTTCCCGCTGCGCCCCGCCCGCGACTCGGGCTCGGTCCCGGAGATCGGCGACGAGGAGACGGCGGAGCTGGGCCACTCCTGAGCCCTCCCGCCACCGCGTCCACCTCCTGCACCGTCCTGTCACACTGCGCGGGTGATCATCAGACCCGCGCAGCAGCAGGACCTGCCAGGCTTTCTCGCTCTGGCGGCCCAGGTCGAGCACTGGTTCGGCCCGATGGTGGAGGACCCCGGCTTCCACCGGGCCGTGGAGAAGCACATCCGCCGGTCCACGGCCCTGGTGGCGGAAGCGGCGCATGCCGGACCGCTCGGCGCCCTCCTCTTCGGCGGTACGGCCCCGGTCCACGAGGTGCACTGGCTGGTCGTCGCCGAGCAGGCACGGGGCACGGGCGTCGGCCGCGCCCTGATGGAGGACGCGGTCGGCAGATTCGTGCCCGGCCCCGGCACGCTCCAGGTGACCACCTTCGGCCCCGACCACCCCGGCGCCGTCACCAGCGGCGCCCGCGCCTTCTACGAGAGCCTCGGTTTCACCCCCGCCGAGCCCACCGCCCCCGGCCCGGAGGGCGGCTCCCGGCAGATCTACCGCCGCGTGCTGCCGTAGGCCCCCGGACCCATCATGGGCAAGCCCCCGCCGCCCGGGCTGTACCTTCGTCCCCACGTAGGTGAGGAGAGTGAACGTGAGCAAGTACGTGCGTCCGGCTGCCGAGGGCGCCGACCCGTTCGGGACCGCCCGGCTGCGGCGCGGTGTGCTCGACGCCTGGGCCACCAGCCCCGCGCGGTTCCGCGAGGACGCCAACGCGGAGGAGGACCTGGTCCTCGGCGGCTACCGGGACCGTCTCGTCATCGAGCTGGCGCAGAACGCCGCCGACGCCGCCGCCCGGGCGAAGGTGCCGGGGCGGCTGCACCTCACCCTCCGGGACGGGGTCCTCGTGGCCGCCAACACCGGGGCCCCGCTGGACGCGACCGGTGTCGAGTCGCTGTCCACGCTGCGGGCCTCGGCCAAGCGGGACGCCGAGGCGACGCAGGGGGCCGTGGGCCGGTTCGGCGTCGGCTTCGCGGCCGTGCTCTCGGTGACCGACGAGCCGGCGATCGTGGGCCGCCACGGCGGGGTGCGCTGGTCGCTGGCCGAGGCCCGGGAGCTGGCCCGCGACACGGCCCGGCACAGCCCGGGACTCGGCGACGAGGTGCGCCGGCGGGACGGGCATGTGCCGCTGCTTCGGCTGCCGTTCGCCGCCGAGGGCACCGCTCCGCAGCCGTACGACACGGCCGTCATCCTGCCGCTGCGGGACGCGGCGGCCGCCGGTCTCGCCGAGCGGCTGCTGGACGCCGTCGACGACGCCCTGCTGCTCGCCCTGCCGGGGCTGGCCGAGGTCGTGATCGAGGTCGACGGCGCGGCTCCGCGCACCCTGCGCCGGGAGGCCGACGGCGCCGTCACCGTGGTGGCGGACTCGCGGGGCGGCACCACCCGGTGGCGGACCGTCTCCGCGCACGGCCCGCTCACCCCGGACCTGCTCGCCGACCGGCCCGTCGAGGAGCGGCTGCGGCCGCACTGGTCGGTGACCTGGGCCGTACCCGAGGACGGGGACGGGCGGCCCGGACGGCCCCGGACGTCGGCCGTCGTGCACGCGCCCACCCCCAGCGACGAGCCCCTCGGGGTGCCCGCGCTGCTCATCGCCTCCTTCCCGCTGGACACCACCCGCCGGCACGCCGCGCCCGGCCCCCTCACCGACTTCCTGGTGCAGCGGGCCGCCGACGTCTACACCGAACTGCTCGCCGAGTGGCGGCCGGTGACGGACGGGATCATCGACCTGGTCCCCGGGCCGCTGGGCAAGGGCGAGCTGGACGTGGCGCTGCGGCAGGCGATCCTGGAGCGGCTGCCACGCACCGCGTTCCTGCCCCCGGCGGCCCCGGCCGGGCGGGACGGCGAGAGCGGCAGCGAGCTGAGCGACAGCGAGCTGCCGGTGGCCCTGCGGCCCAGGGACGCCGAGGTCGTGGAGGGCGCCGGGGCGGACACCGTCCGGGTGCTCGCCGAGGTGCTGCCCACCCTGCTGCCCGCCGGGCTGGAGCGGCGCGCGGAGCTGCGCACCCTCGGTGTCGCCCGGCTGCCGCTGGCCGACGCCGTGGACCGGCTCGCCGGGCTGGAGAAGGACCCGGACTGGTGGTGGCGGCTGTACGACAGCCTCGCCGGGGTCGACCCCGACCGGCTGTCCGGGCTGCCGGTGCCGCTCGCGGACGGGCGGACCACCATCGGGCCCCGCCAGGTGCTGCTGCCCACCCCGGACGGCGCCCGGCTGGACGCGGACGTGCTGGGGCGGCTGGGGCTGAAGGTGGCCCACGAGGACGCCGCCCATCCGCTGCTGGAGAAGCTGGGCGCGCTGCCCGCGACCCCGCGCGCGGTGCTGACCACCCCGCAGGTGCGGGCGGCCGTCGCCGCCTCGCTGGACGAGGACGGCGGGATCGGCGGCTGGGAGGAGGACGCCCCGGACGCCGAGGAACTGGCGGACACCGTGCTGTCCCTGGTCCGGGACGCCGGCCTGGAGCCGGGTGACGAGCCCTGGCTGGGCGCCCTGGCGCTGCCCGACGAGGACGGGGAACTGGCTCCGGCCGGTGAGCTGGTGTTTCCCGGCAGCGCCTTCGCCCGGGTGATCCGGGAGGGTGAACTGGGCGCCGTCGACCAGGAGTTGGCGGAGCGCTGGGGGGAGCAGCCGCTGACCGCGTGCGGGGTGCTCGCGAACTTCGCGCTGGTGCGGGCCACCGATGTGGTGCTCGACCCGGACGAGCTGGAGCCCCGGGAGGGCGACTACGCCGAGCCGGACGACGCCGGGCTGCTGGACGCCGTGGACGTGTGGTGCGAGGACATCCTCGACCGGTTCCCGGACAGTCCGGTGCCGCCGGTCGCCACCGAACTCGTCGCCGTCCGCGATCTGGACCTCGTCGACGACGACCGCTGGCCGGAGGCGCTCGGGCTGCTCGCCCGGCCGCCGCTGCGCGACGCCCTCACCCAGCCGGTCCGCATCCTGCTGCACGACGGCACCCATGAGGTCGTACGGCCGTACACCGCGTGGTGGCTGCGCGGGCACCCGGTGCTCGACGGGCGCCGGCCGGCGGGTCTGCTCGCCGCCGGCGGGGACCCCATGCTGCGGGGCCTGTACGACGAGGCCGACGCCACCGGGTTCGAGGACGAGCAGGTGCTGCGGGCGCTCGGGGTGCGCACCTCCGTCGGCGCGCTGCTGGACGAGCCGGGCGGAGCCGCCGAGCTGCTGGACCGGCTGGCCGACCCGGAGCGGACCGTCACCCCGGCCCAACTGCACGCCTTGTACGGCGCGTTGGCCGAGCTGGACCCCGAGCAGGTGACCCTGCCGGACGAGCTGCGGGCCGTGGTCGACGGGCGGGTGGCGGTCGTGGACGCGGGGGAGGCGGTCGTGGTCGACTCGCCCGACCTGCTGCCGTTCACCTCCGGGGTGCCGCTGCTGCCGGTACGGCCGTCCCGCGCCGCCGACCTGGCCGAGCTGTTCCAGGTGCGCAGGCTGAGCGAGTCCGTCACCGGCGCGGTCGACTCCGAGGGCGCCGAGCACGACGTACCGGAGCCGGTGCGGGTGCTGCTCGGGCCGCGTACCCCCGAGCGGTACGTCGAGCACGAGGAGCTGGTCGTGGACGGCGTGGAGATCGACTGGCGGCTGACCGACGACGGGGTGCTGCACGCGGCCACGCTGGAGGGCGTCGCCGCCGGGCTGGCCTGGGCGGCGGGGCAGTGGCCGCGCCGGTTCGAGGTGGCCGCGCTGCTGGAGGACCCGTCCCGCACCGAGGAGCTGGCCCGCGACCGCTGGTTCGACTGAGCCAGCGGGTCCGACGGGGCGCCGAGAGAGAAAGGGCTCAAAACGGAGCCCTTTCTCTCACTTGTGCAATGGGTCGGTAATACGAGCCCAAAATCCCACCCCAGAGGGCTCCTCTCGTACAACCCGGCGCATCCCCCACGGGTCTCGTCCCGCGAGTCGACCGACTCCTAGGACACTCCTCCCTCCAGGGGAACGCACATGCGCATTCGTGCCACCGTGGCCGCCGTCTCCGGCGCCCTGGCCCTCTCCGCCTTCGCCGTCCCGGCCGCGCACGCGACCGGGACCGACGGCACGCCGTACACGCTGAACGCCGGCTTCTCGAACGTCTCGATCTCCAAGGCGATCAAGGTCGGCACCAGCAGCGAGGTCAGCGCCAAGTACACCTACACGCTGACGCACGGCGCCGACGTGGACATCCACGCGAGCGACTTCCACACGGACGTCTTCCTCTACCACGGCAGCTACAGCGACACCGCCCCCGAGCTGGACGGCGACGACTGGGCCACCTGCACGGACGTCACGTCGACCTCGGCCACCTGCACGGGGTACATCAACATCTACCCGGCCGACGGCGACCTGAAGATCGCCTGGGCGGGCAGCTGGAACGTGGCCGCCGAGGCCATCGCCTTCAACGGCCAGGACGAGCAGAACCCCGCCGACATGAGCAAGGTCGGCTACACGGACAACAGCAGCCTCGGCACCACCCTGGTGCAGCGCTACTCCAAGCAGACCGCCGCCGCCAGCTCGACCTCGGTCTACAAGGGCAAGACCTTCACCGCCTCGGGCAAGCTCTCCCGTGCCGACTGGGACGACCACCTGTACCACGGCTACGCCAACCAGCCGGTCCAGCTCCAGTTCCGCAAGGCCGGCACCACCACGTACACCACCGTCAAGACCGTGTACACCGACTCCTACGGCAACCTGAAGACCAGCGCCACCGCGAACTACAGCGGCTACTGGCGCTACAGCTTCGCCGGCACCTCCACCACCCCGGCGGCCACCGCCACGGGCGTGTACGTCGGCGTGAAGTAACCCCTTCCGGGCACCTCACTCCGGAACGCGGCGGTCGACCCACTTCCAGGCACCCTCCAGGGCGGCCGCCGCCAGTACCGCGACGCCGACGGCGGTCCACGGCATCGCCAGCCCCACCAGCCGCAGCGCGAAGAACTCCTGGAGCGCCGGGACGGCGAGGACCAGCAGGAACGCCACCCCCATCGCCGCCACCAGGACCACCCGCCACCAGGTGTAGGGGCGGGCGACGATCGCCAGGACCCACATGGAGACCAGGAACAGGGTCAGCGTGGCCGCGCTGGTCTCCGCGTCCAGCCGGCCGGGGCCGGTGTAGTAGTGCCGGGCGGTCAGATACGTCACGAAGGTGGCCAGGCCCGCCACCAGCCCGCCCGGCACCGCGTACCGCATGACCCGGCGCACGAAGTGCGGTCTCGCCCGCTCCCGGTTGGGGGCAAGGGCCAGGAAGAAGGCCGGGACGCCGATGGTGAGCGTGGACAGCAGCGTCAGGTGCCGGGGCAGGAACGGGTACTCCACCTGCCAGCAGACCACCAGCACCGCCAGCAGCACCGAGTACACCGTCTTGACCAGGAACAGCGTCGCCACCCGCGTGATGTTGCCGATCACCCGGCGGCCCTCGCCGACCACCGAGGGCAGGCTCGCGAAACTGTTGTCCAGCAGCACGATCTGCGCCACCGCGCGCGTGGCCTCCGCGCCCGACCCCATGGCCACCCCGATGTCGGCGTCCTTCAGGGCGAGGACGTCGTTCACGCCGTCGCCGGTCATCGCGACCGTGTGCCCGCGCGACTGGAGCGCGCCGACCATGTCCCGCTTCTGCCGTGGGGTGACCCGCCCGAAGACGGTGCCCGCCTCCAGCGCCCGGGCCATCCCCGACGGGTCGGCCGGCAGCCGCCGCGCGTCCACGGCCGACCCGTCGAGCCCCAGCTTGGCCGCGACCGCGCCCACCGACACCGCGTTGTCCCCGGAGACGACCTTGGCGCGGACGTCCTGCTCGGCGAAGTAGCGCAGGGTGTCCGCCGCGTCGGCCCGCAGCCGCTGTTCCAGCACCACCAGGGCGGTGGGCCGGGCACCCCGGGCCGGCTCGGGGTCGTCCAGCTCACGGGCGGCCCGGGCCAGCAGCAGCACCCTGAGCCCCCGCTCGTTGAGCCGCTCGGTCTCGGCCAGCGCGGGGTCGCCATCGCCGAGCAGCACGTCCGGGGCGCCGAGCAGCCAGGTACTGGTCTCGCCGTCGCCCTCGCTGAACGCGGCCCCGCTGTACTTGCGGGCCGAGGAGAACGGCAGCGACTCCACACAGCGCCAGTCCTCGCTGTCCGGGTAGGCGTCGATGATCGCCTGGAGGGAGGCGTTGGGGCGCGGGTCGGACTCGCCGAGCGCGCCGAGCACCTGACGTACGTACGGCTCCTCCGCCCCGTCCAGCGGCCGCAGCTCGGTGACGTCCATGCCGCCCTCGGTGAGCGTGCCGGTCTTGTCCAGGCAGACGGTGTCGACCCGGGCCAGCCCTTCGATGGCCGGCAGCTCCTGCACCAGGCACTGCTGCCGGCCCAGCCGGATGACGCCGACCGCGAAGGCGACGGAGGTGAGCAGGACCAGCCCCTCCGGGACCATCGGCACGATCCCGCCGACGGTGCGGGCCACGGAGTCCTTCAGATCGTTGCTCTTGACCACGAGCTGGGTGACGACGAGCCCGATCGCGGCCGGGACCATCATCCAGGTGACGTACTTGAGGATCGTGGAGATGCCGGTGCGCAGCTCGGAGTGGACCAGGGTGAAGCGGGAGGCCTCCTCGGCGAGCTGGGCGGCGTAGGCCTCCCGGCCGACCTTGGTCGCCTGGTAGGAGCCGCCGCCCGCGACGACGAAGCTGCCGGACAGGACGGCGGCACCGGGGCGTTTCACCACCGGGTCGGCCTCGCCGGTGAGCAGCGACTCGTCGATCTCCAGCCCCTCGGCCTCCACGCAGACGCCGTCCACGACGACCTTGTCGCCGGGCCCGATCTCCAGCAGGTCGCCGAGGACGATCTCACGGGTGGGGATCTCCACGGCGGTGCCGTCCCGCCGTACGGTCGGCCGCGTCTCCCCGATCACCGCGAGCGCGTCCAGGGTCTGCTTGGCCCGCCACTCCTGGATGATGCCGATGCCGGTGTTGGCGAGGATCACGAAGCCGAAGAGGCTGTCCTGGATCGGCGCCACGAAGAGCATGATCAGCCACAGCACGCCGATGATCGCGTTGAACCGGGTGAAGACGTTGGCCCGGACGATCTCCCCGAGCGACCGGCTGCTGCGCACCGGGATGTCGTTGACCTGCCCGCGCGCCCGCCGCTCGGCCACCTCGGCCCCGGTCAGCCCGGCCGGCCCGGTCGCCGGCGGGGCCACCGGATGCACGGGGTCCAGCTCGGCGCCCGCGTCTGTGTGGGTCATGCATTCGACGGTACGTACAGATCCGCCGGGCCGCCCACCGATGGCGTCACTCGGCCGGGGCAGCGGTCCTCTTGATCGCCGCGTCCCGTTTGATCGCCGCGTCCCGCCTGCGGACGTACCAGACGCCGATCAGGCCCAGCCCACCGCCGGCCAGGCAGGTCCACAGCCACCAGGTGTGGTGGTGGTCCGCGAACCAGCCGTAGAAGGGGAGCTGCACCAGGAAGAGGACGAACCACACGATGGTGCCGCCGGTGATCGTGGCGACCACGGGCCCCTCCAGGGGCTCCGGCGCCTCGTGCTTGGGGGTCCACTTAGCCATGCGCACAGCTTAAGCCGACCGGCTGTCTCCCCTGTTGGACATATCTACGCGCGGAGATAGCGATCTACGGCTCATACGTTCATACTGAAACCGTTTGTCTTTGACCGCTTCTGTTCGTATGAAACGCCAACGAGGCTCGGGGGAACCCTCTTGGTGATGAGGTCTCGCATGTCCACCTCGGCACCTGCCAAGGTCCCCACCCCCGGCAAGCCGGACGGGGCGCCCGCTCAGAGCGCCCTCGACCGCTACTTCAAGATCTCCGAGCGCGGCAGCTCCGTCGTCCGGGAGATCCGTGGCGGTTTCGCCACCTTCTTTGCGATGGCGTACATCATCGTGCTGAACCCGATCATCCTGGGCAGCGCGAAGGACATGTACGGCCACCACCTGGACAACGGCCAGCTGGTGACCGCCACCGCGCTGACGGCCGCCTTCACCACCCTCCTCATGGGCGTCATCGGCAACGTCCCGATCGCGTGCGCCGCCGGCCTCGGCGTGAACTCCGTGGTCGCGCTCCAGCTGGCGCCCCGGATGACCTGGCCGGACGCGATGGGCATGGTCGTCCTGGCCGGCTTCGTGGTGATGCTGCTGGTGGCCACCGGTCTGCGGGAGCGCGTGATGAACGCGGTGCCGTTCGGTCTGCGCAAGGCGATCTCGATCGGCATCGGCCTGTTCATCATGCTGATCGGCCTGGTCGACTCCGGCTTCGTCAGCCGCATCCCGGACGCCGCCCAGACCACCGTCCCGCTCCAGCTCGGCACGGGCGGTCATCTGCTCGGCTGGCCGGTGCTGATCTTCATCCTCGGTGCGCTGCTGACCTTCGCGCTGATCGTCCGCAAGGTGCCGGGCGCGATCCTGATCTCGATCGTCGGCATGACCGTCCTCGCGATGATCATCGACGCCGTCGCCAAGGTCCCGTCCTGGGGCCTGACGGTCCCGAAGTGGCCCGGCAACCCGGTCGCCAGCCCCGACTTCGGCCTGATCGGCAAGGTCAGCCTGTTCGGCGGCTTCTCCAAGGTCGGCGTGCTGACCGGCGTCCTCTTCGTCTTCACGGTCCTGCTGTCGAGCTTCTTCGACGCGATGGGCACGATCATGGGCGTCAGCGACGAGGCCAAGCTGACCGACGCCCAGGGCTACATGCCCGGCATCAACAAGGTCCTCTTCGTCGACGGCCTCGCGGTCGCGGCGGGCGGTGCGAGCTCCGCCTCGGCCAACACGGCGTTCGTGGAGTCCACGGCCGGTGTCGGCGAGGGCGCCCGCACGGGCCTCGCGAACGTGGTCACCGGCGCTCTCTTCGCCGTCGCGCTGTTCCTCACCCCGGTCGCCACGATGGTCCCGTCCCAGGCGGCCACCCCGGCGCTGATCGCGGTCGGCTTCCTGATCCTGTCCAACTCGATCAAGGAGATCGACTGGGCGGACTACACGATCGCGATCCCGGCCTTCGTGACGATGCTGATGATGCCGTTCACCTACTCGATCACGAACGGCATCGGCATGGGCTTCATCACCTTCGTGGTGCTGCGCCTGGTCGCCGGACGCGGCCGGGAGATCCCGGTCCCGATGTACGTCGTCTCGGCGGTCTTCGCCTTCTTCTACCTGATGCCGGCCCTGGGTCTGACCTGACCCGTTCCCTACGGCGTCAGGTGACCCCGTAGAACCTCTCCGTCTCCTCGACGGCGGTCTGGAACCGTTCGTCGAAGTCGTCCCGGATGAGCGTGCGGACCACATAGTCCTGCACGCTCATTCCTCTTTTCGCCGCGTGATGCCGGAGCCGTTCGAGCAGCTCCCCGTCTATCCGCAGGCTGAGCACACTGGTCGCCATGCGTACGAGGGTCGCCACACCCGGCCGCCCGCTGTGTTCCTTTCCGGACCTGTGTCACCCGTACGGGTGATCAAAGGATTCAGTGGTCGGTATCACGGGCATTCGCGCGCGTTCCGGTGGTCCTTAGTCAGGGTAATGAGTTACTCTAAAGAACATGCAGGACCTCACCCATGGCGACGACGCGGCCGCCGTGAACTCACTCCGCTCCGCCGTGATGCGGCTGTCCCGTCGCCTCAAGCACCAGCGGGTCGACGAGTCGCTGAGCCCCACCGAGATGTCGGTGCTCGGCACCCTGGCCCGCTGCGGCAGCGCCACCCCGGGCGAGCTCGCCCGCAAGGAACACGTCCAGCCGCCGTCGATGACCCGCATCGTCGCACTGCTGGAGGCCAAGGGGCTGGTCCGGCTGGAGCCGCACCCCGAGGACCGGCGTCAGAAGGTCGTCACCCAGACCGAGCAGGCCGAGGCCATGCTCGAGGAGAGCCGCCGCAAGCGGAACGCATTCCTCGCCGGTCTGGTCGAAGGCCTGGACGACGAGGAGTGGGCGACCCTGCGCGCCGCTGCCCCGGTCCTGGAGAAGCTCGCACACCTGTAAGCGCGGCCTGAGGAGGCGAACCCTTTTGAGTACGGGACCCGGAACACCTTCCGCCCCCGCACCGACCACCCACAACCCCCGCACATCCTCGATGTTCAGCTCGCTGAGGATCCGGAACTACCGCCTCTTCTTCCTCGGCCAGGTCGTCTCCAACACCGGCACCTGGATGCAGCGCATCGCCCAGGACTGGCTGGTCCTGAGCCTCACCGGCTCCTCCGCGGCCGTGGGCATCACCACCGCCCTCCAGTTCCTGCCGATGCTCCTCCTCGGCCTGTACGGCGGCGTCCTCGTCGACCGCCTGCCCAAGCGCCCGACGCTGCTGGTGACCCAGGCGGCGATGGCCCTGACCGGCCTCGCGCTCGCCTTCCTGACCCTGTCCGGCCATGTCCAGGTCTGGCACGTCTACGTCGCCGCCCTCGCCGTCGGCCTCGCCACCGTGGTCGACAACCCGGCCCGCCAGTCCTTCGTCTCCGAGATGGTCGGCCCCGAGCAGCTCCAGAACGCGGTCAGCCTCAACTCGGCGAACTTCCAGTCCGCCCGTCTCGTCGGCCCCGCCGTCGCCGGTCTCCTGATCACCGGCGTGGGCACCGGCTGGGCGTTCCTCGCCAACGGCCTGTCCTTCGCCGCGCCCATCGCCGGCCTGCTGCTGATGCGCGCCCGCGAACTGCACGTGGTCGAGCGCGCGCCGCGCGGCAAGGGCCAGCTGCGGGAAGGCCTGCGCTATGTGGCCGGCCGGCCGGAGCTGGTCTGGCCGATCGTCCTGGTCGGGTTCATCGGCACCTTCGGCTTCAACTTCCCGGTCTGGCTCACCGCCTACGCGGACCACATATTCCACGCCGGCGCCGGCTCCTACAGCCTCTTCAACACCCTGATGGCCGCCGGCTCCCTGTGCGGCGCCCTGCTGGCCGCCCGCCGGGGCACGGCCCGGCTGCGCGTCCTGATCGCCGCCGCGCTGGCCTTCGGCGTCCTGGAGACCGTGGCCGCGCTGGCCCCGTCGTACTGGCTGTTCGCGCTCCTCATGGTGCCGATCGGCATCGCCGGCCTCACGGTCAACGTCACCGCGAACACCGCGGTGCAGATGGCCACCGACCCCGCCATGCGGGGCCGGGTGATGGCCCTGTTCATGATGGTCTTCATGGGCGGCACGCCGCTGGGCGCGCCGATCGTCGGCTGGATCACCGACACCTACGGCCCCCGGGTGGGCTTCGCCTGCGGCGGCCTCGTCTCGGCGGCCGCCGCAGTCGCCATCGGCCTGATCCTCACCCGGGTCGGCGGCCTACGGGTAGCGCTCCGCTGGCATCGCGGCCACCCCCGCCTGCACTTCATCCCGAAGGAGGAGCAGGAGCTGGCCGCGGCGGCCTAAGAAGTGGGGGTGCGGATCCGTTGCCGGGTGCGGGTCCGTCCCTGGCCGCTCGCGCAGTTCCCCGCGCCCCTTCGGGCGCGCTAGCTGCGGGCAGTCGTGCCGCTGGGGGCGGCACGGGTGGGCGCAGCGGCACCCCGCAAGCGCGGGTGAGCGGAACACCCCCCGGCCAGCCACAGCACACGGCACCCGGCAAGCCAAGTCCGCTACAGCACCCTCTTCGCCAGCACCTGCCCCGGCCACGCCTCCTCGCCCACCGTGAACGCCTCGGTCCGCATGAACCCGTTGCTCTCGTAGTACGCGACCAGCTTCCCGTCGTCCCCCGCGTAGCAGTCCACCCGCAGCAAGGACACCCCGGCCCGCCGCGTCTCCTCCGCCGCGTGCGCGAGCAGCGCCGCCCCCGCACCCCGCCCCCTGAAACGGCGGTCGGTGGCAAAGAGGTGGATGTACCGCTCGGGTTCGTCGGCGGGCTCCAGATAGGACCCCGGGCGCTTGCTCAGGGTCAGCGTGGCGGCGGGCGTGCCGTCTATCTCGGCGATGTACGGGGTGCCCTCGGCGGCGTACCGGTGCACCAGCTCCACGGCCCGCTCGTTCGTCGACCATGGCTCGGTCCCCCACTGCCCGGTCCGCCCCTGTGAGACGAGCCACTCCACGGCGCTGTCGAGCATGCCGAGGATGAGGGGAGCGTCGTCGGGGCCACCGGTGCGGATGCTGATCGTCATGGGCCCATCCTGCCCGCGCCGTCATGGGGAGGCGACGGCATTTCGGTCTGGGATGGTGAGGGCATGAGACTCTTCGCCGCCGTACTGCCCCCGGAGGACATCACCCGCCAACTCGCCGCCGAAGTCGACCGGTTGAAGCAGCTGCCGGGCGCCGCCGGCCTGCGCTGGACGGGACGCCCCGGCTGGCACTTCACCCTCGCCTTCTACGGCGAGGTCGCCGACGATCTCGTACCGGACCTGTCGGACCGGCTGGCCCGCGCGGCCCACCGTACGGACCCCTTCGAGCTGGCCCTCTCCGGCGGGGGCCAGTTCGGGCAGGGCCGGGCGCTGTGGACCGGCGCGTCGGGCGAGGTGGAGGCGCTGCGCCTGCTGGCCGACCGCGCCGAGGCGGCGGCCCGCAAGGCGGGCCTGCCGATGGGCGAACACCGCCGCTACAAGGCCCACCTGACGCTGGCCAGAAGCCGGGAGGCGGTCGACGTACGGCCGTATGTGCAGCTCCTGCGCGAGTTCACCGGAGACACCTGGACCGTGACCGACCTGGCCCTGGTGCGCAGCAACCTGCCCCGGTCCGGAGTGCCGGGGGAACAGCCCCGCTACGAGGCGGTCGCCCGCTGGGCACTGGGCGGGGCCGGTTAGGCTCGATGGCGTGGACCCGAAGACGCGAAACCGGATCATGGCCGGTGTGTTGGTGTTGATGTTTGCGGTCGTCGCCTTGGCGTCGGCCGTCAGGTAGCGCCCGGGGGCCTGCGGGGCCGCATCTCGCATGCGCCCCCGCGCCCCCGTGCACCCTCGGTCACCAGGCGAAGGCCTCCGGCGACGGTCCCGGCCCCGGGAAGATCTCGTCCAGGTCGGCCAGCACCTCCTCGCTCAGCTCCAGCTCGACCGCCCGCAGCGCGGACTCCAGCTGCTCGGCGGTGCGCGGGCCGACGATCGGGCCGGTCACCGCGGGCCGGGTGAGCAGCCAGGCCAGGGCGGCCTCGCCGGGCTCCAGACCGTGCTTGTCGAGAAGATCCTCGTACGACTGGACCCGGGCGCGGGCGGCCGGGTCGGCGAGGACCTGGGCGGCCCGCCCGGAGGCCCGGCGCGCGCCCTGCCCCTCCTTCTTGATCACCCCGCCGAGCAGGCCGCCGTGCAGCGGGGACCAGGGGATGACCCCGAGGCCGTACTCCTGCGCGGCCGGGAGCACCTCCATCTCGGCGCGCCGCTCGTAGAGGTTGTACAGGCACTGCTCGCTGACCAGGCCGAGGGTGCCGCCGCGGCGGGCGGCGGTCTCGTTGGCCTGGGCGATCTTGTAGCCGGGGAAGTTGGAGGAGCCGGCGTAGAGGATCTTGCCCTGCTGGACCAGGACGTCGATGGCCTGCCAGATCTCGTCGAAGGGGGTGTTCCGGTCGATGTGGTGGAACTGGTAGACGTCGATGTGGTCGGTCTGCAGCCGCTTCAGACTGGCGTCGACGGCCCGCCGGATGTTGAGGGCGGAGAGCTTGTCGTGGTTGGGCCAGACGTCGTCGCCGTCCGCGCCCATGTGTGCGTACACCTTGGTGGCGAGCACGACCTTGTCGCGCCGTCCGCCGCCCTGGGCGAACCAGTTGCCGATGATGCTCTCGGTCCGGCCCTTGTTCTCGCCCCATCCGTAGACGTTGGCGGTGTCGAAGAAGTTGATGCCCGCGTCCAGCGCCGCGTCCATGATGGCGTGGCTGTCGGCCTCCTCGGTCTGTGGACCGAAGTTCATCGTCCCGAGGACGAGCCGGCTGACCTTGAGCCCCGTGCGTCCAAGCTGCGTGTACTTCATGGTCCACCAGCCAACGTCCTGGAGTGCGCTCAAGGCAAGGGGAGTTGGTCAGTCGCGGGGGAACTCGTCGGTCTTGAGGGTGAGGCCGAGGGGGGTGGTGGTCATGTCGAGGTCCGCTCCGAAGACGACGGTCAGCTCGCTGAGGTACTCGCCGTCCTTGGGCTGGGTGTGCAGATGGCACCTGCCCTGGTACGGGTCGACGATGAGGTAGACGGGGACTTCGGCGGTGGCGTAGGCGGTCTTCTTGGGGCCGTAGTCGTTGCGCGCGGTGTCCCTGGAGATGACTTCGGCGACGAATTCGACGTCCTGATAACGAAAGCGGCCTTTGTCGTCCTTTACGGATCCCTTGGCCAGCGCTGCCACATCACAGGCGAAACCGTTCAGATGCCCCGGGAAGTCGATGCGTACGTCTGATGCCAGCCGCTCGATCGGATACGTGCTCCGCAACTGATCCAGGACGCGGAAAATGATCTCCCAGTGGTTGGCCCGCTGCGGCGACATGAAGATGTGCCCCCCGACGATCTCGACTTTCGTTCCCTCGGGGATGGGCATCTTGTCGAGCCACTCGAACATGACGTCCAGAGTCAGCTCGCCGCTCTCCTCGGCCATCTCGATCCTGTCTTCGAGGACGGTCATCGTGGCGCTCCTCCGCGGCTGCCCACGGACGAGTGCAGCCGCGCGGTTCAACGATATGCACGGTGACGAGGAGACGCCGCAGTCAGGTCAATCCGTTCCGGCCACGAACCTCTGTCCGAGTCCCCACGCCTCCCGCATCGCCCCGGCGAACGCCTCCGCGATCCGGTGCTCACCGCTCGCGTTGGGATGGGTGCCGTCGTAGGTGTCGGTGTGGATGTCGTACGGCCGTGGCGGCGAGGCCAGCAGGAGGGGCGAGCGGGGCTCGTCCAGGTCGGCGGCCGTTTTCGCGAGGAGGTCGTTGAAGAGGTCGACCTGCGCGGCGAAGGGCGCGTCGGCCTCGGCCCGTATGTTCGGTATGACCGGCAGCAGCACCGTGCGGATGCGCGGGTTCGCCGCCCGGGCGCCGGTGACGAAGGCCCGTACGTTCTCCGCGGTCTGCTCGGCGTTGGTGTAGAAGCCCAGGTCGATCAGTCCGAGCGAGACCAGCAGCACATCCGCCCGGTGCTCCCGCACCGCCGGGCCGATCAGCGGGGCCATGTGCAGCCAGCCCTCGCCCCAGCCGGCCAGGTGGGCGCGGGGGAAGTCGGGCTCGGCGTAGGCGAGGGAGGTCGGGGCCTCGGTCTGCTTGTCGTACAGCGTCTCGCGCGGGCCGACGAAGGTGAAAGGACCGTCGTACGCCGTGCACAGATGCCGCCACAGCCGGTAACGCCATGTGTGTTCGCCCGCGCTTCCGATGGTCATGGAGTCGCCTACGGGCATGAACCTGAGCATCCGCTCATGATGGACGATCACGCGTGCGCATGGGATGTGAGGGCCGCCACGCCGGCCGCCACGCGGGTCACTCCTGGGTCACCCCTGGGCCACCCCCGGGCCCCCACCCGTGGGGACCCTGGGCCACCACCTGGCCGCCTCGGCCGGTGAACGCGGAGCGGGGATGGCAGGCTTGGGGGATGCGTCGATCGTCCGCCCGCCTCGCCCGAGCCCTGTCCGCCGGAGCGCTGCTCGCCGGCGTCTGCGCGCTGCCCGCGGTCCCCGCCTCCGCCGCCCCGGCCGACGGCGCCGGTGACCAGGGATTCACCCTGAAGGACCCCCGGATCGCCGAGTCCAGCGGGCTCGCCGCCTCGCATCTGCACCCCGGCATCTACTGGACGCACAATGACAGCGGCGACGGGCCGTACATCTACGCCGTGGACAGCGCGACCGGGAAGACGGTCGCCCGTATCACCCTGCGCGGTGTCGGCTCCCCGCGCGATGTGGAGGCGATCTCCGTCGGCCCGCACGACGAGATCTACGTCGGCGACATCGGTGACAACTTCGGCGGCAGATGGCCGTACGTCTGGATCTACCGGCTGCCCGAGCCGAAGGTCCTCAAGGACCAGACGGTCACCGCCACGCAGTACGTGGTGAAGTACGAGGACGGTCCGCGGGACGCCGAGTCGCTGGTCGTCCACCCGAAGACCGGGCGCGTCTACATCATCGACAAGAAGCAGGACGGCGGGCATCTCTACGAGGGCCCGGCCACCCTCTCCACCTCCGGCGCGAACATCTTCAAGCCCGTCGCCCCGGTCGACCTGTGGGCCACCGACGCGGCCTTCTCCCCGGACGGCCGGCAGCTCGCCGTGCGCGGCTACTTCGGCGGGATCTACTACGACTGGAACGGCGGCCGGATCAAACGCGCGGGCCAGCTGGACGTGCCGTTGCAGGGACAGGGCGAGGGTCTCAGCTACTCCCCGGACGGGACGAAGCTGCTGTACGGCAGCGAGGGCGCGGAGAGTGCGGTGGAGGCGAAGGACGCGCCCGGCCGCCCCTCCGACGACGAACCGGGCGGCAGCGCGAGCGCGGCCTCCGGGGGCGGCTCGGGTCTCACCGGGTTCGGGAGCGGCTCCGGCGTCGGGGTCGGCGCGGCCGTCATCGCCGTGGGCGCGCTCGCCCTGCTCGGGCTGCGCAGGCTGCGGCGACGGGGGTGAGGGGGCCGAGCGGCACCCGCTGTTCCCGACCGAAATCTTGACGTGCGCATGGTCTCCGGGTTGGCTGGAGGCGAGCGGTTTATGGGAGCGCTCCCATAGTTCCGGGGCCGCACCTCCGAGAGGAGACCAGGCACATGTTCCGCAGTTTGCGAAGAGCCCTGTGCGCGGCCGGGGCGGCGCTCCTGTTGCCCCTGGCGGGGCTGGCCGGGGCGCAGACCGCCCACGCGGACACCGCACCCGGGGCCGGTTACTGGCACACCAGCGGCCGCCAGATCCTGGACGCGGCCGGTCATCCGGTGCGTATCGCCGGGGTCAACTGGTTCGGCTTCGAGACCACCAACAAGGTGGTCCACGGCCTGTGGTCCCGGGACTACAAGAGCATGATCGACCAGATGCGGTCGCTCGGCTACAACACCATCCGGCTGCCCTACAGCGACGACATCTTCAAGCCGGGCGCGATGCCCGACAGCATCGACTTCTCCGGCGGGAAGAACACCGACCTCCAGGGCCTGACCTCGCTCCAGGTCATGGACAAGGTCGTGGCGTACGCTGGCCAGGACGGCCTGAAGGTCATTCTGGACCGGCACCGCCCGGACTCCGCGGGCCAGTCGGCGCTCTGGTACACCTCCTCCGTCCCCGAGTCGACGTGGATCGCCGACCTCAAGGCGCTGGCGACCCGCTATCTCAACCAGGACACGGTCATCGGCATCGACCTGCACAACGAGCCCCACGATCCCGCCTGTTGGGGCTGCGGCGACCAGGCCACCGACTGGCGCCTGGCCGCCGAGCGGGCCGGTAACGCGGTGCTGTCCGTCAACCCGAATCTGCTGGTCTTCGTCGAGGGCGTGCAGTCGTACAACGGCGCCTCGTACTGGTGGGGCGGCAATCTGATGGGCGTCGGCCAGTACCCGGTGCGGCTCAGCGTGCCCAACCGGGTGGTGTACTCCGCCCACGACTACGCCACCAGCGTCGCCCAGCAGAGCTGGTTCAGCGATCCGTCCTTCCCGGCCAACATGCCGGGCATCTGGGACAAGTACTGGGGCTACATCTTCAGGCAGAACATCGCCCCGGTGTGGGTCGGTGAATTCGGTACGACGCTCCAGTCGACCGTCGACCAGAAGTGGCTGGCGGCGCTGGTGAGTTACCTGAGGCCGACGTCGACGTACGGGGCCGACGCCTTCCAGTGGACGTTCTGGTCCTGGAACCCCGACTCGGGGGACACGGGCGGCATCCTCAAGGACGACTGGGCGACCGTGGACACCGCCAAGGACGGATACCTGACCAGCATCAAGGCACCGCTGTTCGGCAGCTCGGGAAGCGGTGGTGGCGGTGGCGGTGGCGGTGGCGGCGGGGGCACCTCGGCGAGTTGCAGCGCGACCTACTCCGTCAGCAGCGACTGGGGGAGCGGCTTCAACGCCGATGTGACGGTGCGGAACACCGGCACGACCGCGCTGTCGTCCTGGAAGGTGACGTGGACGTGGAGCGGCTCGCAGCGGATCAGCAATATGTGGAACGCGACGTACACGCAGAGCGGCTCGACGGTCACGGCCGTGAACGCACCGCAGAACGGCAGTGTGCCGGCGGGCGGTTCGGCGAGCTTCGGCTTCGGCGCGGCGCCGGGCGGCGCCGCCGTACCGAGCGTGAGCTGCACCGCCTCCTGACGGGCGGCGGATACCGGGCCTGACCACGGCGAGGGCCCGCATCTCCTCCGGGGGGTGCGGGCCCTCGCCGCACGGCTGACGACTTTCCAGCCCGACGCGCAACCAAATATCAGCTTTCGCCCGACAATGCGGCAAAGTGTCCACCGGTCCATGACCCACCACACTGGAGGACGCTGCCGTGCTCTCGACCGACTTCGTCCCGGGCGCGCCGAACTGGCTCGACCTGGGAACGCCCGACACCGCTGCGGCCGCCGCCTTCTACGGCACGGTGTTCGGCTGGGAACTCCAGTCGGCCGGACCCGACGCCGGGGGCTACGGGTTCTTCAGGCTCGACGGCAAGGTGGTCGGCGGGATCGGCCCGCTGACCGAGGAGGGGGCCGCGTCCTCCTGGACGGTCTACTTCCACACCCCCGACGCGGACGCCACCGCCGAGGCCGTGAAGCGGGCGGGCGGCAGGGTGCGCGTCGCCCCCGCCGACGTCTTCTCCGCGGGGCGCATGGCCCAGTTCACCGACTCCACCGGTGCGGACTTCGCCGTATGGCAGCCGGGCGAGACAACCGGTTTCGAGACCGTCGGGGTGCCGGGAGCCCTGTGCTGGACCGAGCTGTACACCACCGACACGGCGGCGGCCCGGGCCTTCTACGGCGCGGTGTTCTCCTGGCAGTTCCAGGACTGGCCCCTGGACCCGGACCTCGCCTACACGGTGGTGTCCCCGGCCGGGGGCGGCCAGGAGGCGGGCCAGGGCGGCATCATGCAGCTGCAACAGCAGCACCTGGACGCCGGTACCACCCCGGAGTGGCACCCCTACTTCGCGGTGGCCGACTGCGACGCCACGGTGGCCACGGCGACGGAGGCCGGCGCCACGGTGCTCATCCCGGCGATGGACGTCGAGGGAGTGGGCCGCCTGGCCATGCTCCTGGACCCGACGGGAGCGGCCTTCGCCCTGCTGACGCCGGACCCGTCGATGGGGGGCTGAGCGGACAGCCCAGCTCGCGGCGCCCTCGGTTCGGCGAACAGGTCACCAGGGCGAGGGCGTCGGAGGCGGTCCCCGAGGGCCCCTCGGCAACTCGTTCGTCGTGCTGGACGATCGCCTGGCCGTGGTCGAGGACTGGCACGCCGAACTCTGGCTCGACGACGCCGAAACGATCGCTTTGGGCCGCCGCGTCTGGGACACCTTCGCCGAGTCCGCCGTTTTCGGCGCCGAGGCCCAGCAAGTGATCGCCCGCGTCCGCCGGAGCATCAAGGTCGGAGGACTGTTCTGCATATTCCAAAGGCGTATTCACTCATCCGACTGACCCTTCCGCCGTACACCCCGGCTGATCGGGCTCCCGTGGCTACGTTCCGTCGCATGGTCAGCTCACCGCATGACACCATGCACCACATCTTCCGCAAGGAGCCGGATCTGCTCGCCCGGCTCCTGCCGCGGGCGGGTATGGAGTTCCCCGAGTACCACTCGATCGAGCCGCTGGACACCGACCTCACCGAGATCAGGCCGTTGGAGCGGAGGGTCGACAGCCTCTTCCGGGTCCGGACGGCCGGGAGCGAGGGCGGTTTTCTGCTCGCCGTCGAGTCGCAGGGCAAGCCGGACCGCGACAAGCACAACAGCTGGACGTACTACATGGCGCATCTGTACGCCAAGTACCGGCTGCCGCCCATCCTGTTGGTCGTGTGCCAGGATAAGAAAACGGCGTCCTGGGCTGCGGAGCCCATTCGCATCGGTAGCGACTTCCACACCAGCATGCAGGTCTTCCCGCTGGTGCTGGGACCGAAGAACCTGCCGGTCATCACCGACCCGGACGAGGCGGCGAAGGACCTTCCCGCCACCGTGTTCTCCGTGCTCGCCCACGCCAAAGATCCGGGTGTGCTTGCCATACTGGACGAGGTCGGGCCGGTGGTGGGGCCCCATCAGGAGTGGGCAGAAATCATCGAGATGGGTCTGGGTGACGGCCCGGCCCGTGACCACTGGAGGAAGCTGATGGACGTGTACACCCCGGTCTTCCCTGGCGCGGGCACCGTGATGGAGGAGGCTTGGCGGAAGGTCGTCGCCTACGGGGAGGCGAAGGGCGAGGCGAAGGCCGTTCTTCGGGTTCTTGATGCGCGGGGCATCGAGGTCTCCGACGCCGTCCGCGAGCGGGTCATGGCCTGCACCGAGCTCGACGTGCTGGAAGCCTGGCTCGACCGCTCCCTGACCGCGACGGTCGCCGAAGAGCTGTTCGCCGGAGAGGGAGAGCAGGGTTCCGTAGCCGCGAAGGGCGCCCGGTGACGATCACCGGGCGCCCTTCGTCGTACGTGCCGAGAGGTCAGAGCTTCTCGATGACGTAGTCGATGCAGTGCGTCAGCGCCTCGACGTCCGCCGGGTCGACCGCCGGGAACATCGCGATGCGCAGCTGGTTGCGGCCGAGCTTGCGGTAGGGCTCGGTGTCCACGATGCCGTTGGCGCGCAGCACCTTGGCGACGGCGGCCGCGTCGACCTCGTCGGAGAAGTCGATCGTGCCGATGACCTGGGAGCGCTTGGCCGGCTCGGTGACGAACGGGGTGGCGTACTTGGACTCCTCCGCCCAGGTGTACAGGCGGGTCGAGGAGTCCTTGGTGCGGGCCGCGGACCAGGCGAGACCGCCGTGGCCGTTGAGCCACTCCAGCTGCTGGTTCAGCAGGAAGAGGGTGGCGAGCGCCGGGGTGTTGTACGTCTGGTTCTTGCGGGAGTTGTCGATCGCCGTCGGCAGGCTGAAGAACTCCGGGATGTGGCGGCCGGACGCGTGGACGCGCTCGGCGCGCTCGATCGCGGCCGGGGAGAAGACACCGATCCACAGGCCGCCGTCGGAGGCGAAGGACTTCTGCGGGGCGAAGTAGTAGACGTCGGTCTCGGACACGTCCACCGGGAGACCGCCGGCGCCGGAGGTGGCGTCCACCAGGACCAGCGCGCCTTCGTCGGCACCCTCGACCCGCTTGATCGGCATGGCGACGCCGGTCGAGGTCTCGTTGTGGGTGAAGGCGTAGACGTCGACGCCGGCCTCGGCCCGCGCCTCCGGGTGGGTGCCCGGGTCGCCGGCGATGACGGTCGGCTCGGCCAGCCAGGGGGCGAGCTTGGCGGCCTTGGCGAACTTCGAGGAGAACTCGCCGAAGGTGAGGTGCTGGGACTTGTTCTCGATCAGTCCGTGGGTGGCGATGTCCCAGAAGGCGGTGGAGCCGCCGTTGCCGAGGACGACCTCGTACCCCTCGGGCAGGGAGAACAGGGAGCTGATGCCCTCGCGGACCTGGCCCACCAGGTTCTTGACGGGCGCCTGGCGGTGGGAGGTGCCCATGAGGGACGTACCGGTGGCGGCGAGGGCGTCCAGCGCCTCGGTCCGCACCTTGGAGGGGCCCGCACCGAAGCGTCCGTCGGCGGGCTTGATGTCAGCGGGGATCTGGATGTCGGCCACGAGTCGGAGGGTATCGGCTGGGTGAAACCGGATGGAACGGTGTCCGTCCGATGAGACGAGATCGACGGTTCGTGGACTTGTGAATTTGTACGACGATATGGGCGACCCTGTGGAAAAGTTTCGGTGACGGAGCGTGATCGGGCGCATCCTGGACGCATGACGGATCTCACGGATCTCACGGGTCTCGAAGCAGAGCTGCGCGGCGCCGTTCGGGGCGAGGTCGGGTTCGATGTCACCACCCGGGCGCTCGTGACGATGGACGCGTCCAACTACCGGCGGGTCCCGCTGGGCGTCGTCGCCCCCCGCGACGCGGACGACGTCGCGGCCGTGCTGGAGGTGTGCCGGGCGCGCGGCGTGCCGGTGGTGGCGCGCGGCGGGGGCACCTCGATCGCCGGGCAGGCGACCGGCACCGGGGTGGTGCTGGACTTCACCCGGCACATGAACCGGCTGCTGGAGCTGGACCCGGAGGCGCGGACCGCCGTCGTACAGCCCGGTCTGGTGCTGGACCGGCTCCAGGAGGCCGCCGCCCCGCACGGCCTGCGCTTCGGCCCGGACCCGTCCACCCACAGCCGCTGCACGCTCGGCGGGATGATCGGCAACAACTCCTGCGGCTCGCACTCGGTCGCCTGGGGCACCACCGCGGACAGCGTGCGGGAGCTGTCCGTCCTCACCGCGCGGGGGCGGCGGCTGCGGCTCGGGCAGGGCTGGGCCGGGGCGCCGGAGGGGCTGCGGGAGCTGGCGGAGGGCGAGCTGGCCCGGCTGCGCACGGGCTTCCCGGACCTGCCCCGCCGTATCTCGGGGTATGCGCTGGACGCGCTGCTGCCCGAGAAGGGCGCCGACGTCGCCCGCTCCTTCTGCGGCTCCGAGGGCACCCTCGGCATCCTCACCGAGGCGGTCGTACGGCTGGTGGCGGCACCCCGCGCCCGCGCCCTGGCCGTGCTGGGGTACGGCGACGAGAGCGCCGCCGCCGAGGCCGCGGCCGGGCTGCTGCCCCTCGGGCCGCTGACCGTGGAGGGCATGGCGGCCGACCTGGTGCGCTCACCGGCCGGGCTGCCCAGGGGCGGTGCCTGGCTGTTCGTGGAGACCGGTGGGGAGTCGCCGGCCGAGGCACGCGCGCGTGCGGAGGAAATCGTCCGCGCGGCCGACGTGTTGGACGCGTCGGTGGTGGTTGACCCGGCCGCCCAGCGCACCCTGTGGCGCATCCGCGAGGACGCGAGCGGCACCGCCACCCGCATTCCCCCCGGCACCCCCCGCCGGCCCGTCCCCGACGGGCGGGACGCCTCCTTCCCGCCCCTTCCCGAGGGGCAGCACACCCCCGACCTGCCCGCGCCCGGCCGCGGACTCGGCGCGGAGGCCTGGCCCGGCTGGGAGGACTGCGCGGTGCCGCCCGCCCGGCTCGGCGCCTACCTCCGCGACTTCCGCGCCCTGCTGGCGGCCCACGGCCTGCGCGGCACGCCGTACGGCCACTTCGGCGACGGCTGCATCCACGTCCGGATCGACTTCGACCTCCTCAGCGAGGCGGGCGTGGGCCGCTTCCGCCGCTTCTCCGAGGAACTCGCCGACCTGGTCGTCGGCCACGGCGGCTCGCTGTCCGGGGAGCACGGCGACGGCCAGGCACGGGCCGAGCTGCTGCCCCGCATGTACGGCGAGGAGACGGTCCGGCTCTTCGAGCGGGCCAAGGCGGTCTGGGACCCCGACGACCTCCTCAACCCCGGCATGCTGGTCCGCCCGGCCCGGCTGGACGAGAACCTGCGCTTCTCGGTGCTGCCCCGCGAGCCGGTCGAGGTGGCCTTCGGCTACCCGGCCGACGGCGGCGACTTCCGCGCGGCCGTCCGCCGCTGCGTCGGCGTCGCCAAGTGCCGTACGACGACCGTCTCCGGCCCCGCCGTGATGTGCCCCTCCTTCCGCGCCACCGGCGAGGAGCGGCACTCCACCCGGGGCCGGGCCCGGCTGCTGCACGAGATGCTCGCGGGCGAACTGGTCACCGACGGCTGGCGGTCACCGGAGGTCAAGGACGCCCTGGACCTCTGCCTGTCCTGCAAGGGCTGCCGCTCGGACTGCCCGGTCGGCGTCGACATGGCCACCTACAAGGCGGAGTTCCTGCACCACCACTACGCCGGCCGCCGCCGCCCGGCCGCCCACCACACCATGGGCCGGCTGCCCGAGTGGCTGCGCGCCGTCGCCCGCACCCGCACGGCCCCCCTTGTCAACGCGCTCGCCGCCGTACCGGCAGTGGCGGCCGTGGCGAAACGCCTGGGCGGGATCACCCCCGAGCGGGGCCTGCCCCGGCTGGCAACCGGCACCTTCAGCGGCTGGTGGCGGCGGCGCGCACCGGCCGGAGGCACCGGGGACCTGGTGGTGCTGTGGCCGGACACCTTCACCGAGCATCTGTCCCCGTCCGTCGGGCGGGCCGCCGTCCGCATCCTGGAGGCCGCCGGGCTGCGGGTGGCCCTGCCGCCGACGATGCTGCCGCGCCGGGGCGCGATCGGCGACGGCCGGACCCGTTCGGCGACCGCGCTGCTGGCCGCCCGCCGGGGCCGCGTCTGCTGCGGGCTCACCTATGTCTCCACCGGCCAGCTCGACCGCGCCCGCGCGGTGCTGCGCCGCACCCTGGACCTGATGGAACCCGTGCTGCGGGCCGGGGCCCCGGTCGTCGTGCTCGAACCCAGCTGTGCGGCGGCCCTGCGCGCCGACCTGCCCGAGCTGCTGCCCGACGACCCCCGCGCCGCCCGGCTCGCCTCCGCGGTCCGCACCTTCGCCGAGACCCTGGAGCGCCACGCCTCGCACTGGACCCCGCCCGCCGTCGACCGCCCGGTCACCGGACAGACCCACTGCCATCAGCACGCGGTCCTCGGCGACACCGCCGACCGCCGGCTGCGCGAGGCCGCCGGACTCAGCGGCGAACTCGCCGGGGGCTGCTGCGGCCTGGCCGGCAACTTCGGCTTCGAGAAGGGCCACTTCGAGGTGTCCCGGGCCTGTGCGGAGGAACAGCTCCTGCCGTCCGTGCGCAGCGCCCCGGGCCAGGCGGTGGTCCTCGCGGACGGCTTCTCCTGCCGTACGCAACTGGAGCAACTGGCAGGAGTGCGCGGCCGCCACCTGGCGGAGGTCCTGGCGGAGGCGCTGGACGAGCATCATCCAGGCTCATAACGGGCGAACTGTGCATACCGCTGTGGGGGTGAGGGGGGTCTGGCCGGGCATCCGATGTCAGCATGTGGGACAGTTACATAAAGGGTTCACGCCCCTGTCCGGGTTCCCTAACCTGGACCAGGTAGTACATCCCGCTGAACGAGCCCGATCGAGCACCTGGACCGCCCGTGACCCCCTCCGGTACCGCCACCCCGACCCCGGCCGCCTCTGCCACCGCCACCGGCACCGCTCGCGCACCGCGGCGCCTCGGCTCGCTCGGCCCCGTCGGACTGGTCCTGGCCGGCGGTGTCTCGGTGCAGTTCGGCGGTGCGCTCGCGGTGACGCTGATGCCGCGGGCCGGAGCGCTGGGCGTGGTCACCCTGCGACTCGTCGCGGCGGCGGTCGTCCTGCTCCTGGTCTGCCGGCCCCGGCTGCGCGGCCACTCCCGTACCGACTGGGGCACGGTGGTCGCCTTCGGCCTCGCCATGGGTGCGATGAACGGCCTCTTCTACGAGGCGGTGGCCCGCATCCCGCTCGGTCCCGCGGTCACCCTGGAGGTCCTCGGCCCGCTCACGCTGTCCGTGCTGGCCTCCCGCCGCGCGATCAACGCGGTGTGGGCGGCCCTGGCCCTGGCCGGTGTCTTCCTGCTGGGCGGCGGGGGCTTCAGCGACCTCGATCCGGTAGGCGTGGGGTTCGCCCTGGGCGCCGGAGCCATGTGGGCCACCTACATCGTCTTCAGCGCCCGCACGGGCCGCCGCTTCCCCCAGGCCGACGGCCTGGCCCTCGCCATGGGGGTCGCGGCCCTTGTCTTCCTCCCCCTGGGCATCGCCTCGGCCGGCACCCGTCTGCTGAACCCCACCACCGCCGGTCTCGGCGCGGCCGTGGCCCTGCTTTCCTCGGTCCTGCCCTACACCCTCGAACTCCTGGCCCTGCGCCGCCTGCCCGCCTCCACCTTCGCCATCCTGATGAGTCTGGAACCGGCCCTCGCGGCGACGGCCGGCTTCCTGATCCTCGGCCAGACCCTCTCCCCGGCCCAGGTGGCGGCCATCGCCCTGGTCATCGCGGCGAGCGTCGGCGCGGTACGCACCCAGGTGGGGCGCGCCCACACCTCGTAGGTCCACATGTCGTAGGCCCGCACGTCGGCGGGCCGACCCATATGTCGTAGGCCCGCACGTCGGCGGGCCGACCCATATGTCGTAGGCCCGCACGTCGGCGGGCCGACCCACATGCCGTAGGCCCTCGCGTCGAGGCCCGGCCCATATGTCGTGGGCGCACACGTCGTACGCACACATGGCGTGGGCCCATGGCCTAAGGGCCCACCCCCTCGCCGCATACATCGGCCAGAAATTCATGCAAGCACGCTTGATTGTTTCCACCCCCACTGCCATGCTCCCCTCATGGCCGACCCGACGCCCGTCATCGACGACCTGCGTGCGGAGAGTGAGGAACTCGACCTGCTCGTGGCCGAGTTGAGCGCCGCGCAGTGGGCGCTTCCCACCCCCGCGCCCGGCTGGACCCTCGCCCACCAGATCGCCCACCTCGCCTGGACCGACCACTCGGCGCTGCTGGCCGCCACCGACCCCGCCGCCTTCCAGGCGCTGGTCGAGAAGGCGCTCACCGCCCCGGACTCGTTCGTGGACGAGGGCGCGGCGGAGGGCGCCCGGCGCCCGCCGGACGAGCTGCTGCGGGCCTGGCGCGAGGGCCGCGAGGCCCTCGACCGGGCGCTGCGGGCGGCCCCGCCCGACGCGCGTCTGCCGTGGTACGGCCCGCCCATGTCGGTCGCCTCGATGGCCACGGCCCGTCTTATGGAGACCTGGGCCCATGGGCTGGACGTCGCCGACGCGCTGGGTGTGATGCGCCCACCCACCGACCGGCTCCGGCATGTGGCGCGACTCGGTGTGCGCACTCGGGACTTCGCCTTCACCGTCCATGGACTCACCCCACCCGCCGACGCCTTCCGCGTGGAGCTGACCGCCCCGTCCGGCGCGACCTGGGGCTACGGCCCCGCGGACGCCCCGCAGCGCGTCACCGGTCCCGCGCCGGACTTCTGCCTGCTCGTCACCCAGCGGGCCCACCGCGCGGACCTCGCGCTGACCGCCACCGGCCCGGACGCCGACCGCTGGCTGGACATCGCCCAGGCCTTCGCCGGTCCGCCCGGCAGCGGCCGCCCGGCGAAGGGGGGCCAGGCGTGACGGTCCTGCGCGTCGGCAACTTCTCCGGCTTCTACGGCGACCGCTTCGCAGCGCTGCGCGAGATGCTCACCGGCGGCGAGGTCGACGTCCTCACCGGCGACTACCTCGCCGAACTCACCATGCTCATCCTCGCCCGGGACCGGCTGAAGGACCCCTCGGCCGGATACGCCCGCACCTTTCCGCGCCAGCTGGAGGAGTGCCTCGGCCTGGTCCGGGAGCGCGGGGTGCGGATCGTCACCAACGCGGGCGGGCTCAACCCGGCGGGCCTCGCCGACGCCGTCCGGACGTCGGCCGCCCGGCTCGGCATTCCGCTGCGCGTCGCGCACGTCGAGGGCGACGACCTGACCGGCGCCCTCCCGCAGGCGCTCGGCCCCGCTCGGCCAGGGGGGACCGCCTCCGACGCCCTCGCCGCCCACGCCTACCTCGGCGGGTTCGGCATCGCCGCGTGCCTGCGGGCGGGCGCGGACGTCGTGGTCACCGGGCGGGTGACGGACGCGGCCCTGGTCACCGGGCCGGCGGCCGCGCACTTCGGCTGGGGCCCCGGGGAGTACGACCGGCTCGCGGGCGCCGTCGTCGCCGGACATGTGCTGGAGTGCGGCACCCAGGCCACCGGCGGCAACTACGCCTTCTTCCAGGAGGCGGACGTGCGCCGCCCCGGCTTCCCGCTGGCCGAGATCCACGCCGACGGCAGCAGCGTGATCACCAAGCACCCCGGCACCGGCGGCCTGGTCGACGTCGGCACGGTCACCGCGCAGCTGCTGTACGAGACGGGCGGCGGCCGGTACGCCGGGCCGGACGTCACCGCCCGGCTGGACACCGTACGGCTCGCCCAGGACGGGCCGGACCGGGTACGGATCGAGGGAGTGCGCGGCGAGGCCCCGCCGCCCACCCTGAAAGCCGGGCTCAACCGGCTGGGCGGCTTCCGCAACGAGGTCGTCTTCGTGCTCACCGGTCTCGACATCGAGGCCAAGGCCCGACTGGTGCGGGAGCAGCTCGGCGAGGCCCTGGCGAAGGCGCCGCCCGCCGAGGTCCGCTGGGAGCTGGTCCGCACCGACCGGGCCGACGCCGGCACCGAGGAGACGGCCAGCGCCCTGCTGCGGCTCCTCGTACGGGACCCGGACCAGCAGGTGGTGGGGCGGGCGCTGAGCGGGGCCGCGGTGGAGCTGGCGCTGGCCAGCTACCCGGGCTTCCATGTGCTGGCGCCACCCGGGAAGGGCGCGCCCTATGGGGTCTTCGAGGATGTGGCCGTCCCCCATGGTGTCGTGGACCATGTGGCCGTCCTCGACGACGGCCGCCGTATCCCTGTGCCGCCGCCCCAGGACACCCTGCCCCTGACGGACGTACCGGCCCCGCCGCTGCCGGACCCGCTGCCGCCCGGGCCCACCCGCCGCGCCCCGCTCGGCCTGGTCGCCGGGGCGCGCAGCGGCGACAAGGGCGGCGACGCCAACGTCGGGGTGTGGGCGCGCACCGACGACGCCTGGCGGTGGCTCGCGCACGAGCTGACCGCCGAAAGGTTCCGGCAGCTGATCCCCGAGAGCCGGGAGCTGCCCGTCACCCGGCATGTGCTGCCGAACCTGCGCGCCCTGAACTTCGTGGTGCAGGGCATCCTCGGCGCCGGTGTCGCCGCACAGGCCCGTTTCGACCCGCAGGCCAAGGCCCTCGGCGAATGGCTGCGCTCCCGCCACCTGGACATTCCGGAGGCCCTCCTGTGACGGTTCTCAGCACCTCCCTGGACCCCGCGAGCGCCGCCTATCGCGCGGCCCGCGAGGCCATGCTGGCCAAGCTCGCCGACCTGGAGGCGGAGCACGCCAAGGCGCTCGCGGGCGGCGGCGAGAAGTACGTCGCCCGGCACCGCGCGCGCGGCAAGCTGCTCGCCCGGGAGCGCATCGAGCTGCTGCTCGACCCGGACACCCCGTTCCTGGAGCTGTCCCCGCTGGCCGCCTGGGGCAGCGACTACACCGTCGGTGCCTCGCTGGTCACCGGCATCGGCGTGGTGGAGGGCGTGGAATGCCTGATCACCGCCAACGACCCGACCGTCCGCGGCGGCGCCAGCAACCCCTGGAGCCTGAAGAAGGCCCTGCGCGCCAATGACATCGCGCTCGCCAACCGGCTGCCCTGCATCAGCCTGGTGGAGTCGGGCGGCGCCGATCTGCCCTCCCAGAAGGAGATCTTCATCCCCGGCGGCGCCATCTTCCGGGACCTCACCCGCCTGTCCGCCGCCGGTATCCCGACCGTCGCCGTGGTCTTCGGCAACTCCACCGCGGGCGGCGCCTACGTCCCCGGCATGTCCGACCACGTGATCATGGTCAAGGAGCGGGCGAAGGTGTTCCTCGGCGGGCCGCCGCTGGTGAAGATGGCCACCGGTGAGGAGAGCGACGACGAGTCCCTGGGCGGCGCGGAGATGCACGCGCGCGTGTCCGGGCTCGCCGACCACTTCGCCGTGGACGAGCGGGACGCCCTGCGGCAGGCGCGCCGGGTGGTCGCCCGCCTCAACCACCGCAAGGCGTACCCGGACCCCGGCCCGGCCGAGCCGCCCAAGTACGCCGAGGAGGAGCTGCTCGGTATCGTCCCCGGCGATCTCAGGACCCCGTTCGATCCCCGCGAGGTCATCGCCCGGATCGTCGACGGCTCCGACTTCGACGAGTTCAAGCCGCTCTACGGCACCAGCCTGACCACCGGCTGGGCGAGCCTGCACGGCTACCCGGTCGGCGTCCTGGCCAACGCGCAGGGCATCCTCTTCAGCGCGGAGTCGCAGAAGGCCGCCCAGTTCATCCAGCTGGCCAACCAGCGCGACATCCCGCTGCTGTTCCTGCACAACACCACCGGCTACATGGTCGGCAGGGAGTACGAGCAGGGCGGGATCATCAAGCACGGCGCAATGATGATCAACGCGGTGTCCAACTCCCGCGTCCCGCACCTGTCGGTGCTCATGGGTGCCTCCTACGGCGCCGGGCACTACGGCATGTGCGGCCGCGCCTACGACCCGCGGTTCCTGTTCGCCTGGCCCAGCGCCAAGTCGGCCGTCATGGGCCCGCAGCAGCTCGCGGGCGTGCTGTCGATCGTCGCCCGGCAGTCGGCGGCGGCGAAGGGGCAGCCGTACGACGAGGACGCGGACGCCGCCCTGCGCGCCATGGTGG
Organism: Streptomyces sp. NPDC001606; assembly: GCF_053596835.1. Classification (NCBI taxonomy): domain Bacteria; kingdom Bacillati; phylum Actinomycetota; class Actinomycetes; order Kitasatosporales; family Streptomycetaceae; genus Streptomyces; species Streptomyces sp. NPDC001606. The sequence goes on from NZ_JBSFHC010000021.1 coordinate 74,055, forward strand.
AGCAGCAGATCGAGTCCGAGTCGCTGCCGATGTTCCTGTCCGGGCGGCTGTACGACGACGGCGTCATCGACCCGCGCGACACCCGCACCGTCCTCGGCCTGTGCCTGTCCGCGATCCACACCGCCCGCTACGAGGGTGCGCGGGGCGGCTTCGGCGTCTTCCGGATGTGAGGCATCACGTGATTTCGACACTCCTTGTGGCCAACCGCGGCGAGATCGCCTGCCGGATCGTCCGGACCTGCCGCGAGTTGGGGATCCGGACGGTCGCCGTGCACTCGGACGCCGACGCGGACGCGCTGCACGCGCGCGTGGCCGATCTGGCGGTACGGCTGCCGGGGGCGGCGCCCGCCGAGACGTATCTCCGTGGCGACCTGCTGGTGAAGGCGGCCCTGTCCGCCGGCGCGGACGCCGTGCACCCCGGGTACGGCTTCCTCTCGGAGAGCCCCGACTTCGCCCGTGCCGTCCACGCCGCCGGACTGACCTGGATCGGGCCGCCGCCGCAGGCCATCGAGGCGATGGCGTCCAAGACCCGGGCGAAGCGGCTGATGGGGCTGGCGCCGCTGACCGAGGTCACCGAGGCCGATCTGCCGGTCCTGGTGAAGGCGGCCGCCGGCGGCGGGGGGCGCGGGATGCGGATCGTGCGCCGTCTGGAGGAGCTGCCCGCCGCGCTGGAGGGCGCGCGCGCCGAGGCGGCGAGCGCCTTCGGTGACGGCGAGGTGTTCGTGGAGCCGTATCTGGAGCACGGCCGCCATGTCGAGGTGCAGATCCTCGCCGACACCCACGGCACGGTCTGGCCGCTCGGCACCCGCGACTGCTCCCTCCAGCGCCGCCACCAGAAGGTGATCGAGGAGGCCCCGGCGCCCGGACTCACCGAGGGGCTCGCGGCCGAGCTGCGCACCCTGGCCGTGCGCGCCGCGCGCGCCGTCTCGTACGTCGGCGCCGGCACCGTCGAGTTCCTCGTCGCCGACGGGCGCGCCCACTTCCTGGAGATGAACACCCGCCTCCAGGTCGAACACCCCGTCACGGAAGCGGTGTTCGGCATCGACCTGGTCGCGGAACAGATCCGCGTCGCGGAGGGCCGCGCCCTCGAAAAGGACCCCCCACGCGCGCGGGGGCACGCGATCGAGGCCCGCCTGTACGCGGAGGACCCCGCCCGGGACTGGGCCCCGCAGACCGGCACCCTGCACCGGCTCGCCGTACCCCCCGGCGTCCGCCTGGACACCGGCTACACCGACGGCGACACCATCGGCGTGCACTACGACCCGATGCTCGCCAAGGTCGTCGCCCACGCGCCCACGCGCGCGGAGGCGATCCGCAGGCTGGCGGGAGCCCTGGAGCAGGCGGCGGTGCACGGCCCGGTCACCAACCGCGACCTCCTCGTCCGTTCCCTGCGGCACGAGGAGTTCGTCCGGGCCCGTATGGACACCGGCTTCTACGACCGCCACCTCGCCGCCCTCACCGAGCCCGCCCCCGACCCGTACGCCCCGCTGGCCGCCGCCCTCGCCGACGCCCCCGGCCGGTCCCGCTTCGGTGGCTGGCGGAACGTTCCCGCGCAGCCGCAGGTGAAGCGGTACGCGATGGCGGGGGAGGAGTACGAGGTCCGCTACCGCCACACCCGGCAGGGGCCCGTGGCCGAGGGGGTGCGCGTCGTGCACACCGACGCGCACCTGGTCGTCCTCGAAGTGGACGGCGTGCAGCGCAGGTTCGACATCGCCCGCTACGGCGACCAGATCCATGTCAACGCCACCCGCCTCACCGCCCTGCCCCGCTTCCCCGACCCGGTCGCCCAGCTCGCCCCCGGCTCCCTGCTCGCCCCGATGCCCGGCACGGTCGTACGCGTCGCGGAGGGCCTCGCCGAGGGGGCGGCCGTGACGGCGGGCCAGCCGCTGGTCTGGCTGGAGGCGATGAAGATGCAGCACCAGATCTCGGCACCGGTCACCGGAACGCTGACCGCACTGCACGCCGAGCCGGGACAGCAGGTGGAGCCCGGGACTCTGCTGGCGGTCGTCCAGCAACCCTCTTCCTAGGAGCCCCATGACCCCCGTCATCGAATCCGAAGAGCACAAGGCCCTCCGTGCCGCCGTGGCCGCCCTCGGCAGGCGCTACGGCCGCGACTACATCACCCGGACCGTCGCCGAGGGCAAGCCGCCCACCGAGCTGTGGACCGAGGCCGGCAAGCTCGGCTACCTCGGCGTCAACCTGCCCGAGGCGTACGGCGGCGGAGGCGGCGGCATCAGCGAACTCTCCGTCGTCCTTGAGGAGCTGGGCGCCGCCGGCTCCCCGCTGCTCATGCTCGTCGTCTCACCGGCCATCTGCGGCACGGTGATCTCCCGCTTCGGCACCGAGGCGCAAGCGCGGGCCTGGCTCCCCGGACTCGCCGACGGCAGCCGCCTGATGGCCTTCGGCATCACCGAACCCGACGCCGGTTCCAACTCCCACCGCATCACCACCACCGCCCGCCGCGACGGCACCGACTGGCTGCTCACCGGCCGCAAGGTCTTCATCTCCGGCGTCGACCTGGCCGACGCCGTCCTGATCGTCGGCCGCACCGAGGACGCCCGCACCGGACGCCTCAAGCCCTGCCTGTTCATCGTGCCGACAGACGCCGAGGGCCTTCAGAAGCGGCCCATCGACATGGAACTGAAGGCGGCCGAGAAGCAGTTCGAGCTGGTCCTGGACGACGTACGGCTGCCCGCCGAGGCGCTCGTCGGCGACGAGGACGCCGGTCTGCTCCAGCTGTTCGCCGGCCTCAACCCGGAGCGGATCATGACGGCCGCGTTCGCGATCGGCATGGGCCGCTACGCGCTGTCCCGGGCGGTCGAGTACGCCCGCGACCGCACCGTCTGGCAGGCCCCCATCGGCGCCCACCAGGCCATCGCGCACCCCCTGGCGCAGGCCCACATCGACCTGGAGCTGGCCCGGCTGATGATGCAGAAGGCGGCCCGCCTCTACGACGCGGGCGACGACACCGGCGCGGGCGAGGCGGCCAACATGGCCAAGTACGCGGCCGGAGAGGCCTGTGTGAAGGCCGTCGACCAGGCCGTGCACACCCTCGGCGGCAACGGGCTCACCCGCGAGTTCGGTCTCGCCTCGCTGATAACGGCCGCGCGCGTGGCTCGTATTGCACCGGTCAGCAGGGAGATGATTCTCAACTACGTCTCCCACCAGACCCTGGGCCTGCCCAAGTCGTACTGATCGCACCCGGCCGTGCGAGGAGGAACCGTGTTCCGCAGCGAGTACGCAGACGTCCCGCCCGTAGACCTCCCCATCCACGAGGCCGTCCTCGGCGGCGCCGCCGCCTTCGGCGACCTGCCCGCCCTGATCGACGGCACGGACGGCACCACCCTCGGCTACGCGCAGGTGGACCGGTTCCACCGGCGGCTCGCCGCCGCCCTCGCCGACGCCGGCGTCCGCAAGGGCGACGTCCTCGCCCTGCACAGCCCCAACACGATCGCCTACCCGACCGCCTTCTACGCGGCCACACGCGCGGGTGCCGCCGTCACCACGGTGCACCCGCTCGCCACCGCCGAGGAGTTCGCCCGGCAGCTGCGCGACAGCGCGGCCCGCTGGATCGTCACCGTCTCCCCGCTGCTCGACATCGCCCGCCGGGCCGCCGAACTCGCGGGCGGGGTACGGGAGATCTTCGTGTGCGACAAAGCCTCGGGGCACCGCTCGCTCGGCGACATGGCGGCCACCACCGCCCCCGAGCCACGGCTCGCCTTCGACCCGGCCGAGGACCTCGCCGCGCTGCCGTACTCCTCCGGCACCACCGGCGTCCCCAAGGGCGTCATGCTCACCCACCGGCAGATCGCCACCAACCTCGCCCAGCTGGAACCGGCCGTCCCGCTCGGCCCCGGCGACCGCATCCTCGCCGTACTGCCGCTGTTCCACATCTACGGCCTCACCGCCCTGATGAACGGCCCCCTGCGCAGGGGCGCCACCGTCGTCGTGCTGCCCCGCTTCGACCTGGAGACCTTCCTCGCGGCGATCGAGAAGCACCGCATCACCGCCCTCTACGTCGCCCCGCCGATCGTCCTCGCCCTCGCCCGGCACCCCGCGGTCGGCCGCTACGACCTCTCCTCGGTGCAGTACGTCATGAGCGCCGCCGCCCCGCTCGACGCCCACCTCGCGCGCGCGTGCGCCGAACGCCTCGGCGTGCCCCCGCTCGGCCAGGCCTACGGCATGACGGAACTCTCCCCCGGCAGCCATGTCGTGCCGCTCGACCGGCTGCACGAGGCACCCGCCGGCACGGTCGGCAGACTCGTCGCCGGCACCGAGATGCGGATCGTCTCCCTGGACGAGCCCGGCAGGGACCTCGGCCCTGGGGAGGCGGGGGAGATCCTCATCCGCGGCCCGCAGGTGATGAAGGGCTACCTCGGCCGCCCCGACGCCACCGCCGCCCTGATCGACAGCGACGGCTGGCTGCACACGGGAGACGTCGGGCGGGTGGATGAAGCCGGCTGGCTGTACATCGTCGACCGGGTCAAGGAACTCATCAAGTACAAGGGCTACCAGGTGGCCCCCGCCGAACTGGAGGCCCTGCTGCTCACCCACCCCGGCATCGCCGACGCCGCCGTCATCGGCACCCACGACCCCGACGGCAACGAGATCCCGCACGCCTTCGTGGTCCGCCGCACCGGCACCGCCGACGACCTCACCGAGAACGAGATCATGGCTTACGTCTCCGCACGCGTCGCGCCCTACAAGCGCGTCCGCGCCGTCACCTTCCTCGACACCGTCCCGCGCGCCGCCTCCGGCAAGATCCTGCGCCGCGAACTGAGGGAGCTGCCGTGACCCCGATCGGCCGCACCCGCGCGCGGGGCGTCGAAACCCTCAGCCTGGACGCCACCGACACCCGCAACGCCCTGTCCACGGCCCTGGTCTCCGGCCTCGCCGCCGCCCTCGCCGACTGCGCCGCCGACCCGGGCGTCCGGGCCGTCGTCCTCACCCACACCGGCACCACCTTCTGCGCCGGCGCCGACCTGCGCGACCCGCCCCGCCCGGACGCGCTGGTGGCGCTGCTCCGGCAGATCGTCGAACTGCCCCGCCCGGTCGTCGCCCGCGTCACCGGACACGTCCGCGCGGGCGGCCTCGGCCTGCTCGCCGCGTGCGACATCGCGGCCGCGTCGACGGCGGCCACCTTCGCCTTCACCGAGGTCCGCATCGGCGTCGCGCCCGCGGTGATCTCCCTGCCGGTGCTCCCGCGCACCGACCCGCGGGCCGTCGCCCGCTACTGCCTCACCGGGGAACGCCTCACCCCCGAGGAGGCCGTGCGCGTGGGCCTGCTGACCGCCGCCGCCGACGACGTGGACGCGGCCCTGGCCCCCGTCCTCGACGGCCTGCGCCGCTCCTCACCCGAGGCCCTGGCCGAGACCAAGCGGCTGCTCACGGCTAGGGTGCTGGAGGCATTCGACCGGGACGCGGCCGCCCTGACCGCGCTCTCGGCCCGGCTGTTCGCCTCCGACCAGGCCAGGGAGGGGATGACGGCCTTCCTGGAGAGACGGGACCCGGCATGGGTGGTGTGACCGCGTGAGACCGACGGCGGAACGTGAGCGCGTGCCCAAACAGGACCGCAGCCGGGCCACCCGGCAGCGGCTCCTCGAAGCCGCCGTGGCCTGCCTCGCCGAACACGGCTGGGCGGGCTCCACGGTCGCCGTCGTCGCCGAACGCGCCGGCGTCTCCCGCGGCGCCGCCCAGCACCACTTCCCGACCCGCGAGGACCTGTTCACCGCGGCCGTCGAGTACGTCGCCGAGCAGCGCTCCACCGCCCTGCGCGACCTCTTCCCCGAGGGCGCCGCCGACCGCCGGGCCGTCGTCTCCGCCCTGGTCGACCTCTACACCGGCCCGCTCTTCCGCGCCGCCCTGCACCTGTGGGTCGCCGCCTCCAACGAGGAACAGCTGCGCCCGCGCGTGACCGAGCTGGAGGCCCGCGTCGGCCGCGAGACCCACCGCATCGCCGTGGAACTCCTCGGCGCCGACGAGTCCCGCCCCGGCGCCCGCGAGACCGTCCAGGGCTTCCTGGACATGGCCCGCGGCCTCGGCCTCGCCAACCTCCTCACCGACGACACCGCCCGCCGCGAACGAGTCGTCGCCCAGTGGACCGATCTGCTGGCCCACGCCCTGGACTGAGCCGCCGTCAGGGGCGCCGGTCACGGTCTTTGCAGGCCGCGGGGTGAGCCGGTCCGCGCACGGGTGATCCGGGTCACATCGGTATCCGGCCAGGGGCAGTACCCTTGCCGCATGCTTCCGATGCTCGTCCGCCGCCGCCACGTGGACTACGTGCGCGTCACGAGCATGGGCTGTCGGCGCTTCTCCGCCTGACCCAGCCCCCTCTTCTTCTTTTCCTTTTCCGGAACCGGATCTCGGCACCGGGGGCCGCCCTCACCCCTCGGCGGCCACCCGTGCCCCGTACACCCCGCGGACGCACCATGACCACGCACAGAGCGACGTCGTACGACCAGCTCCCCATCATCGACCTGTCGGCCGCCGACCGCGGCCCCCAGGCCCGCGACCTGCTCCACGCCCAGCTGCACAGCGCAGCCCACGACGTGGGCTTCTTCCAGCTCGTCGGCCACGGAGTGACGGCGGCCGAGACCGACGCGCTGCTCACCGCCATGCGCGCCTTCTTCGCCCTCCCCGAGGCCGACCGGCTCGCCCTCGACAACGTCAACTCCCCGCACTTCCGCGGCTACACCCGCACCGGCGACGAGCGGACCGGCGGCGCCCGCGACTGGCGCGACCAGCTCGACATAGGCGCCGAACGCCCCGCCCGCGTCCCCGGCCCCGACGAGCCGCCGTACTGGTGGCTCCAGGGCCCCAACCAGTGGCCGGCCGCCCTCCCCGAGCTGCGCACCGCCGCCCTGGCCTGGATCGACAAGCTGAGCGCGGTCGCGGACCGGCTGCTGCGCGAGCTGCTCACGGCGATCGGTGCCCCCGCCGACTTCTACGCCCCGGTCTTCGGCGACCACGCCCACCCGCACCTCAAGCTGGTCCGCTACCCGGGCAGCGCGGGCGACGGCACCGACCAGGGCGTCGGCGCGCACAAGGACTACGGCTTCCTGACCCTCCTGCTCCAGGACACGGTCGGCGGCCTCCAGGTCCAGCGCGAGGACGGCCGCTTCCACGACGTACCGCCCATCGAGGGCGCCTTCGTGGTCAACCTCGGCGAACTCCTGGAGGTGGCCACCAACGGCTACCTGCTGGCCACCAACCACCGCGTGGTCAGCCCGCCCGGCGCCACCGAACGCTTCTCGGTGCCCTTCTTCTACAACCCCCGCCTGGACGCGCGGATCGAGCCGCTGCCCTTCCCGCACGCGTCCCGGGCCCCCGGCATCACCACCGACCCGTCCAACCCGCTGTTCGCCGAGTACGGCTACAACGAGCTGAAGGGCAAGCTGCGGGCCCACCCGCTGGTGGCCGAGCGGCACCACACAGGCCTTCTGACACCGGCCTGAGCGGCCGGTCCCGAGGGGCGCGGAAGCGCCCCTCGGGCACCCCTTCAGTGGGCGATGTCCGCGAACCCCGCCACGTCCTCCGGGCGGCGCGGCCCGGGACCGACATACCGGGCCGACGGCCGCACCAGCCGCCCCGTCCGCTTCTGCTCCAGAATGTGCGCCGACCACCCCGCGGTGCGGGCACACGTGAACATGGACGTGAACATGTGGGCCGGAACCTCGGCGAAGTCGAGCATGATCGCGGCCCAGAACTCCACGTTGGTGGCCAGCACCCGGTCCGGCCGCCGGTTGTGCAGCTCCTCCAGCGCGGCCTTCTCCAGCGCCTCCGCGATCTCGAACCGCGGCGCCCCCAGCTCCCGCGCCGTACGCCGCAGCACCCGGGCGCGCGGGTCCTCCGCCCGGTACACCCGGTGCCCGAAGCCCATGAGCCGCTCACCGCGGTCCAGGGCCTGCTTGACGTAGCCTTCCGCGTCCCCGGTGCGCTCGATCTCCTCGATCATCCCGAGCACCCGCGAGGGCGCACCGCCGTGCAGCGGCCCGGACATCGCGCCCACCGCACCCGACAGCGCGGCGGCGACGTCCGCGCCCGTGGACGCGATCACGCGCGCGGTGAAGGTGGAGGCGTTCATCCCGTGCTCGGCCGCGGAGGTCCAGTACGCGTCCACGGCGGCGACATGCTTCGGGTCGGGCTCCCCGCGCCAGCGGATCATGAACCGCTCGACCACCGAGTTCGCCTTGTCGATCTCCCGCTGCGGCACCATCGGCAGCCCCTGCCCGCGCGCGGACTGGGCGACGTACGACAGCGCCATGACGGCGGCCCGCGCCAGATCCTCCCGCGCCTGGCCCTCGTCGATGTCCAGCAGCGGCTTCAGCCCCCACACCGGGGCCAGCATCGCCAGCGCCGACTGCACGTCCACCCGGATGTCGCCGGAGTGGACGGGGATCGGGAACGGCTCGGCGGGCGGCAGCCCCGGGTTGAAGGCGCCGTCGACCAGCAGCCCCCAGACGTTCCCGAAGGAGACATGGCCGACGAGATCCTCGATGTCGACGCCCCGGTAGCGCAGGGCCCCGCCTTCCTTGTCGGGTTCGGCGATCTCCGTCTCGAACGCGACGACTCCTTCGAGCCCGGGTACGAACTCGGACATGAGGCGGCTCCTCGTGCGTGATGTGGCGGCGGCGGTCACCCCGGTGATGCCCCGACGGGCCGGTGGTCACCCAAACCGCGAAGGGACCAGCACGATATCCCCCAGTGCCATACATGGGCAGCCCATAAGACACTGAGTGCCACACACGCGCGCGTGCGATGAGGCCGCGGACGCCCGGTACGGCGCGGACGCCCGGTGGCAGGATGGCCGCGTGACCGACCGCAACCCGCTCCTCGACCCCGCCTTCGACCCCGCGGCCATGCGCAAGCAGTACCGAGCCGAGGGTCTCGACGAGCGGGACCTCGCCACGCACCCGATGGACCAGTTCGCCCGCTGGTTCGAGGAGGCGGCCCGCGCCGCCCTCCACGGCACCCTCTACGAACCCAACGCCATGGTCGTCGCCACCGCGGACGCCGCCGGCCGGCCCAGCACCCGCATGGTCCTGATGAAGCAGTACGACACCGAGGGCTTCGTCTTCTACACCAACTACGACTCCCGCAAGGGCCGCGACCTCGCCGAGAACGACCAGGTCTCCCTGCTCTTCCCCTGGCACCCGCTGGCCCGCCAGGTCGTCGTCACCGGCACCGCCCGCCGCACCGGCCGGGACGAGACCGCCGCGTACTTCCGCACCCGCCCGCACGGCTCCCAGCTGGGCGCCTGGGCCAGTGTGCAGTCCGCGGTGATCGCCTCCCGCGCCGAACTGGATGCCGCCTACGCCGATCTGGAGGCCCGCTATCCGGAGGGCGAGCAGGTCCCGGTGCCCCCGCACTGGGGCGGCTACCGCGTCACCCCGGAGACGGTCGAGTTCTGGCAGGGCCGGGAGAACCGCCTGCACGACCGGTTCCGGTACGTCGCCCGGCCCGACGGCACCTGGACGACCGAGCGCCTCAGCCCCTGAGGACCCTCGGCCCCGGAGAACGCAGACGACCCGCGGGCTGGGTTCCTCCGAGGAGGAGCCGGCCGGACGTACCGGCAGCCCGCGGGTCGGGTGACTGCTTGGGAATGGGGCCGGCTGCACGTGTCTCTCACGTGCTGGTCCGGCACCGCACAGTGTGTGGTGACGGGCCGCTAGCCCGCAGCCACCTCACGCGTCCGGTATTCATACATCTGCCGAACCACCTCCCTTCTCGTGTACCGACACACTAAGAAGCGCCCGGGGACCGCCTCAACTGTTTTTTCGCGGGAACTTCTCGAGGGAACTTCGCGCGGAACTTCTTGAGGGAACTTCTTGTGGGAACAGGGTGTGGGGTGTGTCACGTTCGAGTTGAATGAAGGCAGTGAGCGAACGCGCCGTCAGGGCGTGTGGACGCGGCTTCAGGGGGTCCAGGGTGAGTGCTTCCCGGCGGAGTGGGACCACCGACGAGCTGGGGCCGGAAGACCCCGGCGAGTCCGGTGAGCACGGGGGGTCCGATCTGCTCGCCGCGCTGCTGGACGGCATGGACGCCGCCCTGTGCGCCTTCGACGCCGACGGGGTCGTCACCCACTGGAACCGCGAGGCCGAGCGGATCCTCGGCTGGACGGCGGCCGAGGCGGTCGGGCGGCACGGCTTCGCCGGATGGGCGGTGCGCAGCGCCGACGCCGAGGAGGTCCAGTCGCGGCTGATGTCCGCGATGCACGCGCCCGGACGCCAGGTGCACGAGTTCGCGCTCGTCACCAAGGACGGCGGGCGGGTGCTGGTGCGGACCCAGGCCGCGGCCGTGCGCGGGCCGGACGGCAAGCCCGCCGGGCTGTACTGCGCGTTCAGCGAGGTGCACGCGCAGATCGACCTGGAGCGGTCCATCGCGCTGAGCGAGGCGCTGTTCGAGGACGCGGCCTGGGGGGTCGTCCTGATCGACGCCGATCTGCGGCCGGCCGTGGTGAACGCGTACGCGGCCCGCGCGCTGGGCACCGGCCGCACCTCCGCGCTGGGGCGGCCGCTCGGCGAGCTGCTCGCGCAGGGCGTGGAGGAGCTGGAGGCCGCCCTGACGCACGTGCTGTCCGAGGGCGCGCCCCCGGCACCGGCCGAGATGTGGGTGACGCTGCGCACCGCCGAGGGCGAGAAGCGGCGGTGCTGGCGCAACGGCTTCCTGCGGCTGGCCTCACCGCTGGCCGAGGAGCCGGTGCCGCTCGGCGTGGGCTGGTTCTTCATGGACGTCACCGAGGCCAAGCAGACCGAGCAGGAGGCGGCCCTGCTGCGGTTCCGCACCAACCAGCTGCACCGCGCGGCGCGGGCCGCCGCCGAGTGCGAGGACCCGGCCGAGGCCGCCACCGTCCATCTGGACTTCGCCCTCGCCGGTTTCGCCGACCACGCGCTGATCGACCGGGTGGCGCCGGCCTCCGCGCGCGCGGAGGACGGGACCGAGGAGAGCGTCGTACGGCTGGTACGGCTCGCCGCCACGCCCGCCGGTGCGCCGGGGCCGAGTCTGCTGACGGGCGCGGCCGGGCTGCCCGTGCGCTACCCGGAGGGCCATCCGGCGCTCCAGTGCGTGGCGCGGGCCGGGACCGTGCGGGCGGACGCCGGGGCGGTGCCGGCCGAGCGGGCGCGGGAGTGGGCGCTGGAGCGGCAGTGGCCCGGCGACGCGGTGCACGCGCTGTGCGCGGTGCTGCGCAGCCGGGGCCGCACCCTGGGCGTGGTGACCTTCCTGCGCGGGCCCGGCCGCAGCCGCTTCGAACGCTCCGACACGGCCTACGCCGAGGACGTCGCGGTCCGCATCGCGACCTCCCTGGACCTGGCGGAGTCGACGCGGGAGAAGCCCTAGCTGTGCTGTCCCGGGACGCGGTTCAGTGGCGGTAGAAGATGCGGTCGGCGTACTCCTTCATCACCCGGCCGTTCCACTCGTGGCCGCCGTCGACGTTGCCGGAGCGCAGCAGCGGGGGTTCGAGGCCGCGGTCGGCGAGGGTGGCGGCGGTGGTCGCCATGACGGCCTGCATCAGGGCGCTGGTGACGACCGTGGAGGCGGGGGCGAAGGGCGCCGGGATGGTGTCGAGGGTGAGTTCCGCGTCGCCGACGGCGATCTTGGAGTCGAGGACGACGTCGCAGTGGTCCTTCAGGAAGGTGCCGGAGGCGTGCCGGGACGTCGTCTCGGCGGCGTAGGCGACCGAGGTGACGCCGATGACCTTCACCCCTCGCGCGCGGGCGCTCTGGGCCATCTCGACGGGGAGGGCGTTGCGGCCGGACAGGGAGATGATCACGAGGGCGTCGCCGGCGCGGACCGGCGAGGTGTCGAGGACGGCGCCGGCCAGGCCGTCGACGCGTTCGAGGGCGGAGCCGAGGGTGGCCGGGGTGACGTCGACGCCGACGACGCCGGGGACGGCGAGCAGGTTCATCAGGGCGAGGCCGCCGGCGCGGTAGACGACGTCCTGGGCGGCCAGCGAGGAGTGCCCGGCGCCGAAGGCGAAGAGGCGGCCGCCGGCGGCGACGGTGTCGGCGAGCAGGGTCCCGGCCGCGGCGATCGCTCCGGCCTCCTCCTCGCGCACCCGGTGCAGCAGGCCGATGGCGGCGTCGAAGAACAGGTCGGCAGGCGTGCCGTCGCTCATGCGGTGCCCCTTCGCAGCGTCTGTGTCGCGGATCACCGTGCGGTCTGGACCAGTGCGGTGTCAATACGGCCGCAGGTCACCGCCGGCACCCGGTTTCCCCGGCACCCCCCGGATGTCAGTGGGATCCGGCAGAATTGGGGTCAGGGCCAGCGCACGCGCCGGGTGACCTTCCGGCAGAGGTAATCGAGGGGCACGTATGTCCGGACTGATCGACACCACGGAGATGTATCTCCGCACCATCCTCGAGCTGGAAGAGGAAGGCGTCGTCCCCATGCGCGCGCGCATCGCGGAGCGGCTGGACCAGAGCGGTCCGACGGTGAGCCAGACGGTGGCGCGGATGGAGCGCGACGGGCTGGTCTCCGTGGCCAGCGACCGCCACCTGGAGCTGACCGACGAGGGCAGGAGGCTCGCCACGCGCGTGATGCGCAAGCACCGCCTCGCGGAGTGTCTGCTGGTCGATGTGATCGGCCTGGAGTGGGAGCAGGTCCACGCGGAGGCGTGCCGCTGGGAGCACGTGATGAGCGAGGCCGTGGAGCGCCGGGTGCTGGAGCTGCTGCGGCACCCCACCGAGTCGCCGTACGGCAACCCGATCCCGGGCCTGGAGGAGCTGGGCGAGAAGGACGGCGCCGATCCGTTCCTGGACGCGGGCATGGTGTCGCTGGCCGACCTCGACCCGGGCACGGACGGCAAGACGGTCGTCGTCCGCCGGATCGGCGAGCCGATCCAGACGGACGCGCAGCTGATGTACACACTGCGGCGGGCCGGTGTGCAGCCGGGTTCGGTGGTGAGCGTGACCGAGTCGCCGGGCGGGGTGCTGGTGGGCAGCGGCGGCGAGGCGGCCGAGCTGGAGGCGGACGTCGCCTCGCACGTGTTCGTCGCCAAGCGCTGACCTCCCGAGCGCGTCACGGACAGGAGAGGGCCCCGGCACCCTGTGGGTGCCGGGGCCTGTCCTCCCCTTTGCTGACCCGGAGCCCCGAGCTCTCAGGGTCATTCCCCTCGGACCGGTTTCCCCGAGCGGTCCGCCTCCCGCCAGAAGAGATCCCCTCGGCGGCGGCGATCATTCCTTGAGGGGTGTCACTCGAATGAGGGGTGTTGTCCGCAGGGACAGCATTTTCGAATACGCATTCGATAGTGTGCGGCGGTAAACCACCGATCGAGCAGGCGGAGCTGGGGGGTGCCAGGTCCATGGCGCGGCGTATCGAGGTGACGGGAGCGGGCGGGGTGCGCCTGGCCGCATGGGAGTTCGCCGATCCTCCCAAGGGCGGCCCCGACACCGGCAGCGCTCCCGGAGTGCTGTTACTCCACGGCCTGATGGGCCGTGCTTCGCACTGGGCGTCCACCGCCCGCTGGCTGTCCGCCCGCCACCGCGCGGTCGCCCTCGACCAGCGCGGCCACGGCCGCAGCGACAGGCCCGCACGGGCCGGCTACACCCGCGAGGCGTACGTCGAGGACGCCGAGGCCGCCGTGGAACAGCTCGGCCTCGCCCCCGTCGTCCTCATCGGCCATGCCATGGGCGCGCTCACCGCCTGGCAGCTGGCCGCCAAGCGCCCCGACCTGGTGCGCGGCCTGGTCATCTGCGACATGCGGGCCTCCGCGCTCGGCGCGGCCTCGCAGCGCGAGTGGGCCGACTGGTTCCGCTCCTGGCCCGCCCCCTTCGCCACGCTCGCCGACGTCCGCACGTGGTTCGGCGAGGACGATCCCTGGGTGGAGCGGCCGAACCCCGCGCGCGGTGCCTTCTACGCCGAGGTCATGCAGGAGGGCGAGGACGGCTGGCGGCCCGTCTTCGACCCCGAGCACATGCTCGCCTCGCGCGAGACCTGGGTGTACGACGCGCACTGGGACGAGCTGACCCAGGTCCGCTGCCCCACGCTGGTGGTGCGCGGACTGGACGGGGAGCTGGGGCGGGCGGAGGCCCAGGAGATGGTGCGGGTGCTGCCGCACGGGGAGTACGCGGAGGTCGCCGACGCCGGGCACCTCGCGCACTACGAGACGCCGGAGGCCTGGCGCTCGGCCGTCACACCCTTCCTGGACCGGCTGCTCGCGGACTGAGCGCCCCCGGCGAGGGCCCGCGACGCCGGCAAGATCCGAAAGAGAGGCCCTAGCGGTCCCGGCCGCACGCATACGCCAGCGGAGAGATCAGCTCCTCCGCGTCCGGTAGCCAGCGGTTCGCCGGAGTCGGCCGGCGAGCCCACTGCACGGCGCCACGGGAGCCGAAGCGGGTGGGGGGAGCGGCGACGTACGCCCCCTCGCCCAGCGCCACCAGGTCCAGCGAGGAGAGCGACCACCCCAGCTTGCGCACCAGCTCGGCGACCTTGCCCGAGGCCCCCGGCAGCACGAAGAAGTTCATCCGCCGGTCCGGGGTGAGCGTCACCGGGCCGAGCGTCAGCTCCATCCGCTCCATGCGGGCCAGCGCGAGAAACCCCGCACTCTCCGGGACGGACAGCGCGTCGAAGGTCCGCCCCGTCGGCAGCAGGATCGACGCCGTCGGCTGCTTCTGCCACATCCGGCGGGCGACGGTCGCACTGCCGGTCGCCTGGGTCGCCCAGTCGGGGCGCGCGGGGTGCGCACCCGGCGCAGGGCAGGAGGCGTCGTCGCACGAGCAGCGCTGCATCCCGTCGACGGCTTCCAGCCAGGTGCCCGGGAACACGTCCCAGTGCCGCTCCTCGGCGTAGCGTACGGCGGTTTCCAGCAGCGATTCCCCGCGCTGCTGCGGAATCTGGGCGGCTTCGGGGCCGGCGATCGTCTCTTCCACGCCCCTCTCAACTCCCGCACTCACCTGGAGTTACGGCCGTAGCGCGCGCGGGGGAGGAGCATCGATTCCGCAGCCGGGGCGCATGGGTGCATGGACGGGGGCGCGCAGGAGGAGGCGGGGCGTGCGGTGGGTAGCCAGGGGTGGGGTGGGCGTCCGCCTTTACCCCGGCAAACCGCATATGTCACGCATTGACGGTATGTCAGCTGGGCAGTGATCTTTGCAACCGGATCACCGGCCTGATCGTCACGCTCCAGGGTTCCCAACGCAGGGGGTAGCACATGGCCGCAAGGCCTCTCGTGGCGAGGCAGCCGAACGAACGGCTGCAAGCTCTCATCCAGGAAGCGGGGTGCTCCAACGCCGGCCTGGCCCGGCGGGTGAACATGTGCGGCGCCGAGCACGGGCTCGATCTGCGCTACGACAAGACGTCCGTGGCCCGCTGGCTGCGCGGACAGCAGCCGCGGGGCCGGGCGCCGGCGATCATCGCGGAGGCGCTCGGGCGCAAGCTCGGCCGTACGGTCACGATCGACGAGATCGGCATGGCCAACGGCAAGAACCTCGCCTCGGGAGTCGGTCTCCAGTTCTCGCCGACGGTGCTGGGGGCCATCGAGCAGGTCTGTGAGCTGTGGCGCAGCGACGTGGGCCGGCGGGACTTCCTGTCCGGCTCCTCCGTCGCCGCCTCGGCGCTGGTCGAACCCAGCCGGGACTGGCTGATCTCGGCACCGGACGCCCAGGTGGCCCGGCAGGCGGGCCCGCGCGTGGGCCAGGCCGACGTGGCGGCCGTACGGTCCATGACCCAGGCGCTGACCGACCTGGACCACCAGTTCGGCAGCGGGCATGTGCGCCCGGTGGTCGTGCACTACCTCAACAGTGTCGTCTCCGGGCTGCTCGCGGGCTCCTACCGGGAGGCGGTCGGGCGGGAACTCTTCGCCGCCGTGGCCCGGTTGACGGAGCTGGCCGGGTACATGGCCGTCGACACCGGGCAACCCGGCCTGGCCCAGCGGTACTACATCCAGTCGCTGCGGCTCGCCCAGGCCGCCGGTGACCGCGGCTACGGCGGGTACGTGCTGGCCGCCTCCATGAGCCATCTCGCCGCACAGCTCGGGAACCCGCGCGAGATCGCCCAGTTGGCGCGGGCCGCGCAGGAAGGGGCGCGCGGGCAGGTGACCCCGCGCGCGGAGGCGATGTTCCACGCCGCCGAGGCACGCGGGCACGCGCTGCTGGGTGACGCGCGCGCGGCGCAGGCGTGCACCGGGCGCGCGGTCGCGGCGATGGAGCGGGTGGACCCCGACTCGGGGGACGACCCGGTGTGGATCCGGCACTTCGACGAGGCCTACCTCGCCGACGAGTTGGCGCATTGCCACCGTGACCTCGGCCAGCCCGAGCAGGCCGCCCGGTACGCCGAGCAGTCGCTGGCCGGGCACCCCGAGTCCCGGGCCCGCCGGCGCGCCATCGGCTATGTGCTGCTCGCCACGGCCCAGGTGCAGCAGCGCGAGGTCGAACAGGCCTGCGCGACCGGGCTGAAGGCGGTGGAACTGCTGGAGAACCTCCGCTCCACCCGGGGCGCGGAGTATCTGGACGACCTTCAGCAGCGGCTGGCCCCGTTCCGGGAAGAGGCGGTGGTACGGGAGTTCGGGGCGCGCCTCGACCTCCAGCAGGCAGCGTGAACACCCGCCCCGCGATTGCGTGAACGCACGGCGAACACCGCCCGGGTGCGCGTGCGGTGCCCGGGAGCGGGATCGCGGGGCGGTGGTGTTGCGGCCGTCACAGGCCCCAAGGTTGCGCCCTGAGCTGCGTAGCACCCGGCTCGGGGGACCCGGTAGCGTGAGCCGACGATTCACAAGGTCCCCCATTGGTAGGAGTCCCGGTGACGCAGAGTGGACAGGGCGAGGAGCCCTCGGCGCGGCAAGCGCGCGAAGGCATCGTGCTGCCCTCCGACGGAGGCGAGCCGTTGCTGCCGGGCATGGCCGGCGCACCCGCCCCGACGGCACCGGCCGGCGGGCAGGCCTGGAGCGGGCAGTGGGGCCCCGGGCAGCAGACGCCGCAGCCGGGCGAGGGCTGGCCCCCGGCGGCCGACCAGCAGTGGGAGGCCCCGGCCGGCCCCGAGCAGCCGCCGGCCGCCGCCCACCCCGGCCCGCTGCCGCCCGAGGGCGCCCCGGCACCGTCGTACGGCGGCCAGGGGTACTCGTACGGCGGCCAGGACGCCGGATACGGCACTGGGACCGGTCCGTACGGCCAGCAGAGCCAGTACCCGCAGCAGGACCCCTACCAGCAGGGCCAGCAGCAGGGCTCGTACCAGCAGGGCTCGTACCAGCAGGGCGGGCAGCAGGACGCGTACCAGCAGGGCCAGCAGCAGGACCCGTACCAGCAGGGCGGGCAGCCCCACCCGGCGACGCAGGGGTCGGCCGGGCCGCTGCCGCCCGCCCATCCGGGCGCGGGCGCCCCGCTGCCGCCCGCCGCCGACGCGGCCACCCAGTACCTGCCGCCCGTCCCGGGCGGCCCGGCGGGCGCCGGCCTGCCTGGCATTCCGGGCGTGCCCGGTGTGCCCGGGGGCGAGGCCGCCACCCAGTACCTGCCGCCGATCCCGGCCGCTCCGGCGCCGGCCGACGAGGGCGCCACCCAGTACATACCGCCGGTCCCGCCGGCCGCCTCGGGCGCGCTGCCGGCCGAGTCGGGTGCCGAGGAGACCCGGTACCTGGGGCGCACGATCCCGCAGTCGGCGCCCGCTCCCGGGTCGTCGGACGCGGAGGCCACCCAGTACATCCCGCCGTTCGCCGCGGCGGCGCAGGCCGACGGGGACCGGCAGCCGCCGGCCGAGTTCGACAGCCTCTTCCGCAGCGGCCCGGGCGGCGGTGACGGTCCGGCGGGCTCCACCCAGCAGCTCCCGCTCGTCCAGCAGCCGGACGCCTACCCCGGCCCGGCCCCGTCGTCGTACAACCCGGGCCCTTCGTCGTACAGCCCGGCGCAGCCGTCGTACGACGCGGCGCACGACAGGGACGACCGGCCGCGCGGGCGGTCGCGGGTGCCGCTGATCGCGGCGATCGGGGTCGGCCTCGTCGTGGTCGGTGTGGGCGCCGGTGCGCTGCTGAGCGGCGGCGGGGGCGACAAGAGCCAGGGCAACGACGACAAGACCGTCGCCGCCGCCTCCCCGGCCACCCAGGGATCCGCCTCGCCGTCCGCCGACCCGGCCCGGGCCCAGGCGGTCGAGCTGGACAAGCTGCTCGCCGACAGCGGCAGCAGCCGCGCCTCGGTGATCCAGGCGGTGGCCGACGTCCGCCGCTGCGACAACCTGGACCAGGCCGCCTCCGACCTGCGGGACGCGGCCAAGCAGCGCACCGGGCTGGTCACCCGGCTCGGCAAGCTGTCCGTGGACAAGCTGCCGGCGAACGGCCAGCTCACCGACGCGCTGACCAAGGCCTGGCAGGCGTCGGCGGCGGCCGACGACCACTACGCGGCCTGGGCCGACCAGGCGAAGGGCCACAAGGGCTGCCACAAGGGCCATGCCCGGGTCACCGGGCAGACCCAGGCGGCCAACAAGGAGAGCGGCACCGCCAGCGTGCAGAAGACGAAGGCGGCGGCGCTGTGGAACGCGATCGCCCGGAAGTACGGCCTGACCCAGCGCCAGCCCACCCAGCTCTGACGCCGGGCGCGGGCGTCACTGGATGTCCGCGTCCGCCAGGATCCGGGTCACGTCGGCGGTGCCGCTGCCGGTGCCGCCGAGGGCGCCCCGGGCCGCGACCAGCCGGCCGTCCCGGACCACCTGGAGGGTCACGTCGGCGTTGACCAGGCGCGGGAAGCCGACCGAGGCGAGCTGGCCCTGGTAGGGCCAGTGCAGGGCCGGGGTGAGGCCGCCGGTGGACACCCGCAGGCCGCCGTCGAGGGTGTGGCGCACGGTGTCGGCGCTGACCTCGCCGGAGCCGATCCGCTCCAGGACGGCCTTGAGCACGGTGTAGGCGATCCAGGTGGTCTGCACTCCGGCGTCCGCGGGGTCGATGCGGTTGTCGCCGAAGGCCTCCTCGTTGATCACCTTCTTCATGGTGGCCCAGCGGGCGTCGGACGCCGGCGGGTACCAGCCGGTGATGTACGCCCCCTCGTACGGCCCGCCCGCCCCGCCCGTGGCGTCGATCACCGTCTGGTCGACGCTGCCGAGCACGGTCGCGGTCCGTACCTCGGGGAAGTTCTCGCGGCTGCGCCGGAAGGAGTCCATGAAGGTGTCCGTGCGGTCCCCGAGCGCGGGCACCACACAGCCCTTCTTCGCCAGGCCGGTCGTCCCCGTGGCAATCGTGGTGGCCGTGTCCTTCGTCGCGGAGCGCAGTGCCTGCGCGGCCTGGTCGCCGTACTCGGTGGCGTCCTCGGGCGCGAGCTGGTCGACGGCGTCGCGGTGCCCGCCCGCCTTCAGGCCGGAGTTCAGCAGCGTGGGCAGTTCGTCGCCGGCGATGCTGTCGGGGCGGACCAGGGAGACCTGCCCGCAGACGGCCGAGAGGGCCTTGCCGAGACCGGCGAGCAGGGCGGGCTGGCCGCCGTTGACCGGGTACGACATCGGGCCGGTGAACTCGTCGTTGGTGACGCCGTAGCCGCCGATGTAGGGGATGCCGGCGCCCTCCAGCGGGGCGAGGTAGGAGTCGCCGAACTGGCTGTAGGAGCCGACGACCGCGACCACGTCCTCGTCGGCCGCGCGCCGGGCGCACTTCGCCGCACCGACGGAGTCGTTGTGGTCGTTGCAGGTCAGGACCTCGAGCTGGTGCCCCGCGATCCCGCCGTGGGCATTGATCCACTTGGCGTAGGCGCGGGCCATCGCGGGCATGCCCGGCTTGTTGGTGGCGTCCGTGTTCTCCGGCGCCCAGGTCATCACCTTGACCGGGTCGTCCCCGGAGCCCCCCGTGGCACCGGGGACGACCCCGCACCCGGCGGCGAAAGAGGTACACAGCGCCAGGGTGGCCGCCGCGCGGGCGGAGGCCCGGACGGGCCGGGATCGGAAGGGGAAGAAGGTGCTGCGCGTATGTCGCCTGCCGGTCATGTCCCCACACCATTCCCCCACACCGGTAACCCGGGAGTGACCCTCGGTCAACGAAAGGTGACGCCGAGGTGAATTACGGGGGCCGGTGTGGCCGGTGGTGCGAAGAACGTACGATCGGTGACCGTGCAAGGTTCGGAGAACTCTTCCCGTCGCGGCCGTCGCTCCTCCACCATGGGCGGCATGCCCCTGAACGACATGCCGTGGTGGCGCTGGCGCAGCAATGTGCGCTCGGCGCTGCACATGCTCTCCGACCCGGTGTTCCAGCGGGAGGTCTGGCTGGCCGGCGTGGACGGGTACGGCGACGTCACCGACGCCGTGTACCGGCTGGTGGAGGACACCTGGCTGGACAACTGGTCCGCGGAGAAATACGTCGGCACCATCTTCCGCGACTCGCAGGAGGCGGCGCTGGTCGACACCGCCGTGCTGCGGGTGCTGCGGATCATGCACCAGGTCGGCCCGGACGCCCCGGTCGCCGCCTATCTCGAGCACGCCGGGTGGCCGGAGGCGGTGCGGGCGGCGCGGGACGCGCATGTGCGGATGTCGGCGAGCGACGGGGAGGACCCGGACGCGCCGCCGAAGACGCTGGAAGTACTGCGGATCATGACCCGGACCGCGTAGCCGGGCCGGTCCCGGCAGGCGGGCGGCCGTCCCGCCCTGCGGGACGACCGCCCACGGCGGTACGGCGGTGTGGGACCCTGTAGTGCATGAACGAGCAGCCCTCGCCCGCCGCCGCCCCGGCCGACCAGTACGTCCTCACCCTCTCCTGCCCGGACAAGCAGGGCATCGTGCACGCGGTGTCCAGCTATCTGTTCATGACGGGCTGCAACATCGAGGACAGCCAGCAGTTCGGCGACCACGACACGGGTCTGTTCTTCATGCGGGTGCACTTCTCGGCGGACGCGCCGGTGACGGTGGAGAAGCTGCGGGCGAGCTTCGCCGCGATCGGTGACTCCTTCCACATGGACTGGCAGATCAACCGGGCCGACGAGAAGATGCGCATCGTCCTGATGGTCAGCAAGTTCGGCCACTGCCTGAACGACCTGCTCTTCCGGGCGCGGATCGGCGCCCTGCCGGTGGAGATCGCGGCCGTGGTCTCCAACCACACCGACTTCGCCGAGCTGGTGGGCTCGTACAACATCCCCTTCCACCACATCCCGGTGACGCGGGAGAACAAGCCGGAGGCCGAGGCCAGGCTGCTGGAGCTGGTGCGCGAGGAGAACGTCGAGCTGGTCGTCCTCGCCCGCTATATGCAGGTCCTCTCGGACGACCTGTGCAAGCAGCTGAGCGGCCGGATCATCAACATCCACCACTCCTTCCTGCCGAGCTTCAAGGGCGCCAAGCCGTACCACCAGGCGCACGCCCGGGGCGTGAAGCTGATCGGTGCGACCGCTCACTACGTCACCGCCGACCTGGACGAGGGCCCGATCATCGAGCAGGAGGTCGAGCGGGTCGGCCATGACGTCACCCCCGACCAGCTGGTCGCGATCGGCCGTGACGTGGAGTGCCAGGCGCTGGCGCGCGCGGTGAAGTGGCACGCGGAGCGTCGCATCCTGCTCAACGGCCGCCGGACGGTGGTCTTCGCCTAGGCGTCACGCCGGCGGGCGAACTTTTCGATCGCCGCCGGGGTGACGGGGGTGAAGAAGTTGACGAGGTTGCCGTCGGGGTCGCGGAACAGCAGCGACCGGTTGCCCCAGGGCATCGTGGTGGGCTCGGTGACGACATCGGTGACGAAGCCGGCCAGGTTCCGGTGCACGCGGTCCACGTCGTCGACGAGGAACTCGGTGATCACGCTGTGGTTGGCCGCCGGGCGGGCGGAGCCCGGGGCGAACAGCGGGACCGTGCGGGTGTCGGCGATCGCGAGGGTGGCGCCCGCGGTCCGGAGTTCGGCGAAGTCCTCGGTGGCCCACGTCGCCCGCGCCCCGGTGGCTCGCTCGTAGAACTCCACGAGGCGTGCGACGTCGCTGGTGATGATGCGGATCGAGACGAAGTCCATGGGTATCTCCTTGGCTGTGCCGACGGCGTGCCCGTCGCAAGCAAGAGCAAGCAAGAGCAAGCTAGGAGGCATAGAGGACAGGATCGGTCCTGTTTACGGCCTGCCGGGCGGGCTGGTCACATCCGGCTCAGTGAGGCCGTCGCGAAGAGGACGTCTCTGATCGCCTCCCGGTCGCCGAGCTGGCCGGCCGCGGCCTCCTCCGGAGGGATGCGGCCGGCGGCCAGGCGGCAGAACTCCACGCCGTCCAGGGCGACATGGGCCACCTCGAACTCCGCGGAGCCCACCGCCGCCGGCGAGTCCAGCGGGATCAGCCACTCGCCGCCCGCCGCGCCCTCGATCTCGAGGCGCAGGCTGCGCCCGGGCGCGCCCGCCGGCACGAGATGGGGGACCGGTCCGGGCGCGGACAGGCCCGCGCGGCGCCGCTCGGCGAGGGCCGCCGGCAGGGTGCGGGCGGCGAGGTCGATCATGGCGCGCAGATGGCGGGGCGCGGGCGGCTCGTAGGGGTAGTCCACCGCCTCCGCGATGTCCTCCGCGTGCACCCAGCACTCGAAGGCGCGGTCCAGCAGTGCGTCGTGCAGCGGGAGTTCGAAGTCGTCGTAGGAGACCGCGAGGCCGCCGGAGTGGCTGCCCGTGAAGGCCACCGTGCGCACCAGGGCGTGGCTCTGCTCCCGCCAGGGCGCCCGCACCGAGCGGCCCGGCGGGAAGTGCGCGGCGCGCCAGTACGCCTCGGTGCGCTCGGCCGGGCCCAGGGGCTTTGTCCCGGCGTCGGCCGGCTCGGCCAGCGGGTCGGCCAGGCCGAGGGCGGCGGCGACCAGTCCGTCGACCGCGAGGAGATGGGCGATGACCCCGGCGACGGTGGTACGACGGCTCGTCGGTCGGTCGGCCTCGAACCAGCGCAGCCGCACCGGGGCGTGCCACTCCGCGTCCCCGATGTCCTGGAGCAGGGCGTCCAGGCGGGCGGTCTCGGCGTCGTACGGCGCCGCCCAGCCGGGTACCGGGATGCGCGGCGGGCGGCGCTCCAGGCAGCCCTCCAGGACCCGGGTGCGCAGGCCGGGGTCGAGGTCGAGGCTCTCCGGCTGGTGCAGCAGGCCGACCGCCTCGCGCAGCCGCCGGGCCTCGTCGGCGCAAGCGCCGCAGCCGCCCAGGTGCTCCTCCACGGCCTCGGTCTCCGCCGCCGAGCAGGCGGCCAGCGCCCAGGCGCCGAGCAGCGACTTCAGCACGCCGTGCGGCAGGTCGAGCGGGGCGGGCGCGGGCTCCTGGCCGGCGAGGTCGGGCAGCGGCCGGCCGCCGTCCTCGACGGAGGCCCGGGGCAGCGGTATGCGGGGCGCCCGGTCCGGACCGGGCCCGTCTCCCGGCGGCACCTGGCCGGCGTCTCCGGAAGGCTGCTGCCCCTCCGGATCCTCCGGACCCTCACCGTCGTACGCCCCGAAGCCTTCCGCGCCGCTCACGCCGCACCTCCGTGTCCCGGGGGTGTCCCGGTGTCGTGGGCGGTGGAGAGGAGTTGCAGGCCGAGGCGGAGCCTGCGGCGGGCCTCGTCCTCGGTGACGCCGAGGTCGGTGGCGGTCTGGCGGTAGTCGCGGCGCTGGAAGTAGGCCCGTTCGAGGGCGGCGCGCAGCGGGGCGGGCATGGAGTGGACGATGTAGTCGGCGCGGGCGGCGACCGAGGCGCGGCGCACCGTGCGCTCCAGCGCCTCGTGGTCCGGCTCCCCGCCCTCCGGCCGCTCCCGCTCCTGCCGGTCCCGCAGGCGTTGCACGGCGAGCCGGTGGGTCACGGCGGCCATCCAGGTGCGCATCGGGCCCTGTCGGGAGTCGTAGGTCTCGGGGTGCTCCCAGGCGTGCGCGAAGACCTCGCGGGTGACCGCGTCGGCCGCGGACTCGTCGGCGAGGACACGGTGCGCGAGGCCGTGCACGAGCGAGGCGAAGCGGTCGTACAGCTCGCCCAGGGCGGCCGCCTCGCCGCGGGCCAGCCGCTGCTGCATCTTGCGGTCCCAGCGGGGCGGTACGTCCTTCCCGGCCATGCGGTCCCTCCCCTCGCCCGTGTCCGGCCCGTCCAGCGTGTCTGCACCGTCATCCCGAATGTAGTCGGCACCTCTGACAGCGCACGCCCCTTTGTGTCCACGCGCGCCCCCGAAGCACCGCAGGTGATAGTGCCCTCTTCACATAACCTTCACACGAGCCGGGTACAACTCCGTTCCAAGTCCGATCGAACAGGATCGATAGTGACCGGAACAAGCCCTTTGATGATCATCCGTGGTTTGCCAGCGGAAGTTTCAGGGAACGGCCGCTGGGCAGCCGCGCGGAAAGAAGCGTAGGAACTGCTTCCGGTTCTGGGCGGTTCCGGTGGGTTCCGGCGAGCGGAGGGGCTAGGCCGTGGCATTCAACGTGACCGGCGTCGAAGAGGGCGAGTGGGCCGTGCTCCGGGTGTCCGGGGAACTGGACCTGATGACCTCGCCGGTATTGCGCCAACGTGTGCACGACGTCGTGGCCGAGGGCCACCACAGTCTCGTCGTCGACCTCTCCGACGTCTTCTTCTGCGACTCCAGCGGCGTCGGCGTGCTGGTCGCCGCCCGCCGCCTCATCCGCTCCTGCCAGGGCCGGCTACGGCTGATCCTGCCCGACCGGGGCGCGGACGACGGCTCACACGTCAACCGGGTCCTCGGCGCACTCGGCGTCCGCCGCCTCTTCGACGTCCGCCCCGACCTCACCTCCGCAACGACGGAAGACGCCGACCCCCTCTCCGCCTGACCCCCCCCCGACAGCCGTCACCTCCGCGACAAGGTCACACCACTGCGGCGGAATTCCCCCGGTCCCCGCACAATCGCTGGTTTCCCGTCGGTTCACCGCCTGTTTTCCGCCATCCGCGTCGTACGCTCGCCGCCAGCGCATCCGCAGGCTTCACACGTAAGGCGGCCGAACAGGCATGGTCAGCATCGAGTACGAGCGCAGGATCGCCGCCCGGTTCACCACGTTCGACCAGGACGGCAACGGCTGGATCGACCGGCAGGACTTCTGTGCGGCGGCCAAGGCGCTGCTGGCCGAGTTCACTGTCGCCGCCCGTTCCGCCGCGGGGCAGTCGCTGTACGCCGGTGCGGAGGCGTTCTGGCAGGGCATGGCCGGGATCGCCGACCGCGACGGCGACCAGCGCATCACCCGGGAGGAGTTCGTCACCGGCGCGGTCCGGCGGCTGCACGACAGCCCCGAGCGCTTCGCCGAGATCGCCCGCCCCTTTCTGCACGCGGCCCTGGCCGTGGCGGACGGCGACGGGGACGGCCGGGTGACGGTCGCCGACACCGTGCGGGCGCTGCGGGTGTTCGGGGTGCCGGAGGAGACCGCCCGGACGGCCGCCGCGGCACTGGACACCGACGGCGACGGCCTGGTGGGCGAGCCGGAGCTGGTCCCGGCCCTGGCCCGGTACTTCAGCGTCCCCGTGTAGCCGCGGCGAACCGCTCTCTGAGCTGGTACTTGAGGACTTTGCGCAGGGTGTCGTTGCGGGGCAGGGCGTCCACCACCTCCAGGCGCTCCGGGAGCTTGTGCACGGCGAGGCCCTTCCCGCGGAGGTAGGAGACGAGTTCCGGGAGGGTCACGGCTGGTGTGCCGGGGCGCTGTTCGAGGACCGCGCAGACCAGCTCGCCGCGCTCGGCGTCCGGCAGGCCGATCACGGCGGTGTCGGACACCGAGGGATGCGCGGCCAGCAGGTCCTCGATCTCCTTCGCGGAGATGTTCTCCCCCTTGCGGATGATCAGGTCCTTGGCCCGGCCGGTGAGCACCAGATGCCCGGAGCCGGTGATCCGGCCCAGGTCGCCGGTGCGCAGAAAGCCCTCGGGGTCGAAGGCCGCCGCGGTGTGCGCGGGGTCGAGATAGCCCCGGCAGACGGCCTCTCCGCGCAGTCGTATCTCGCCGTCGACGATCCGGATCTCCATGCCGGCCGGCGGGCGGCCCTCGGTCGTGGCCAGGTTCTCCGGGGTGTCCTCGGGGTCCCCCATGGTGATCATCGGGGCCTCGGTCATGCCGTACCCGTGGGTGAGCCGGACGCCCATCTCGCGGACCACCGCGTGGTACAGCTCCGGCGGCTTGGGGGCGCCGCCGCCCGCCAGCAGACGGAGCGTGGGGATCAGCCGCTCGCCGGGCCGTCCGCGCTGCTCGGCCAGGAACATCGAGTAGAACGCCGTGGAGCCGCCCGCCACCGTCACCCCGTGCCGCCGGTACTCCGCCAGCGCCCCGGGCAGCGCGAAGTGCTCGAACAGCACCGCCGGGAAGCCGTACAGCAGCAGCATCACCAGATAGTCCGGGCCGCCTATGTGGGCGTACGGGAAGGCCATGGAGCCGACGTCGTCGGGGGAAAGGCGCAGCGCGTGGGCCAGGCAGGAGCCGCCCGCGATCAGGGAGCGGTCGGTGTGCAGGACGCCCTTGGGCTCGGAGGTGGTGCCCGAGGTCCAGTAGATCCAGCGCACCGGGGTGCCGTCGCCGGGCGGGGCGGGCAGCGCCTCGGGGTCGCCGTCCGGAAGGGTGTCGTACGCCTCGAAGATCCCCCGCGCGCCGACCCGGCGGGCCGTCTCCGTGTGGTCGTGGCCGCGCCAGACACCCGGTACGGCGAAGAAGCGGGCCTTCGACTCCCGGAGCGCGAAGCCGACCTCGCGGTCGCGGTAGGAGGGGATCAGCGGGGACTGGACGGCGCCCAGGCGGGCCAGCGCGAGGCTGAGCACGACTGTCTCGATCCGGGTGGGCAGCTGCCAGGCGACGACGGTGCCGGGGCGTACGCCCATGCCGTACAGGCCCGCCGCGGCGCGCTCGGAGCGAGCCCGCAGCCCTTCGAAGGTGAGGACCCGGTCCTGCTGGAGCAGCACCGGGCGGTCGGGGGTGAGCCGGGCGCGGCGCTCCACCAGCTGCCACAGCGTCGGTGCGGAACTCAGGGAGTGCGGGGTCTCGTTCACGGCGGCTGCCCCCTGCTTGGCTGACGACTCGTCAGCTGACATGCTATCTGACGGACCATCAGATGACGCCGGTCCGGCGTGCGGTCCGGTGGAGGGGAGAGGCCATGACCAGCGAACTGCCCCGCATCATCAGCGTCGACGACCATGTGATCGAGCCCGCGCACCTCTTCGAGACCTGGCTGCCGGCCCGGTACCGGGACCGCGGTCCGCAGCCGCTCACCGCCGGGATCGGCCGGCTCGCCTACGTCGGCGGCAGCTACCAGATCACCATGGACCCGGACGGGCCGCCGACGGACTGGTGGATCTACGAGGACCTGAAGTTCCCGTACAAGCGCAACATCGCCGCCGTCGGCTTCGACCGGGACGAGATGACCCTGGAGGGGATCACCCGGGAGCAGATGCGGCGCGGCTGCTGGGACCCCGTGGCCCGGCTCGCGGACATGGACCTCAACCATGTGGAGGCCTCGCTCTGCTTCCCCACCTTCCCCCGCTTCTGCGGGCAGACCTTCGCCGAGGCGCACGACAAGGAGGTCGCCCTCGCCTGCGTACGGGCCTACAACGACTGGATGGTGGAGGAGTGGTGCGGGGACAGCGGGGGGCGGCTGATCCCGCTGTGCCTCGTCCCGCTGTGGGACGTGGAGCTGGCCGTCGCCGAGATCCGGCGCAACGCCGGGCGCGGGGTGCGGGCCGTCACCTTCTCCGAGATCCCCACCCACCTCGGACTGCCCTCCATCCACTCCGGCTACTGGGACCCGTTCTTCGCGGTGTGCCAGGAGACCGGGACGGTCGTCAACATGCACATCGGCAGCAGCTCGCAGATGCCCGCCGCCTCGCCGGACGCCCCGCCCGCCGTCCAGGCCTCGCTCAGCTTCAACAACGCGATGGCCTCGATGATGGACTACCTGTTCAGCGGGGTGCTGGTGCGCTTCCCGCGACTCAGACTGGCCTATTCCGAGGGGCAGATGGGCTGGATCCCGTACGCCCTGGAGCGGGCGGACGACGTCTGGGCGGAGCACCGCGCCTGGGGCGGGGTGCGGGACCTGGTCCCCGAGCCGCCCTCGACCTACTACTACCGGCAGATCTTCTGCTGCTTCTTCCGCGACCGGCACGGCGTCGCCTCGCTGGACGCCGTCGGCCGGGACAACGCCACCTTCGAGACCGACTACCCGCACGTCGACTCGACGTTCCCGCACACCAAGGAGGTCGCCCTCGAGCATGTGAAGGGCCTGGACGAGGAGACCGTGTACAAGCTGATGCGGGGCAACGCCATCCGCATGCTGGGCCTGGACCTCGACCGGTGACGGACCTGTCGTACACCCCCGAGGAGGAGGAGTTCCGGGCCCGGCTGCGGGAGTGGCTCGGCGCGGTGCTGCCCACCCTCCCGGCCCCGCCCTCCCCGGACGACTGGCCCGGCCGCCGCGCCTACGACCTCGGCTGGCAGCGGATGCTGTACGACGCCGGGTACGCCGGCGTGCACTGGGACGCCTCCCCGACCACCCGGCTGATCTTCCTGGAGGAGACGGAGAAGGCCGGCGCGCCCTATGTGGGGGCCAACTTCGTGGGGCTGCTGCACGCGGGGCCGACGATCGCCGCCGAGGGCACGCCGGAGCAGCGGGCGCGCTGGCTGCCGCCGATCCTGCGCGGCGAGCAGGTGTGGTGCCAGGGGTTCAGCGAACCGGAGGCCGGTTCCGACCTGGCCGCGCTCCGCACACGCGCGTGGCGCGACGGAGACGACTATGTGGTGAGCGGTTCCAAGATCTGGACCTCGCACGCCGAGGTCGCCGACTGGTGCGAACTCCTCGTCCGCACCGACCCGGACGCGCCGAGGCACCGGGGCATCACCTGGCTCGCGCTGCCGATGGACGCCGCCGGCATCACCGTACGGCCGCTGCGCACCCTCGCCGGGTCGGCGGAGTTCGCCGAGGTGTTCCTGGACGAGGTGCGGGTGCCGGCCGCCAACCGGGTCGGCGCCGAGCACGACGGCTGGCGCGTGACCATGGTGACCCTCTCCTTCGAGCGGGGCACGGCGTTCGTCGGCGAGGTCGTCGCCTGCCGCCGGGAGCTGCGCCGGCTCGCCGCCACGGCCCGGGAGAACGGCCGCTGGGACGACCCCGCGCTGCGCCGCCGGCTCGGGCGGCTGGAGGCGGAATTCCGGGCGCTGTGGCGGCTGACCCAGTGGAACGTGAGCGAGGCGGAGGCGCGCGGCGGAGTGCCCGGGACCGGGGGCTCGGTCTTCAAACTCCGCTACTCGCACGCCCGCCAGGAGCTGTACGACACCGCAGCCGACGTCCTCGGCCCCGACTCCCTCGACCTGGAGCACCCCTGGGTCCTCGACCGCCTGTCCTCCCTCTCCTACACCATCGCCGCCGGCACCTCCCAGATCCAGCGGAACATCGTGGCCGAGCGCATCCTGG
Source organism: Streptomyces sp. NPDC001606 (assembly GCF_053596835.1). NCBI lineage: Bacteria > Bacillati > Actinomycetota > Actinomycetes > Kitasatosporales > Streptomycetaceae > Streptomyces > Streptomyces sp. NPDC001606. Next base: position 103,272 of record NZ_JBSFHC010000021.1, read on the forward strand.
GCCTGCCGAAGGGGAGATGAGGGGGTCGCTGGGGGACGGGGTGGCGGGGGGTTGACGGAGAGGAGAGGGAGTGTGCGGTTTCAACTGAGCTCTGAGCAAATGGCGTTGCAGGAGTGGGCGCGGGGGTTGATGGGGCGGTGGTTCGGGCGGGAGGCGCTGCGGGCGGCCGTGGCGGAGGCGGGGCGGCTCGACCGGGGGCTGTGGCGGGCGCTCGGGGAGGCGGGGTTCTTCGCGCTGCGGGTGCCCGAGGCGGCGGGCGGTGCGGGGCTCGGGCTGCCGGAGGCGGTGCTGGCCTGCGAGGAGGCGGGGCGGGCGCTGCTGCCCGGGCCGCTCGTCGCCACGCAGCTCGCCGCCGGGAGGGTGCCGGGCGCGGCCACCGGGGAGACGGTTGTGGCCGCCGTACACGGGCGGCTGGTGGAGTGGCTGGACGCGGCGGACGTGGTGGAGGGGGAGGTGTCCGGGGCGGTGCCGCTGCGGTCCGTGGACCCGCTCACCCCGCTGCACCGGGTGCCCGCGGCGGACGGCGGCCCGGCGCCCGAGGCCTCGCTGCTCACCGCCGCGGAGCAGCTGGGCACCGCGGCCCGGGTGGGGGAGCTGGCCGTGCAACACGCCCGGACGCGGGTGCAGTTCGGGCAGCCCATCGGCGCCTTCCAGGCGGTCAAACACCTGTGCGCGGAGATGCTGGTGCGCACCGAGACCGTCCGCGCCGCCGTCTACGCGGCGGCCGTCACCGCCGACCCCGCCGACATCGCCGCCGCCCGGCTGCTCGCCGACGAGGCCGCCGTGCGCGGTGCCCGGGACTGCCTCCAGGTGCACGGCGGCATGGGGTTCACCTGGGAGGCGGACGTGCATCTGTACCTGAAGCGGGCATGGGTGCGGTCCCAGCGTGGCGGTGGCGGCACGGAGAGTGAGGAGCTGCTCGCCGAGGGGCTGGTGCGCTGATCGGGCGGTACCCCGCTGGGCTGCACCGACGGCCAAGCTTTGGCCCAAGATGTCGCGGATCGTGGCGCTCCGGAATCACTCAGCGTCGATACCGGGTTGTGTCCTGCGCGGGGCTCGTCACGGCCCGGAGTCGACGGTCCGCTCCGGTACCTTGTGTGGGATGCGAGTGGCTGCGAGCACGGGCCGGGCCGACGGCGTCCCAGGGATGCTGCCGGGTCGCGCGGTGCGCGCCGCTGCTCACGAGGCGGTCGGAACCCTCGTCCCCGCCTGTTCGACTCCCCGGCACGAGCGTCGCACAGTATGCCTCACGCGTACTCCTTCGCGCGGGAATATGCCCGAAGCGCTTGTTGGGGTGACTGTACGTCAACCATGCTGTCTCGTAAGGGAATCACGTTCCGTGACCCTTGCTCTGGCCGTTGTTCTGGCCATGCAGAAAATGGCTACGATCGTGGCCCTCGTCGTGATCGTCGTCGCGGTCCGTGCCGTGGCGTCCGGATGGCGTGGGGTCATGAGTCCGCCGGTTCGGATGGTGTGAGCGGTGCAGGTGCTTCAAGTGCAGCTGGAGATCCGGCCCGACCCCGCGGAGGTGGGGCGGGCCAGGAGATGGGCCCGCTCGCGGCTCTCCGGGTCCGGGATAGCGGCCGACGAGCCGCTGGCCGAGACGCTGATCCTGCTCGTCTCCGAGCTGGTGACCAACGCCGTGGTGCACACCGGCCGTCCGGCCGTGCTGCGGCTGTGTCTGCCGGCTCCGGCGGCCGCGGACGACGCGTCGGTCACGGTCCGCGTGGAGGTGGCCGACACCAGCTCCCGCGCGCCCGTGCCCCGCTGCGCGGACGGCGACGCCACCGGGGGCCGGGGCCTGGCGCTCGTGGACTGTCTCGCCGACCGCTGGGGCTGGAGCCCGGAGTCGGAGGGCAAGAACATCTGGTGCGAGCTGGACCGGTGTGCCGAGTCCGCGAAGAGCGGGGCGGCGGTCTGCGGGGACGCACTGTCCGCGTACGAGCAGCTGGCCTTCGAGGTGGTCTGAGGGCGGCCCTCGGCCTGCGGCAGGTGAGGTTCCTCAGAGGACGGCCACCGGCGCCACCGGTGTTCCCGTCGCGCCCGCGAACGGCTCCGGCGTCGCCGCGAGCAGGAACGCGTAGCGCCCGGCCTCTCCACAGGCTGTGGACAACTCTTCGAGATTCCAGTTCTGGCCCTGGACCATCCCCATCTCCACCAGGTCCAGCGCGTGCACCGGCAGCCACAGATCCTCGATCTCCGGCGGAAATATCTCGAACGTGAGCGTGTCGTTCGCCACGGCGGCCACATCGCGCGCGTGGAACCACTCCGGCGCCCGGATCGACAGCCCCGGCGACGGATAGCCGTAACCGTGTCTGTCTCCGGCGAGGTACACCTGCATCTGTCCGGTGCGGACCAGCACGATGTCCCCGGACCGCACCCGCACCCGGCCGAACTCCTCCGCCGCCGCCAGATCCTCCGGCGTGACCGCGTGCCCGCCCGCGAGCCGGTCCACGCCCCGCGCGCGTGCCACGTCCAGCAGCACCCCGCGCGAGACGATGTGCCGCGCCTTGTCGATCCCGCCGAACTCCGCCCCGCCGTGCGCGGTGACGGTGGCCGCGGGGCGCCCGTTGTAGAGCCGGCCCGAGTGCGAGACATGGCTGAGCGCGTCCCAGTGGGTGCCGGACTGGAGCCCCATGGTCACCGTGTCGTCGCTGCATGCCACCGTGCCCGGCCCGAACACCTCCTGGTTGATCTGCACCATCGCGTGCAGCGGATTGACCCGGCCCGGGATCACCCCGGTCTGCACCCCGTCCTGCCGGAGCGGCAGGGCCAGCGGGACACGGCGGCCGGTGCGGACCTCGGCGGCGGCGGCACGCACGACCTCGTCCGTGACCAGGTTGAGCGTGCCGATCTCGTCGTCGGCGCCCCAGCGCCCCCAGTTGTTCACCCGCTCGGCGATCTCGTGGAACTCCTTCGGCAGTGCCATCCGGTGCCTCCCGGGGCTTGTGTCCGCGCGTCCGACGGGCCATAAAATCTAACGGACCGTCAGAAACTGCGGGAAGGGGCCGGGCGTGGAGAACTTCTTGGCCGGAAAGGTCGTCGCCGTGACCGGCGCCGGGCGCGGGATCGGACGGGCGGTCGCGCGGGCGGCCGCCGCCGAGGGGGCGAAGGTCGTCGTCAACGACTACGGCGTCTCCGTCGCCGGCGCCTCGCCCACCAGCGAGGTCGCCGAGGCCGTCGTCAAGGAGATCGAGGCGGCGGGCGGACAGGCGGTGGCGGTCGCCGACGACATCTCCACCATGGCCGGCGGGCAGCGGGTGGTGGACACCGCGCTCGCCGCGTACGGCCGGCTCGACGGGGCGGTGTGCGTGGCCGGGATCCTGCGGGAGCGGATGCTGTTCAACATGACCGAGGAGGAGTGGGACCCCGTCGTCGCCACCCATCTCAAGGGCACCTTCACCGTCTTCCGGGCGGCCTCGGCGGTGATGCGCACCCAGCGCTCGGGCACGCTCATCGGGTTCACCAGCGGCAACCACCAGGGCTCGGTCTCCCAGGCCAACTACAGCGCGGCGAAGGGCGGGATCATCTCGCTGGTCCGCAGCGCCGCGCTGGGCCTGCACAAGTACGGGGTGACGGCGAACGCGGTGGCGCCGGTGGCACGGACCCGGATGTCGGCGAACGTGCCGATGGAACTGGCGGAGATCGGCGAGCCGGAGGACGTGGCCGCGCTGGTGGTGTACCTGCTGTCCGAGCGGGCTGCCGCGCAGGGCGTCACCGGGCAGGTGTACACGGTCGCCGGGCCCAGGATCGCGGTGTGGGCGCAGCCGAGGGAAATCCGCTCGGTGTACGGGGAGGCGGCGTGGACGCCGGAGCGGATCGCGGAGGTGCTGCCGGGGGCGGTGGGGGTGGATCCGATGCCGATGCTGTCCCAGCTGGGGGCGATGGAAGAGGCTGCCCGTGGCGGGGGCCGGCCTAACGCCTCATAGCTCGGGGCGCGTTGTGGTGTGGCGGCTGCGGGTGCGTGGTGGCTTGTCGCGCCCACGCGGCGGAGCCGCATATCAGGCAGGTTCCCCGCGCCCCTGAAGGGGCGCTCAGCCTAAGGGGGCTTCATGGACTTCGGGTTCAGTGAGGAAGACCGGGTGTTCCGGAGGGAGGCGCGGGAGTGGCTTGCGGCTCACGGCGGGGCCTGTGCGGATCGCCGTACCTGGGAACGCACCCTCGGCAAGGCCGGGTGGATCGGGCTCGGGTGGGGTGAGGAGGGGTACGGCAACCGCAGCGCGACCCTCACCCAGCAGGTCGCGTGGGCCGAGGAGTACGCGCGGTCCGCGGCGCCGCCCCGCTCCGGGCACATCGGGGAGAACCTGCTCGCCCCCACCCTCCTCGCCCACGGCGACGACGAGCAGAAGGCCCGCTTCCTGCCCGCCGTCGCGGCCGGCGAGGAGCTGTGGTGCCAGGGCTACAGCGAGCCGGACGCGGGCTCCGACCTCGCCGGGGTGCGCACGGCGGCGGTGCGCGCGGGGTCGTACTACCGGGTGACCGGGCAGAAGATCTGGACATCGCTCGCCCACGAGGCCGACTGGTGCTTCGTGCTGGCCCGGACCGACCCGGGCTCCCGCCGCCACCACGGGCTGAGCTTCCTCCTCGTGCCCATGGACCAGCCCGGGCGCGTCGAGGTGCGGCCGATCCGGCAGATGACCGGGACCAGCGAGTTCAACGAGGTCTTCTTCGACGGCGCACGCGCACGCGTGGCGCACCGCGTCGGCGCGGAGGGCGACGGCTGGCGGGTGGCGATGAGCCTGCTCGGCTTCGAGCGGGGCGTGTCGACGCTCGCCCAGCAGATCGGGTTCGCCGCGGAGCTGGCCGAGGTGGTCCGGGTGGCCCGGGAGACCGGCGCCGTCCACGACCCCGTGCTGCGCGAGTGGCTGGTACGGCAGTGGGCCGAGCTGCGGGTGCTGCGCTGGAACGCCCTGCGCACCCTGGGCGGTTCGGCCGACCCGGGCGCGCCCAGCGTGGCCAAGCTGCTGTGGGCCGGCTGGCACCAGCGGCTGGGCGAGCTGGCCGTGCAGGTCAGGGGCGCGGCGGCCACCGTGGGGCCGGCGGACTGGTCGCCCTCGGCGCCGTACCGCATCGACGCGGCCCAGCACCTGTTCCTGTTCTCCCGGGCCGACACCCTGTACGGCGGCACGGACCAGATCCAGCGCGGAATCGTCGCCGAGCGGGTGCTCGGTCTGCCCAGGGAGCCGAAGGGGGCCGGGTGATGCGGGGTGTGGTGTTCGACGGCGAACGGGTCCGGGTGGTGGACGATCTCGCCGTACGGGAACCGGGGCCGGGGGAGGTGCTGGTCGACATCGCGGCGGCCGGGCTGTGCCACAGCGATCTGTCGGTGGTGGACGGCACCATCCCGTTCCCCGTGCCGGTGGTCCTGGGTCATGAGGGCGCCGGGGTGGTGGCGGCGGTCGGCGCGGGCGTCACCCATGTCGCGCCCGGCGACCATGTGGCGCTGTCCACGCTCGCCAACTGCGGGACCTGCCCGGAGTGCGACCGGGGGCGGCCGACGATGTGCCGGCAGGCGATCGGGCGTCCGGCGCGGCCGTTCACCCGGGGCGGGGCGGGGGCGGTGTACCAGTTCGCCGCCAACTCGGCCTTCGCCGAGCGTACGGTCGTCAAGGCGGTGCAGGCGGTGCGGATCCCCGACGACATCCCCTTCCCGTCCGCCGCGCTGATCGGGTGCGGGGTGCTGACGGGTGTGGGGGCGGTGCTCAACCGGGCCCGGGTGGGGCTCGGGGAGAGCGTCGTCGTCATCGGCACGGGCGGGATCGGGCTGAACGTGCTCCAGGGGGCCCGGCTCGCGGGGGCGGGCCGGATCGTGGCCGTGGACACCAACCCGGACAAGGAGGCGGCGGCCCGGCGGTTCGGCGCCACCGACTTTTGCACCTCGGCCGGACAGGTGCGGGAGCTGCTGCCCGCCGGAGCGGACCACGTCTTCGAGTGCGTGGGGCGGGTGGAGCTGATCCGGGCGGCGATCGACCTGCTCGACCGGCACGGCCAGGCCGTCCTGCTCGGCGTGCCCCCGGCCGGCGCCGAGGCCTCCTTCCTGGTCTCCTCGCTCTATCTGGACAAGTCCGTCCTCGGCTGCCGCTACGGCTCCTCGCGCCCGCAGCGGGACATCGCCCGGTATGCCGAGCTGTACCGGCAGGGCCGTCTGCTGCTCGACGAGCTGGTGACGGCCGTCCATCCGGTGGAGGACTTCGAGAAGGCGCGGGCGGACGCGGAGGCGGGGCGGGTGGCGCGAGCGGTGCTCACGTTCTGACGCCGGTCCGGAACGTCCTGCGGTAGGCGGTCGGGGTCACCCCGAGCGCCTGCTGGAGGTGCTGCCGCATCGACTGGGCGGTGCCGAAACCGGCCTCGCGGGCCACCTGGTCGATGGACAGGCCGGTGGACTCCAGCAGGTGCCGGGCCCGTTCCACGCGCTGCTGGGTGAGCCACTGGCCGGGGCTGACGCCGACCTCCTCGCGGAAGCGGCGGGTGAAGGTGCGCACCGACATGGCCTGCTGCTCGGCCATGTCCCGCAGCTGGATCGGCTCGTGCAGACGGCCCAGTGCCCAGGCGCGGGCGGCGGTCGTGGTCGCCAACTGAGGGTCGGGGACCGGCCGTTCGATGTACTGGGCCTGCCCGCCGTCGCGGTGCGGCGGTACGACCGTGCGCCGCGCCACGTCGTTGGCGACGGCCGTGCCGAAGTCGCTGCGGACCATGTGCAGGCACAGGTCGATCCCGGCGGCCACCCCGGCCGAGGTCAGCACGTCCCCGTCGTCGATGAACAGCACCTCGGGGTCCACCCTGACCCGCGGGAACATCCGCTGGAAGCGCTCGGCATCGGCCCAGTGGGTGGTCGCCGGGCGGCCGTCGAGGAAGCCGGCGGCGGCGAGGACGTAGGCGCCGGTGCAGATGGAGGCGAGCCGGGTGCCGGGGCGGACGCGGGCGAGCGCGGCGGCCAGTTCCGCGGTGAGCCGGCCCTCCTCGTAGACGGGTCCCATCTCGTACGACGCCGGGACGATCACCGTGTCGGCCGCCGCCAGGGCCTCGGGGCCGTGGGCGACGTGGATGGCGAAGTCGGCGTCCGTCTCGACCGGGCCGGGAGGCCGTACCGAGCAGGTCACGACCTCGTACAGGTGCCGCTTCCGGGCGTCCCGGGGGCGGCCGAAGATGCGGTGCGGGATGCCGAGTTCGAAGGGGAGCAGGCCGTCCAGGGCGAGGACGGCGACCCGGTGCGGACGGAAGGCGCCGGGGGCGGCCATGGCCCGCCGGTCGTCCGCATCGGCCACATCCGCCACGGCCCGGTCGCCTGCTTCCGCCCTGACCCGATCGCCTGCTTCCGTCATGGCCCGATCGCCTGCTTCCGTCATGGCCCGATCCTAGCGAACACTGTCCCTCGGGCCACTCGATGGAAGGGAACCGGCCGGGGAAGATCGGTGACGTGACCCAGACAAGCCCAGCCGCAGCCCCCGTCCAGGCCCCGCCCGCCCGGCGCCGCCGAGTGCACCGGGCGTGGTTCGTCGCCGCCGTCACCTTCGTCACGATCATCGGCGCGGCCGCCTTCCGCTCCCTGCCCGGTCTGCTCATCGACCCCCTGCACCAGGAGTTCGGCTGGTCGCGCGGCACGATCGGTGCGGCCGTCTCCCTCAACCTCGCGCTGTACGGCCTCACCGCGCCGTTCGCCGCCGCCCTCATGGACCGCTTCGGCATCCGCCGGGTGGTCGCCGTCGCGCTCACCGTGATCGCGCTCGGCTCCGGACTGACCGTGTGGATGACGGCGGCCTGGCAACTGTGGCTCTGCTGGGGACTGCTGGTGGGCCTCGGCTCCGGCTCGATGGCCCTCGCGTTCGCCGCGACGGTCACCAACCGCTGGTTCGCCGAGCGGCGCGGCCTGGTCAGCGGCATCCTCACCGCCGCCTCCGCCTCCGGCCAGCTGATCTTCCTGCCGCTGCTGTCCTGGATCGTGGAGCACCACGACTGGCGGCCCGCCGCCGTGACGGTCGCCCTGGCCGCGCTCGCCGTCGTGCCCTTCGTCTGGCTGCTGCTCCGCGACCACCCGGCCGACGTCGGCGAAAAGCCATACGGCGCCCAGGAGTTCATACCCAAGCCGCCCCCGGTCACCGGTGCCGCCCGGCGCACCCTCTCGGTCCTGTCCGGCGCCGTCCGGACGGGCACCTTCTGGCTGCTCGCCGGCACCTTCGCGATCTGCGGTGCCTCCACCAACGGCCTGGTGCAGACCCACTTCGTGCCCGCCGAGCACGACCACGGCATGCCGGTGACCACGGCGGCCTCGCTGCTCGCGGTCGTCGGCGTGTTCGACGTCGTCGGCACGGTCGCCTCCGGCTGGTTCACGGACCGCTTCGAACCGCGCCGGCTGCTCGCCGTCTACTACGCCCTGCGCGGCCTCTCCCTGCTCTTCCTGCCCATGCTGCTGGGCCCGTCCGTCCACCCGCCGATGATCTTCTTCATCGTCTTCTACGGCCTCGACTGGGTGGCCACCGTCCCGCCGACCCTGGCGCTCTGCCGCGAGCAGTTCGGCGAGGACAGCGCCATCGTCTTCGGCTGGGTCCTCGCCTCCCACCAGGTCGGCGCGGCCCTCGTCGCCTACCTCGGCGGCGTCGCCCGCGACGTCTTCGGCTCCTACGACGTGGTGTGGTACGCGGCCGGCACGCTGTGCGCGGCGGCGGCGCTGATGGCGCTGGTGATCCGCCGCGTCCCGGCACCGCAGGCACTGCCGGCCGTATCCTGAACGCAGCCGTACTGAAAGGTGAGTTGATGACATCCGGAATGCCCCTCCCACTGGTCCCCGGCCTGGTCCTGGGCGACGCCCTGCGCGCGCCCGCCCACGACCGACCGCGACCCCGAGGAGCATTCCGTGTCCGCCACGCCCACGGTCCGCTGGACCGAGGAGGCCACACCCCTTTCCGCCCGCTGGCACTCTGAGAGCCGGCTTCCGCACCCCCGCCGCCTGGTCGTCGCCGACGACCGCATCCGCGCCGCGACCGCCCACCGCCTCGTCTGCGAGGGCACCGCGCTGCTGTGGCGGGGCGACTACCAGGGCGCCCGCCAGCTGCTGCGCGCGCTGGAGCGCCGTATCGACCGCAAGGCACCGGGTCCGGCGGCCACGCCGGCCGAGGACTTCCACCTCCAGCGCCGCTTCCGCGCCCACCGGGCCCGCACCCTGGGCCGGCTGCTGGTCCTGCTGGAGGCGGACCACAGCCTCGCCCTGCGCCGCGCCCCCGACACCCGGCGCGCCTGCGCCGACGCCTACGGTCCGCCGACCGGGCCCACCCTGGTCCCGCTCCGCGAACTCCTCGGCGTCCTCGGCGCCCGGCAGTGGCGCGAGCGGGGTGTCGAGGTGCCCGCCCTGGGCGCCCGCATCCATCCGCACTACGGCGTCTTCGCCCCGGTCCGCGGTGAGTACGTCGACCTCGTCGCCGAGGCACCGCTGCCGCCCGGCGCCCTGGCCCCGGGCGGCGGCACCGCCTTCGACCTGGGCACCGGCACCGGTGTGCTGGCCGCCGTCCTGGCCCGGCGCGGGGTGCCCCGGCTGACCGCGACCGACCTCAGCCCCCGGGCCCGCGCCTGCGCCCGCGCCAACCTGGAGCGGCTGGGGCTGTCCGGGCGGGTCACAGTGACCGGCCCCGAGCTGTATCCGCCGGGCCGGGCCGACCTGATCGTCTGCAACCCGCCCTGGCTCCCGGCGCGCCCCACCTCCACCCTGGAACAGGGGGTGTACGACCCCGGCGGCACCATGCTGCACGCCTTCCTCTCCGGCGCCCGCGCCCACCTGGCACCGGGCGGCGAAGCCTGGCTGATCCTCTCCGACCTGGCCGAACACCTGGGCCTGCGGACCCGCCCCGAACTGCTCGAAGCGATCACCGCCGCAGGCCTGCACATCCTGGACCACACCACCACCCGCCCCCGCCACCCCCGAGCAACCGACCCCACCGCCCCGCTGCACCAGGCCCGCGCGGCGGAAAGGACATCGCTGTGGCGGCTGGGGGCGGGATGAGGCTGGATGGATCGCTCCTCCACCTGTCCTGCCAGGGCCCCGACGAGTTCCCCCAGGTGGGTCGGCTCGTCGGTGCCACGGCGATGGAGCCGACCCGCGGGAGGTGGTAGGCGGCTCTGAACGCTGCCTGGACCCGAACCGGTGACCAGCAGTCCGACCGCGGACAGGGACACCCCGAGGCTCCCGGCGATCGGTTCGAGGAGGCCGACCGGCAGGCTCTCCACGGTGTTGAAGGTGAAGGCGGCCAGCATCAGCGCTCCGAGCACGGCGGATCTGCGCCGCAGGGACGGCCTCCGCCCGGCTGTGCGCCGCCCAAACTCCGTGACACCGCTCATCCGCCCAGCTCACCGGGCGCGTCGGTGTCACCGCAACCGAATTGCGGGTCAGGGGGAGGCGAGGCGGGTGAAGCGGCCGCGGTGGAAGAGGAGCGGCTCGGGGGGTTCCTGGGGGGCGCCCAGGGCGGTGACCCGGCCGACCACGACGAGGTGGTCGCCGCCGGTGTGGACGGCGTGCACGGCGCAGTCGATCCAGGCCGTGGCGCCGGTCAGGCGCGGCGCACCGGAGACGGGTGCGCGGTCGTACGCCACCCCCGCGAACTTGTCCGCGCCGCTCACCGCGAAGGCGCGGCACAGCGCCTCCTGGCCGGCGCCGAGCACATTGACGCAGAAGACGCCCGCGCGGGCGATGCGCGGCCAGGTCGTGGACGTACGGCCCACCAGGAAGCAGACCAGGGGCGGGTCGAGGGAGAGGGAGGAGAAGGACTGACAGGCGAAGCCGGCGGGGCTCTGCGCCGCGTCGGCGGGCGGTGCCGTGATCACGGTGACCCCGGTCGCGAAGGTGCCCAGCACCCGCCGGAACTCGGCCTGCTCCACCGCGGGCCGTTCGTCCTCCCCGACGCACCGCAGCCGCGGGCGTGGCAGCGGCTCCGGTGGTCCGTGGGCCGCTCGCCGAGGCCTCAGGTATCGGACGGCTGCGGCGGCCGCCCCCGCGTGTCCCATCACACATCCATTGAAGGTGACGGGCCGTCAGATGTGAAGGGGTGTGCGGTCAGGGCGCCGCCGCGGCCGCGGGGACGGGCTGGACGCGGTCGGGGTCCAGCCGGGTGCGTACCGCGACCGCCGGGACGGCGATGCCCGGCAGCAGCAGCCGCCACATGCGCAGCACGCGGTCCATCAGGTCCTCCCGGCCGCTGACCGCCTTGGAGTACAGCTGCATGCCGGTACAGGACTCCACGATGTACTCGGCCAGTTCGCGCGGCTCCACACCGGCCTGGAGTTCACCGTTGTCGGCGGCCTCGCGCAGGTGCTCCTCCATGATCTCGGCCCACTGCTGGTACGGCTTGGCGGCGTCCTCCATGCCGAAGGTGGTCTGCTCGGTGGTGAGGCGCACGCCCGCGCGCAGCATCAGGTCCGCCTGGAGCTGCTGCGCCCAGATCAGGGTGATGTCCACGGCCCGTTGCAGGCCGTGCGAGTCGGAGGTCGGGACGATGGTCTCGGGCTGGGCGAGCATCACCGCGTGCGCCAGCCCCTCCTTCGACTTGAAGTGGAAGTACAGCGCGCCCGCCGTGGTCCCGGCCCGCTCCAGGATCCGGTTGATGCTCGCACCCGAGTAGCCCAGCTCGTCGAAGACGGCTGCCGCCGCACGAAGGATCGCTTCGCGAGTCTGAACGGCGCGTTGCTGCTTCGGCTGCCGCATGACGCCTCCAAAAAATTAGAACGTTCGCTAGGTAACAGGTATCCGGCTGGGTGGGGTCAGTCAAGTTCCGGCGGCGCTGAGCTGCGGAGAAATGGGGTGGAGCCGGGTGAATGCGGGCGGGAGATCCGTGACTTGGCTGCGGCCTGGCCGAAACTTTGCACGCCGTTGAAAGAAGGAAAAAAGAACGCTCTTTATGTTTGAGGCGGCTCAGGTGCCACTTACGCATGCTTCTAGGGGGAAGCGCATGTCCAGCACTGTGCAGAGCATCCAGTCCTACGTGCACAAGAACGCGGCGTCCGAAGTCCTGGTGACCGGCTGGCGCCCGGAGGGGGAGGACACCTTCGTCGTCAACGCCTGGTGGCCGCAGGACCACCCGTTCCACCCGCCGGTCCACGGCTGCCACGACCCGCTGCTCGCTGCCGAATCGATCCGCCAGTCGGTGCTGCTGCTGGGGCACGCGGCGTACGGCGTGCCGTTCGGCAACCCGCAGTCCTGGAGCCAGTTCCGCTACACCGTCGACCCGGTCCCGCTCGCCGCCGACGGCACCGAGGCCGAGGTCGAACTGCATGTCGTCTGTGCCGACGTGGTCCGGCGCGGCGGACGGCTCGCCGCCATGACCGTACGCGTCGACGTGGTCAAGGACGGCGTGCGGGTCGGGGCCGGGGAGGTCGACTACGTCGGCCACACCCCGAGCGTCTACCGCCGGCTGCGCGGCCGGTACGCCGACGCCGCGGAGGCCATGGCCCGGGTGGTGCCGCTCGCACCGCCCATGCCGCCGGCCCGGGTGGGCCGCGAGCACTTCGAGGACGTCGTCCTCTCGCCCACCGACGCGCCCGGCCGCACCCAGCTGCGCATCGACGTCAACCACCCGACGCTCTTCGACCACCCGGTCGACCACGTCCCCGGCATGCTCCTGCTGGAGGCCGCGCGCCAGGCCGCGCACACCATGTCGTACCCGCGACCGGTGATCCCGGCCGCGATGGACGCCGCCTTCTACCGGTACGTCGAGTTCGACATGCCCTGCTGGATCCACGTCAACCCGCTCCCGGCCGACAGCCGGGGCCGCAGCAGGGTTCTCGTGTTCGCCCTCCAGGACCAGGGCTGCGTCTTCTCCAGCATCACCACGCTGGTGCCGGCGGACGAGGGCCCGGCACAGAAGTAAGGGGTCCTGCGGGCTTCCCTTCCGGCCCGGCCCCGCCCGGTCCGGGCCGGGGGCCGGTACCGGTCATGGTCGGGGGCAGCTTCCGGCCGATTCACCCGGCCGGAACCGGAGGACTGGAACAGTCGGCTTCGGGGTGCGGACCGGTACGTTTCCACGGCCGTCCGGCCCACCGCCTTCCGGGCGGCCGGTGTGTCGCCGCGGCCGCCCGCCACTCACCCCCGCGCGGTCTCCGGCCGCGCGGGAGGCGGCGCGCGCGCCGTTCAGCTAAGGGGGAATCACCTATGGGACGCCGGCTCACCCAGCTCGGCCTCGCCGCGCTCAACATCGACGGAGTGCTGCTCAACGACACCTTCAGCCCGGTCATCCACCGTTTCGTCACCGCCCGGGGCGGCAGCTACACGGCCGCCACCGAGCGGGCGGTGTTCTCGCAGTCGCAGGCGGTGGCCGCCCGGCGGCTGGCCGACGCGGTCGGCGGCGGGCTCAGCGCCGAGCAGGTGCTCGCCGCGTACTTCGCCGAACGCGACCGCTATCTGGCCGACCACCCGGTCGTCGTACAGCCGGGTGTGCCCGAGCTGCTGCACCGGCTGCGCGCGCTCGGCCTGCGCGTGGTCTGCTACGGCGGTCTGCCCAAGCACCACTTCGACACCCATCTCGGAGCCTGGGCCGAGCTGTTCGACGGTCCCGGCTATGTGTGCACCGACGCGTTCCGGCCGGGTCTGCACGAGATCACCACGGAGATCTTCGGACTCCGGTACGACCGGGCGCTGTTCGTGGACGACGTGGCCCGGGTCGCCGAGGAGGCGCGCCGGCTCGGCACCGCCTTCATCGGCCTGCCCAGCCCCTACGAGCACGGCCACCAGCGGGAGTTGATGCGCGCCGCGGGCGTACGGCACCTGGTGGACGGGCTGGACGCCATCGACGAGGAACTGCTGTCCACGGTGGACGCCGAGGCGGCCGCCGGCCGGGTCTGGGAGGCGTGACGTGCTGACGGGGAAAGTCGCGATGATCACCGGGGCGTCGAGCGGGATCGGGGCCGCCGCGGCCCGGCTGTTCGCCGCCGGGGGAGCCGCCGTCGTCCTCATGGCCCGGCGGGCCGAACGGCTGGATCAGCTGGTCGACGAGGTGCGTGCCGCCGGGGGCCGGGCGCTGGCCGTCGCCGGCGACGTGACCCGGTCCGCCGATGTGGGCCGGGCGGTGGACGCCGCCGTCACCGAGTTCGGCGGGCTGCACGCCGCCTTCAACAACGCCGGGTACGGCACCGCGGGCGTACCGCTGCACCTGCTCGGCGAGGACGACTACGACCTGACCATGGACGTCAATGTGCGCGGGGTGTGGAACTGCCTGCGCCACCAGGTGCCGGTGATGCTGCGCGACGGCGCGGGCGGCGCGGTGGTCAACACCTCCAGCGTGGCCGGTACGTCGGCCACCGGGGCGTCGGCCGCGTACGTGGCGGCCAAGCACGCGGTGCTGGGGCTGACCCGGGCGGCGGCCGCGGACTACGGCGAGCAGGGCATCCGGGTCAACGCGCTGGTCGTGGGCGCGACCCGGACCGAGATGCTGGACCGGGCGATCAGCGTCGTACCGGGGCTGGAGCAGACCTTCATGGCGGAGTCGGTGCAGAAGCGGATGGCCGCGCCGGAGGAGGTGGCGCGGGCCGCGATGTGGCTGTGCAGCGACCAGGCCTCCTTCGTCACCGGCGCCGCGCTGGCCGTGGACGGGGGCGCCACCGCGGTGTGAACACCCTGTCCGAAGGGGCAGTTCCGTGACGGGATTCCGTGACGGGGCTGCCCCTTCCGTTTTGCAGCGGCAAGTTTCCAGCCAATAAGAAAGCGAACGATCGCTTTGCTTTTGCGGGCTGCTGGGGCTACCGTCGACGTACGACCTCATCCAACGTGGGAGAGTGGGATGACGCAGGCCAGGGCGGCACGTACGCGCGAGTCACTCATCCTGGCGGCCGCCGCCGAGATCGACCGCAACGGGTACCGGGGCGCGACCGTGAACGGCATCTGCGCCGTGGCCGGGGTCTCGCTCGGTGCGCTGACCTTTCACTTCCGCAGCAAGCTCCAGCTCGCGCTCGCCGTCAGCGAGGCCGGTGCCGCCGCCGCGCGCCAGTGCGCCGAAGGCGCGGCGGCCCGCGGCGGGGCCGCGCTGGCGTCGGTCACCGCGCTGGTCAGGGCGGTCGCCGGACTGCTGGAGGAGGATGTCGTCGTCCGCTCGGCCGCCCGGCTGGAGCGGGAGCGGCCGACGCCCGTCGGCGCCTGGAGCCCGTCCTGGACGGCCGTGCTGCGCCGCTCGCTGGAACGCGCCGAGGCGGCGGGCGAGTTGCGGCCCGGGGCGGCTCCGCAGCTGGTCACGGACCTGGTGGAGTACCTGCTCACGGGCGTCGAGACACACCCCGCCGGGCCGGGGGCGAGCGCCGGGAGCAGCGGGCTGGTGGGCCGGCTGGACCGCATCTGGCCGCTGGTGGAGCGGGGCGTCGCGGCCGAGCGGGTCTGAGCGGCCCGCGATGCGGCCATGTCCGCTATCCGGAGCGATAGTTCTGCTTTCGAACGGCTTCGCCGAGTTCTTTTCCTGATTCTTACCCTTCCCGGCACCTCTCGTCTGGAAAACATAACGAGCGTTCTCTATTCTTCTTGGTGTCAGCTCGCCGGGCCTCTCAGTCGCCCGGCAACGGGGGGACGCCTGTGTGTCCCACGCAGGAAGGCAGGACCGTAGTGACGTACATGGAAGGTGCTCTCGACACGGCAACACGCACCCTGCTGGCCCGCGAGGTGCACGACCGCATCGGCACCGGGCTCGCGGTGGCCCTGCGCCGGCTGGAACTCCTCGAAGCGACCGCCACCTCCCTCGCGCCGGCCGACCGCGCCCGGCTCGTCCAGGCCCGCGACGCCCTCGTCGACACCCTCTCGGTGGCCCGCGAGGTCACCTCCGCGCTGCGCAGCCTGCCGTCCGCCGCACCGGCCGCCGCCCGCTCCCTGCGGCAGGCCCTGGACGGCTTCCTCGTCTCCATGGCCCCGCTCCGTCCCCATGTCCGGGTCCAGGTGGACGGCGACGACGGCCGGCTCGGCCCGCGCCTGACCGACGAGGTGTTCATCGTGGTCCGCGAGGCGCTGCGCAACGTGCTCGCGCACGCCGGGGCCCGGCGGGTCACCGTCGACGTGGTCATCGGCGACCACGACGTCCACGCGAGCGTCACCGACGACGGCACCGGGTTCGACCCCGAGGCCGCCCGGCGCGTCGGCGCCGCGAACGGGCTGCACGGCATGGAGGAGCGCGCCCGTGCCCTCGGCGGCGTCACCACCATCACCTCCGCGCCCGGCCGCGGCACCCGGATCACCTGCTGGATCCCGGTCGAGGAGGACCGTCCGGAGGACCGTTCGGACGACCGAGCCGAGGAGAACCGGGCATGACCGAGAAGACCACCCGCATCCTGGTCGCCGACGACCACACCCTGCTGCGGGACGCGCTGTGCGATCTGCTCGCCGCCGAGCCGGACTTCGAAGTCGTGGCCCGGGCCGGTGACGCCGAGGCCGCGATCCGGCAGGCCGCCGAGGTACGGCCCGACGTGGCCCTGCTGGACGTGCAGATGCCGCACAACGAGGACCCGGCCGCCACCGTGCGCCGGCTGCTCGCCCGGCGGCCCGAGCTGCGGATCATCGTCGTCAGCATGGACGATCACCCGGTTCTGGTACGGCAGTTGCTCGGGCTCGGGGTGCGGGGTTATCTGCACAAGAGTGTCAGCCGGGAGACGCTGGTCGCGGCGATACGGGAGCGGGCCGATGCCGGGCGGCGGACGGTGACCGTGACCATGCCGGCGGGGGGTCCGCACCAGGTGGGGGTCGGAGTGGGGCCGGGGGAGCGGTTGTCCGAGCGGGAGGCGGAGGTGCTGACGCTGGTCGCCGTGGCGTTGAGCAACCGGCAGATCGGGGTGCGGCTCGGGATCACCGAGGGGACCGTGAAGCGGCACATGCGAAAGATCTTCGACAAGTTGGGGGCGGTGTCGAGGCTGGACGCCGTCAACAAGGCGGTGGAGGTGGGGGCGATACGGGTGCCGGGGGTACGGCAGCGGAGGCGGGGGGCGGCGTGAGGTGGGCGTTTCGCTCACCCCGCCCCCAAGCCGCGCTCACAGGGCCACGTAGCCGCCGTCCACCGGGAGCGCCGTGCCGGTGACGTAGGAGCTGGCGTCCGAGGTGAGGAAGAGGAGGGCGCCGTTCAGTTCGTCGAGGCGGCCGGCGCGGCGCATCGGGGTGCGGCGTTCCACCCAGGCGCGGCCCTTCTCCGTGCCCAGCATGGACTCCGTCATCTCCGACCAGAACCAGCCCGGGCAGAGCGCGTTCACCCGGACCCCGCGCGCGCCCCACTCGGCGGCCAGTTCCCGGGTCAGGTTGACCACCCCGCCCTTGCTCGCGGTGTACGCGGCCTGCGGGAGGGTGCCGCTCGCCACCAGGCCGTAGACGGAGGCGATGTTGACGATGGAGCCGCGGCCGCGTTCCAGCATGCCCGTCCCGAAGGCCTGGCTCAGCGCGAACACCGCCGTGAGGTTGACGGCCAGGATGTTCTGGAAGGTCTCCACCGACTGCTGCTCGGCCGGCACCGTCTCCGACAGGCCCGCGTTGTTCACCAGCACGTCCACCGGCCCGAGTTCCTCGGTGACCGTGCGCACCAGCCGCTCCCGGTCCGCCGCCAGCGTCACGTCGCAGGGCACCGCCAGCGCCCCCGGCAGCCGCTCGGCCAGCTCCTTCAGCGGTGCTTCCCGGCGTGCGGCCAGCGCCACCCGGGCGCCCGCCGCGGTCAGCACCCGGGCGATGTGCGCGCCGAGCCCGCTGGAGGCCCCGGTGACCACCGCGACCCGGCCGTCCAGCCGGAAGAGGTCCACCGGGTCGGTGCTGTCGAAGTCCTCGTGCGTCATGGCTGTGCCACCTCCACTGTCGTCGTCGTGTGCGGTGCCGCCACCGAGCGGGCGCTCGGTGGCGGCGGGGCGGACCGGCTCGTCAGCGTGCATCGCCGGTCACGGCGGGCAGCGCGCTGTCCAGTCGTACGCGCATCCGGGCGACCTCCTCGCCCTGCTGCACGAACGCCACGTCCGTGAGCAGGCCGGTGCCGAGGCCGGCCGGGGTGGTCACCACCGTGATGGGGGTGTCCAGTTCGGCGAAGCGCAGGTACTCGGCGTGCACCCCGGCCAGGAAGGAGGCGCCGGGCGAGACGCCCCGGTGGTCGGCGGCCAGCAGCAGCGACGCCTGCCGGGCGGCCTCCATCATCACCGGGCCCGGCACATGGTCCTGGGCGTGGTCGAACATGCTCGGGTGGTCCACCGGTACCCGCAGCCGGGCGACCAGCTTCTCGCCCTCGGTGCGGGCGTCCTCCAGGACCACGTTCTCGGCGTTCTCCCGGCCCACCAGCCAGGGCGCCGGCGCCACCCCGTCCGTGCGGCCGGTGAGCGTGTCCGACATCGGCGGCGGGCTGGAGCGGTGGCTCATGCGCAACCTCTCGTACACGTCGTTGGGGCGCTGCGCGGTGTCGACGGTGATCACGCCGATCTCGCGGCCCCCGGCCAGCACCCGCACCCGGTGCACCACCCGGGAGATCGCGCCCTGGTACTCCTTGGCCAGGTCCACGGAGCCCTCCAGGGCCAGGTCCAGGGCGCCGCGGGTGCGCAGCGGGGTGACGTCGGTGATGTCCAGCGTGGCGGTGGCGGTGATCGACTTGGTGTCGGCGCCCGCGTCGTGCTGGAGGTGCATCGCGCACAGCAGCATCTGCCGTACGGCTTCGAACACGGCGAGCGGGTCGTGGCCGGCGGGCCGGGTCGTGTGGTCGCCGTAGTAGAAGTGGCGCGGCGGGAGCTGGGCCGCGGCCCGGAAGGTGTGCTCGTCGACCGACTGGAAGTCGGTCAGGAACACCTCGGCGAGCGCCGAGCGGTGCACCAGGTGGCGGGCCAGGGTGCGCTGGGTGGAGAGTGCGGCGGCGGGGCCCGCGGCGGTGCGGGGCAGGGGCAGTACGGTCATGTCGGTACCTCGTCTCGGCAGGTCGGCGGTGGTCAGCGGGCGGCGGCCGGGGTGGGGCGGGCCGCGTCCAGCAGGCCCTGGACCTGGCGGGCGGCCTGCTCGGCGTCGTGGAAGAGGACCGCCTGCCAGCCGGCCTCCATGGCGCCGGCCACGTTCTTCTCCAGGTCGTCCACGAGCACGCAGCGGTGCGGTTCGAGACCGGCCCGCTCGGCGGCGAGGCGGAAGATCTCCGGGTCCGGCTTGCGGGCGCCGACGGCGTGGGAGCAGACGATGTCGTCGAAGAGGGAGTCGTCGGCCATGTAGCGGCGGTGCCGCTCCCAGGACGGCGGCAGGTTGGACAGCAGGCCGACGAAGGCGCCCTGGGCGCGGAACTCCGTCAGGTGCCCGGCCCACGCCTGGTTGGCGGGGCGTCCGGCGAACCAGCGGTCGCCGAAGTTAGACAGGTCGGCGACGAGCCCGAACTCGTTGCCGAGCACGTCCTCCAGCTCGCTCGACCAGGTGGCCTCGTCGATCAGCGGGATGTCGAGGGCGCCCATGGAGTCGGTGCCGTACTTCTCGCCGACGATGCGCATCGCCTCCTTCAGCGACCACAGCGGGACGCCGACCCGGTCGCAGAAGAGGTTGAAGGTGACGGCGACCGGAGGGGTGAGCACGCCGCCGAAGTCGGTCCAGACGGCGAGGGGTGCGGTGGTGGTCATGGTGGGTCCTTCGCGGTGAGGGCGGTGGTGGGGGAGGAGCGGGATCACAGGCGGTAGAGGAGCCCGCCGTAGTACCAGCCGGAGCCGACCGCGGTGGACAGCACCAGGTCGCCGCTCTTGACCACGCCCTTCTCGGAGAACTCGGACAGCGCGATCGGGATCGACGCGCAGCCGGTGTTGCCGCGCTCGGCGAAGTTGGTGAGGAACCGCTCGGGGTCCAGGTCGAGGCCGTCGCGGACGCCCGCGTGGATGGCGTTGTTGCCGGGGTGCGGCACCAGCCAGTCGATGTCCGAGGTCTTCAGGCCGTTGCGGTCGAGGACGTTGTCGGCGACGCGCAGGCTGGAGGCGACGGCCAGGTCGATCAGCTCCGGCTTCGGGCGCAGCCAGCCCTCCGGCGGCCGGGCGGCGACCGCGTCGGCCTGCGTCGAGTCGCAGTCCAGCACCGAGTCCAGCAGACCGCTCGGGTCGTCCGGGTCGCCCTTCTCCAGCACCACCGCGCCGGCCGCGTCGCCGAAGACCAGCTGGCCGCGGGTGCCGGGGCGGGCCCGGCGGGTGAAGCGGTCCGCGGCCACCACGACCGCCCGCTTCCAGCCGGGGTGCGCGGTCAGGAACGAGGCCGCGGTCTGCACGCCGTGCACGAAGCCCGTGCAGGCGCCGCACACGTCGAAGGCGAGCGCGCCGTGCGCGCCGAGCGCCGTCGCGACCCCGGGGGCCAGCTCCGGGATCCACTGCCGGTCGGTCCAGTTGGCCAGCACCACCAGGTCCAGCTCACCTGCCTCCCGGCCGGCCCTGGCGAGCGCCGCCCGGGCCGCCTCGACGGCCATGAACTCCACCGTCTCGTCCTCGGCGGCGACGTGCAGGCTCCGGACGCCCAGCTCGGCGGCGGCCTCCGGCGGGTAGGTCCGCCCGTCCAGGGTGACCTCGCCCTCGTGGCTGCGCTGCTCGCGGGGGAAGTAGTGGCCGAGGCCGGTGAACTTCAGACCGCTGCCGGTCCAGGTGCGGCCTTCGGTGCGTGCGTGCATGGTGGGACTCCTTGGATGTACGAGTGGCGTGAGGGGGGTGTCGTCAGCGGTAGCGGCCGCTGGGGTCGAGGGAGCGCAACAGCGCCAACTCCTCGTCGGTGACCGGCTTCTCGGGGACCACGGCGCTGACGTCCGCGGTCCAGGAGGTACGGGTGGCCACCGCCTCCGCGGCCAGCCGGCGCATCTCCTCGGCGCTGTCGGCTGCCTCCTCCGCGGGCAGCCAGGTCGCCAGCCGGAAACCGGGGCTCTGCGGGTTCTGCGCGGTCGCGGGCGTCTCGCGGACGAACCGGCCGAAGTCGCTGACGACCTCGCGGACCCGGTGTCCGGGGCTGGTGCGGTAGGCGACCTCGCGGACGTAACGGCGCCTGGACGACGGGGCGATGACCACGCAGTCCGTGCTGGAGGCGATGTCGTTGGCGCCACCGGAACCGGTCAGCCAGCGGCCGTCGGTGGACCGGCTGGTGTTGATCGTGCCGGTCTCGTCGATCTCGGCGGCCGCCAGCACGCCGAGGGCGCGGGGGTTGGCCGCGACCATGCCGCCGAGGATCTCGGGGATGCCGGCGAGCATCTCGCTGCGCTTCGCGTGCCGCAGGCTGAACAGGTACACGTCCCCGGGGTCGGGGGAGAAGCCGTACATGCCCAGTTCCGCGACGACCTTGACGTCGTGACCGCCCGCCCTGAGGAGTTCGGCGGCCAGCCAGGCGGACATGTGGGAGGTGCCGATGCCGGCCAGGAGGGTGTCGTAGCCGTGCTGCCGTACCTGCTCCGCGACGGCCCTGGCGCCCAGGACGATCAGGCGTTCCTGGCGGGTCGCGGCCGGCTCGGCCGTTCCGTCGGCGACGGGCTTCGCTGCGGCACCGTCCGCACGGGACTCGGGTGCGAGGGGCGGCTGCGGGACGTGGTCGCCGTCGGCGGCCGCCCGCCCCTGCGGGGCGATCAGGCCGCCCTTGCTGCGCAGCGCCCGTTCCACCGCCTCCTGCTCGCAGCGGTAGACCTCCGACCAGGCCTCGGCGTCGGCCTCGTAGTCGCCGGGCCCGCTCGGCGCCGGCTTCAGCGGGGCGGTCAGGGAGGCGATCCGGGCCTCGCCCAGCCGGGCCAGGTAGCCCTCGTGGGAGCCGGGGCCGGTGACCCAGGTGTCGTACCAGTCGGTGCCGCGGGACGGGCCGTGGCAGGAGTCGACGATCTCCTCCAGGAAGGCGTAGTCGTCCAGGTAGCCGTCCACGCCCGCCAATTGACCGGTGCGCAGGGACTGCGGGTGGGCGCCGAGCGGGGCCTCGGTCAGGCCCAGGACGCGCTGGCCCGGGATGACGACCCGGTCGGCGATCTCGCGCAGCTCCGCCCGGGTGACGATCCGCTCCACCGAGGCGATCACTCCGCGGCGGGCCGCGTACGCCGCCCAGGCGCCCTCGCCGAGCGGCGGGGCCAGGGCGATGTTGCCGTCCTCGTCGGCGACCGCCCCGTGCACCAGGGTCACATCCGGGCGCAGCGCGGTGACCAGGGTGACCTCGCGGTCCGGGTCGGCCGGGTCGGGCACGACGTGCAGCTCCTCCGGCTTGCCCGCGGCGAGGTCGGTGCCGGCCAGTGAGCCGGTGACCGCGTAGGGGGCGCCCTGCGCGCCGGCGATCAGCCGCTGGACGTAGGACAGCAGGGACCAGGCCTCGAAGGTGAAGGGCCGGCCCTCGGCGAGGTCCGCGTAGAGCGGGTTGGGGCGGGGCGAGGGGTAGGTGTCGCCCGCGAAGCCCGCGATGACCTTGTCGGCGACCCCGGACAGGGCGAGGGCGTGGGCGGAGGAGTGCACGGCGGTGGTGGAGACCGTCAGATGACCGTCCGCGCCGAACACCCGGCACAGGGCGTAGGTCAGGGCGTTGGGGCGGGACGGGGTGCCGGCCAGATGGACGTGGTCGCCGGGGCGGACCAGGCGTCGTACCAGCTCGTCGACGTCACGGGCGAGCAGCGGGCGGCTCATGACGGCGCTCCCACCGCGACGACCGCCGTCTGGCTGCCGAAGGCGAAGGACATGGAGACCGCGAGGTCCACCGCGGCGGGCCGGGCGCCCTCGAACACGTGGTCGTGGTCGCACTCGGGGTCGGGCGTGGTGAAGTTGATGGTCGGCGCCAGTGTCTGGTGATGGATCATCAGGCTGGTCGCGGCGACGTTGATGATGCCGGCCAGGCCGAAGGTGTGGCCGTAGATCGGCTTGTTGGAGCTGAGCGGCGGCAGCGCGGCGGGGGTCCGCTCGGGGTACAGGGCGCGCAGCGCGCGGGACTCGGCGATGTCGTTGTAGCGGGTGGCGGTGCCGTGCGCGCAGAAGTAGTCCACGTCATCGGCGCTGCGGCCGGCCGCGCTCAGGGCGTCCTCGATGACCGAGGCGGTGACCTTGCCGGTCAGGTCCATGGTGGTCGGGTGGGCGGCCTCGTTCAGGGAGGCGGCGGAGAGGATCTCGGCGTACACCCGGGCGCCGCGGGCCTCGGCGGCCGAGGCGCGCTCCAGGCACAGCACGACCGAGCCCTCGCCGAGCGCGAAGCCCTCGCGGCAGGCGCTGTACGGCCGGACCGCACGGGTCGGCTCGTCCCGCTCGGAGGAGATCACGCCGTGCCCCATCGCCCGGTAGCAGGAGGCGACCTCGGCGAGGACCGGGAACTCGTGGCCGCCGACCAGCATCACGTCGGCGGCGCCGGAGCGCAGTTCGCCGAGCGCCAGCTGGATCGCCTGGTGGCCGCCGACGCAGGCGTTGCTGACGGTGGTGACCAGGCCCTGGGCGCCGTTGTAGATGGCGGACAGGGTGGCGGGGCAGCCGGCCAGGCCGCGGAACATCGCGCCCTTGTCGCCGTAGGCCGCCGGGTCGCCGCCGGTCATCACGTTCTGCCACCAGGCCAGCGGGCCGCGCGAGGACGACATCACGATGCCGAGCCGGCGCGGGTCCACGGCGCCGTCGGCGAGGCCGGCGTCACGGCGGGCCTCGGCCACCGCGGACATCGAGATCAGGATCTCGCGGGAGTACTTGGCGGCGTGTGCGTCGGTGAGCTGCGGGAGGAAGGGCCGGTGGTCGAAGCCGTCGATCTCGGCGGCCGCGTGCACCGGCAGCCCGGCCGCGGCGCTGTCGAAGCGGGTGAGCCGGCCGACCTGGGAGCGGCCCTGGGAGACATTGGTCCAGAACTGGTCGACCGAGTAGGTGTTGGGGAGCACGACACCGATTCCGGTGACCACGATCCGGTTGTCGCGGTCATTCGATATTCGCTCGTATTCCGTCATGGGAAAAACAGTAGAAGTGAAGTGCGGCCGCTACATGGGCCGCCGGGTACCGAATAAGCGGAGGACCGGTACTCCGGGTACCAGTCCTTGTTACAAAAGAAAACCGCCCCTCCGGATGGAGAGGCGGCCCTTGGGAAAAGCGGCTCAGTTGCCGGCGTACCGGCGCAGTTCCCGTTTGGCCAGCGAGGCGCGGTGGACCTCGTCGGGGCCGTCGGCCAGGCGGAGCGTGCGGGCGTGCGCCCACAGCTCGGCCAGCGGGAAGTCCTGCGAGACCCCGCCGCCGCCGTGCGCCTGGATGGCTTTGTCGATGACCCACTCGGCCATCGCCGGCACCGCGATCTTGATGGCCTGGATCTCGGTGTGGGCGCCCTTGTTGCCGACGGTGTCCATCAGGTACGCCGTCTTCAGCACCAGCAGCCGGGCCTGTTCGATCCGCACCCGGGACTCGGCGATCCACTCGCGCACCACGCCCTGTTCGGCCAGCGGCCGGCCGAACGCGACCCGGTGGCTGACCCGCTCGCACATCAGGTCGAAGGCGCGTTCCGCCATGCCGATGAGCCGCATGCAGTGGTGGATCCGGCCGGGCCCGAGCCGGGCCTGGGCGATGGCGAATCCCTCGCCCTCGCCGGCGATCAGGTTCTCGGCGGGCACCCGCACGTCCTCGAAGACGACCTCGCCGTGCCCGCCGTGCGGCCCGTCGGTGTAGCCGAAGACGTGCACACCCCGTTTGACGTGCACACCGGGCGTGTCCCGGGGCACCAGGACCATCGACTGCTGCCGGTGGCGGGGCGCGTCGGGGTCGGTCTTGCCCATCACCACCAGCAGCTCGCACTCGGGCGCCATGGCCCCGGACGACCACCACTTGCGGCCGTTGATCACGTACGAGTCCCCGTCCCGGCGGATCCGGGTCGCGATGTTCGCCGCGTCCGAGGAGGCGACGTCCGGCTCGGTCATGCAGAACGCGGACCGGATCGCGCCGTCCAGCAGCGGCTTCAGCCAGCGGTCCTGCTGCTCCGGGGTGCCGAAGAGGGCCAGCACCTCCATGTTCCCGGTGTCGGGGGCCGCGCAGTTGACGGCCTCGGGGGCGATGAAGGGGCTGCGGCCGGTGATCTCGGCGAGCGGCGCGTACTGGAGGTTGGTCAGTCCGGCGCCGAACCGGTCGTCCGGCAGGAAGAGGTTCCACAGGCCCTGCCGGCGGGCCTCGTCCTTCAGCTCGCCGAGGACCTGCGGGCGGCCCCAGGGGTGTCCCGCCAGGTGCTGGGCGTGGAAGACGGGCTCGGCGGGCAGCACATGCTCGTCGAGGAAGGCGCGCATACGGCCGCGCAGCTCCTCGGTGCGGGCGTCGTAGGCGAAGTCCATGGCGTGTCTCCGATGCGTGGTCTGCGAAGTCTGCGTCTGCGTCTGTGTCGGCTGTGTCGGCTGCGTCGTACGGCCGTGGGGTGGGGCGCGGGGTCAGCCGGCCGCGTCGAGGGCCGCGTGGCCGCGCTCCACCAGCAGCGGTACGGCGGCGGCGAGGTCGGCGGTCTCCTCGCCGACGGTCAGGCCCCGCACGGTGCGGCAGTGGATGCCCTCGAGGATCGCGGCGAGTTTGTAGAAGGCGAACGCGGTGTACCAGCCGAGCCGTTCGAGGCCGTCCGGGCGGTGTGCGGCGTACCGCTCCACCAGCTCCTGGCGGCCGGGCCAGCCGGGCAGCGCGCCGGGGGCGGCGACCGGGGCGCGTTCGACGCCGGCGAAGCCGTCCCAGTACATGCAGAGCATCCCGAGGTCGGCCAGCGGATCGCCGAGCGTGGACATCTCCCAGTCCAGTACGGCGGTGATCCGGCCCGGGTCGGCCCGGTCGAACAGCACGTTGTCCAGCTTGTAGTCGCCGTGCACCAGCGCGACCGCCCCGGAGTCCGGGCAGCCGGCCGCGAGCCGGTCGTTCAACTGGTCGGCGCCGGGCACCTCACGGGTCCGGGAGTCCTCCCACTGGCGGCGCCAGCGGGCGACCTGCCGGGCCATGAACCCGCGCGGCCGGCCGAAGTCGGCGAGCCCGGCCGCCGCCGGGTCCACCGAGTGCAGCAGGGCCAGGGTGTCGACCAGCGCGTGCGTGGTGCGCAGCGCCGAGACCCGGCCGAGCGGGACGAGATCGCCGTCGCCGCGGTACGTCGTGCCCTCGACCAGTCCCATCAGGTAGAACGGCGCCCCGAGCACCGCCGGGTCGGTGCACAGCCCGTAGGTCGGCGGCACCGGCACCCCGGTCGGGCCGAGCGCGGTCAGCACCCGGTGTTCGCGGGCCATGTCGTGCGCGGTGGCGAGGACATGGCCGAGCGGCGGGCGGCGCAGCACCAGGCTGCGACCGCCCCAGACGATCCGGTACGTCAGATTGGACCGGCCGCCGGCCAGCGGGCGCACCGCGCCCAGCGGACCGCGTCCGGGCAGGTGGGCGTCCAGCCACGCGGCCAGCCGGCCGGTGTCGATGCCGTCGGCGGCGGTGAGGGTGTCCGGCACGGTGCGCTCACTCTCCTGCTCGTGTGCTCGGGGCGAAGCGCCGCGGTCCCGGCGCCGTGTGGGGCGACCGGGACCGCGACGAGGGGGAAATCAGGGGAAGGGGGTGTCCAGCTCTGCTGGGGGGGCTCAGCTGTCGGCGATGAGCTTGCCGGCGTTGGCCCAGCTGTCCGCCGGCACCTCCTGGATCCAGACCTGGACCGTCTCGGCCGGGATCTTGTACGCGTCGACGAAGGCGTCCGTGATACGGGCGACCAGGTCGCGCTTCAGCTCGATGTCGCGCGGACCCTGCTGAACGGTGACGATCGGCATTTCTTCCTCCGGGAATTCAAAAAAGGGGGGAGTGTTTATCGGTATCGAGTGCCGGGGCTTTTCCGGTGGTGCATTCCGTGGTTTCCGGTGTCGCCCCGGGCACAACCAGAACGTTAGGAGCCCCCGGTCGGCCCCGACAAGGAATGTGCCCCCTAGGCGACCCCCCGATGTCTCTTCGGAAACACGGGCCCGGCGTGCTGCCCGGACCCGTGCCTACATTCGACGCGCCCGTGTCCGCAGAATTCTTCGCTTCCCGAGTGGGGTAAGACCGTGACGCAGACAGAAGACCGCCCCCTTGCCCTGGACCACCCCGGCCCCGTCGACCGCCCCGTGCTGGTCGTCGGAGCCGGCCCCGTCGGGCTGACCGCCGCCACCGAACTGCTCCGCCGCGAGGTGCCCGTGCGCTGTGTGGACCGCGCCCCGGGGCCTTCCCCGCTGAGCAAGGCCCTCGCGGTGTGGCCGCGCACCCTGGAGCTGCTGCGCCGGCTCGGCGGCGCCGCCCGGATCGAGCAGTACGGCCTGCCCATCGAGTCCCTGCGCTACCACTCGCTGGGCCGCGAGGTGGCCCGGGTCCGCTTCACCGAGCGCACCCGCCCGGTGACCCTGCCCCAGAACGACGTGGAGACCCTCCTCGCCGAGTCGCTGGCCGGCGTCGGCGGCAAGGTGGAGTGGGGCACCGAGCTGGTCGCGCTGGACCAGCGGCCCGACCGGGTGTACGCCACCCTGCGCGGCCCCGACGGCACCGAGCTGCGCGAGGAGTTCTCGTACGTCATCGGCAGCGACGGCGCGAGCAGCACCGTGCGCAAGCTGCTCGGCATCCCCTTCGAGGGCAGCACCTACGAGAACCTGTTCGCGCTCGCCGACGTGCGCATCGAGGGCCCGCTGGTGCCCGACGCCAACTACTACTTCTGCGGCCCGAAGGGCATCGTCGTCCTGGTCGGGATGCCCGGCGGCCGGTTCCGGGTGTTCACCGCCGCCCCGCCCGGCACCGACCGCGAGGACGTCGACCTGGCCCTGATCCAGCGCCTGGTGGACGAGCGCTGCCCCGGCGGGCTGCGGCTGCTCGACCCCACCTGGACGGCCGGCTTCGCCGTGCACGCCCGGCACGCGGGCCGCACCCGCGAGGGCCGGATCTTCCTCGCCGGGGACGCCGCGCACATCCACAGCCCGGCCGGCGGGCAGGGCCTGAACACCGGTGTGCAGGACGCCCACAACCTCGCCTGGAAGATCGCCCTCGCCCACTCCGGCCGGGCCGGCGATCCGCTGCTCGACAGCTACGCCGGCGAACGCGAGCAGGTCGCGAGGACCGTGATCCGCCAGGCCGACCTCCAGACCCGTGCCTGGACCCCGAAGAAGCGCAGCCAGATCGTGCTGCGGGACGCGGCGCTGCGCACCGCGTCCGCGCTGCGGCTGTTCGGCCTCGGCTATGTGCCGGGTCTCGCCGGTCTCACCACCGTCTACCGCGAGGGCGCCGCGGTCGGACCCGCGGGGCGCTCCGGCGGGTTCACCACCGGCGCCCTGGTCCCCGACCGCCCGGTGTGGGACGAGCGCACCCAGCAGCGCACCCCGCTCCGGCTCGCCCTGGACGACCTGCGGCTGACCCTGCTCGTCACCGCCCCCTCCGACACCGCCGTACCCGACGCGGCACTCACGCTCGCCGGTGAACTGGTGTCCCGGTACGGCGACCTGATCGACGTCCGCTACCTGGACACCACCCGGCAGGAGCTGACCGGCACCCCGCCGGCCACCCCGTACCTGCGCCGCGACGACCGCCGGGTCACCCTCGCCCTCACCCGCCCCGACGGCTATGTCGCGGTGTGCGGTACGGCCGAGGCCCCGCATCTGATCCGTGACTGGCTCCGGACGGCCCTGGTCTGACCCCGCTCCCGCTCTCCCGAAGAAGACCTGGAAGGAACCCCCTATGTCCCACACCTCGCAGCGGGTCGCCGTCGTCACCGGGGCGGCCCGCGGTATCGGCGCGGCCACCGCCGAGCGGCTGGCCGCCGACGGGCACGCCGTCGCCGTACTCGACCTGGACGCCGGCTCCGGCGCCGAGACCGTACGACGCATCGAGAAGAGCGGCGGCCGGGCGCTCGCCGTCGGCGCCGACGTCTCCGACGAGGCGCAGGTCGAGGCGGCCGTCGCCCGGGTCACCGAGGAACTCGGCGCGCCCACCGTGCTGGTCAACAACGCGGGTGTGCTCCGCGACAACCTGCTGTTCAAGATGACCGTCGCCGACTGGGACACCGTCGCCGGGGTCCATCTGCGCGGCGCCTTCCTGATGACCCGCGCGGTGCAGAAGCACATGGTGGACGCCGGGTACGGCCGGATCGTCAACCTGTCCTCCTCCTCGGCGCTCGGCAACCGCGGCCAGGCCAACTACGCGGCGGCCAAGGCCGGTCTCCAGGGCTTCACCAAGACCCTCGCCCTGGAACTGGGCAAGTTCGGCATCACCGCCAACGCGGTCGCCCCCGGCTTCATCGCCACCGAGATGACCAGGGCCACCGCCGAGCGGATGGGCATCAGCTTCGAGGAGTTCCAGGAGCGCGGCGCCGCCGGCATCCCGGTGCGCCGGGTCGGCACCCCCGACGACGTCGCCGAGGCCGTCTCGTTCTTCACCGGCGAGCGGTCCGGCTTCGTCTCCGGCCAGGTGCTGTACGTCGCGGGCGGCCCGCTCTGCTGACCGGGCCGCACACACCGCAAGGGGGCCGGTGCCCGAGCACCGGCCCCCTCAGGGCGGTTGCGGCACACCGGGCACATGGCCCCCTCGGGGCAGCGGCCGACAGCGCGTACCCCGCTGCCGGCCCCCGCAGAGCGGCTGCGGCCGGCAGCGCACCTCCCGCTGCCGGCCGCTCAGGTCCTGCCGCCGTCCGCTCAGATCCCGCCGCCGGCCGCGATCAGGCCGCCGTCCACGGTGAGCGTCTGCCCGGTCACCCAGGACGCGTCGTCCGAGGCCAGGTAGGCCACCGCGGCGGCGATGTCCTCCGGGGTGCCGAGCCGGCCCAGGGCGTAGCCCGCGGCGACCTCCTGCTCCCGCTCCTCGTACAGCTTGGCCGCGAACCGGGTCTTCACCACGGCCGGGGCGACGGAGTTGACCCGGATCCGCGGGCCGAGTTCCTGGCCGAGCTGTTCGGTGAGGTGGATCAGCGCGGCCTTGCTCGCGCCGTACGCGCCGATGCCCTCGGCCGGCCGCAGCCCGGCGACGGCGGTCATGTTGACGACCGCGCCGCCGTGCTCGCCCATCCAGGCGTCCCGGGCCCGGCGCAGCCAGCCGAGCGCGGCCAGCACGTTCACCTCGAACAGCTTGCGCAGCGCGGCCTCCTCCAGGTCCAGCACCGGCCCGAACACCGGGTTGATCCCGGTGTTGTTGACCAGCACGTCCAGCCGGCCGAAGGTCTGCACGGTGCGGGCGACGGCCTCGCTCTGGTGGGCGGGGTCGTCGGCCTTGCCGGCCACGGCGATGGCGTGCTCCGGGCCGCCGAGCAGGGTGACCGCCTCGGCCAGCGGCTCGGGCGAGCGGGCGGTCAGACAGACCCGGGCGCCCTCCGCGACCAGCCGCTCGGCGACGGCGAGCCCGATGCCGCGGCTGGCTCCGGTGACGAGGGCGACCCGGCCCTGGAAACGAGGACGGGAGACAGGGGTGGTCACGGTGGGTTACCTCCGTAGGCGGGGAAATCAGAAACGGGACTAAAGCGTCAGCAATTCACGCCGGTTGGCCACGCCGAGCTTGCGCAGCACATTGCTCACATGGTTTTTCACGGTCTGTCTGGCCACATGCAGCTCGGCCGCTATCTCGTCATTGGAATAACGGGCCAGCAGCAGCCCCAGGACCTGTTGCTCGCGCGATGTCATGCCCGGCGCCCGGGCCCCGTCCGGCGGCTGCGGCGGCTCCTGGCCGCGCTCGCGCAGGTACCAGACGGGCCGGCCCACCGCGAGCGTCTCCACCGCGTGCACCAGCCGCTCGGGGGACGCCGAGCGGTGCACGAAGCCGTCCGCCCCGCCGGTCAGGCAGGCGGCGACCACGGCCGGGTCGTCGGCGCCGGTGAAGACCAGCACGCTCGGTGGCCGGGACAGCCGTTTCACCTGGTGACACAGGTGTACGCCGTCACCGCGGGCGACCAGGTCGACATCGGTCACCAGCAGATCGGCGCGCAGCCGGCGCACCAGCTCCACGGCGGCCGGCCCGCTGTCGGCCTCCCGGGCGTCGTCGAGGGCGCCCGAGTGCCTGAGCAGCGAGGCCACCGCCGTCCGCGAGACCGGGAACGGGTCGGCCACCACCGCCACGCGGTACCGGGACAGCGCACTCGTCGCATCGTCCTGTGCCATCGCCCCTCCTTCCAGCGGATGCGGGGGATGCGAACGTAAACCGGTCGCCCCGCAACCGGCTCGGAAAATGGCGCGAAGGTACCCGGAGAATGTCTCTTTCGACACCCGATCCTGTATTCCCGCACCCCTTTCTGCCTACTGTGAGCGGCAGTTGAGAGGAGGCGCAGATGGCGTTGCAGGAACGGCTCGGCGAACTCGCCGAAAGGAAACGGAAGGCGGCCGAAGGGCCCGGCGCGGAAGCCACCGAACGGCAGCACGCCCGCGGCAAACTCACCGTCCGTGAGCGGCTGGAACTGCTGCTGGACAAGGGCTCCTTCACCGAGGTGGAGGGGCTGCGCCGGCACCGGGCCACCGGCTTCGGACTGGAGAACAGACGGCCGGACGGCGACGGCGTGGTCACCGGCTGGGGCACCGTCGACGGCCGTCAGGTCTTCGTCTACGGCCATGACTTCCGTGTCTTCGGCGGCGCGCTCGGCGAGGCCCACGCCCAGAAGATCCACAAGGTGATGGACCTGGCGGAGGCCGCCGGCGCGCCCCTGATCGCCCTCAGCGACGGCGCCGGCGCCCGCATCCAGGAGGGCGTGACCGCGCTCGCCGGGTACGGCGGCATCTTCACCCGCAACGTCCGCTCCTCCGGGGTCATCCCGCAGATCAGCGTGATCCTGGGACCCTGCGCGGGCGGCGCCGCCTACTCGCCGGCCCTCACCGACTTCGTGTTCATGGTGCGCGGCACCGCGCAGATGTACATCACCGGTCCGGACGTCGTCCAGGCGGTCACCGGGGAGCGGGTCGGCCATGACGAGCTGGGCGGCGCCGACGTCCACTCCGTCCGCTCGGGGGTCTCCGCGTTCGTCCACGACGACGAGGAGTCCTGCCTGGCCGACGTACGCCATCTGCTGTCGCTGCTGCCCGCCAACAACCGGGAGCTGCCGCCCGAGGAACCCACCGCCGACCCGGTGGACCGCTCCTGCGACGCCCTCCTCGACCTGGTGCCCGCGCACCCCGGCAAGGCGTACGACATGCGCCGGGTCGTCGAGGAGATCACCGACGACGGCGACTTCTTCGAGCTGCACGAGCGCTGGGCGCCCAACCTGATCACCGCGCTGGCCCGGCTCGGCGGCCAGGTCGTCGGGATCGTCGCCAACCAGCCGCAGGTCCAGGCCGGTGTCCTGGACATCGCCGCGTCCGAGAAGGGCGCGCGGTTCGTGCAGTTCTGCGACTCCTTCAACATCCCGCTGGTCACCCTGGTCGACGTGCCCGGCTTCCTGCCCGGCACCGGACAGGAGCAGGACGGCATCATCCGGCGCGGCGCCAAGCTGCTGTACGCGTACTGCGACGCGACCGTGCCCCGGATATCCCTGGTGCTGCGCAAGGCCTACGGCGGTGCGTACATCGTCATGGACTCCCGCTCCATCGGCTGCGACCTGGCCTTCGCCTGGCCCACCAACGAGATCGCGGTGATGGGCGCCGAGGGCGCGGCCAACGTCGTCTTCCGCCGGGAGATCGCCGCTGCCGACGACCCCGAACAGGCCCGCGCCCGGCGCGTCGCCGAGTACCGGGAGCAGCTCATGCACCCGTACTACGCCGCCGAGCGCGGCCTGGTCGACGATGTCATCGACCCCCGCGAGACCCGGGCCGTGCTGATCCGCTCGCTGCGGATGCTGCGCGGCAAGCACGCCCCCCTGCCCGAACGCAAACACGGGAACCAGCCGGTATGAGCGGCGCCGACACCGTACGCGTGCTGCGCGGCCGGGCCGACGAGCGCGAGCTGGCCGCCGTCATGGCGGTGCTGCACGCGTTCGCCGCCCGCGCCGAAGCCGTCCGCGCCGAAGCCGCCCCCCGCACCTCCGCCTCCGGCCCGGGGGCCGCCGCACGGCCCCGCGCCGGCTGGCGGCGGCCTCATCAGCGCCCCCGCACCGGCACCTGGCGCACCCCGCCGGCCGGGCCGATGTCACTTAGGTGACACCGGGGCCGTACCTCGGTGGCACTTTCCTTGAGCGGCCCGGGACCGCTTCCTAGCGTGCTGCGTACGGGCGGGAACGCCCCCGCAACGCGGCCGAGTTGAGCTTCTTCACCCGTCAGAGCCCGAATCCCCGCCCCACCACGATTGGAACGTGATGGCTACCACCTCCGTAGACGCGCCCGTCGCCGTCCCGGAGTCGACGCGTATGACCTCGCGGCAGCGCCTGGTCCTGAGCCTGCTGCTCGGCTCGCAGTTCATGCTGTCCGTCGACTTCTCCATCCTGAACGTCGCCCTGCCCGACATAGGCAAGGGGCTCGGCTTCTCGCTGGCGAACCTCCAGTGGATCTCCACCGCGATGATGCTGCCCTCGGCCGGCTTCACCCTGCTCTTCGGCCGCCTCGCCGACCTGGCCGGCCGGCGCCGGATGCTGTTGCTCGGCATGGCCCTGCTGGCCGCCGGCTCCTTCGTCGGCGGTATCGCCAACGGCCCCGCCGTGCTGCTCGTCGCGCGCGTCGCCCAGGGTCTCGCCTGCGCGCTCGCCACTCCGGCGGCGCTGTCCCTGCTGACCACCACCCTCCCCGAGGGCCCGCTGCGGGACAAGGCGCTCGGTCTCAACGGCATGCTGCTGTCGGCCGGGTTCTGTGTCGGCGCCATCTTCGGCGGTGTCCTCACCGACCTGCTGAGCTGGCGCTGGGCCTTCTTCATCAACGTGCCCGTCGCCGCCGCGATCCTGCTCGCCGCGCCGGCCGTGATCCCCGAGAGCCGCGGTGAGCGCACCAAGCTGGACGTCCCCGGCGCGGTCACCGTCACCGGCGGTCTGCTCGCCCTGGTGTACGGCGTCACCGAGGCCGGCCAGCACGGCTGGACCGACCCGGTCGCCCTCGCCACCATCGCCGCCGCCGTGGTCCTGCTCGGCGCCTTCTGGCTGATCGAGCTGCGCGCCAAGGCCCCGCTCGCCCCGGTGCGGGTGCTGACCCGGCAGACCGTGAAGTGGGGCAACTTCGCCGGTCTGATCACCTTCACCATGGAGAGCTCGGTCATCTTCCTGCTGACCCTGTACCTCCAGGAGGTCTTCGGCTACACCCCGCTCCAGACCGGCCTCGCCTTCTGCGGCATCGGTGTGGCCGCGTTCCTCGGCGGCCTGTACGCCCCGAAGCTGATCGGCCGCTACAGCAACCGCCTGGTCCTCGGCTCCGGCATGCTGCTCCAGGCCGTGGCCACCAGCGCGCTGTTCCTCGCCGGCCACGGCGGCGGCGGGGCCCTCGCGGTGATGCTGGCCGCGTCCTCGGCCGGTGCCTTCGGCCATATCTCGGCGGTCGTCGGCTACATGGTCACGGCCACCTCCGGCCTGCCCGACGGCGAGCAGGGCCTGGCCACCGGTCTCGCCTCGATGACCCAGCAGGTCGGCATCACCATGGGTATCCCGGTGCTCAGCTCCATCGCCACTGCCCGGATGAACGCCACCGGCTCCACCCTTTCCGGCATCCACACCGCGCTGCTGGTGGACGCCTCGATCGTCCTCGTCGGCTCGGCCCTGGTCAGCACCGGCCTCCGCCGCCGCTGACCCGGACACGCGCGGAAGGGCCCCGGCGTCAACGACGCCGCCGGGGCCCTTCCGGCGTCCGCTAACACCCCCGGAACTCCGCGTTCCTGCGCTCCACGAACGCCCGCAGCCCCTCCCGTGCGTCCGTCGTCGACAGGTTGATCTCCTGGGCCCAGGCCTCGGCCGCGAGCGCGGACGCGCGGTCGGAGTCCAGGGAGGTGTTCACCAGGTGCTTGGTCAGGGCGAGGGCGCGGGTCGGGCCGGAGGCCAGCCGGGTCGCCCACTCACGGGCGGTCTTGGTCAGCTCGCCATCGGCGATGACCCGGTTGACCAGCCCGAGACGCTCCGCCTCCGCCGCCGGGACCGTGTCCCCGAAGAACATCAGCTCCTTCGCCCGCTGCACCCCGACCAGCCGCGGCAGCAGATACGCGCCGCCGCCGTCCGGTACGAGTCCGCGCCGCACGAACACCTCGACGAACCGGGCCGACTCGGCGGCCAGCACCAGGTCGCAGGCGAACGCCAGCTGCGCACCGAGTCCGGCGGCGGTGCCGTTCACGGCGGCAAGCACCGGCTTCTCGCAGTCCAGTACGGCCGCGATCAGCCGTTGGGCGCCGGTACGGAGGGTGCGTGCGACGTCTCCGGGGATCCGCTCCCCCGCGGCGGGCGCACCGCGCAGATCCGCGCCCGTACAGAACCCGCGCCCGGTGCCGGTGAGCACCACCGCCCGCACCTCCGGGTCGGCCGAGGCCTTGGCCAGCAGCTCGGTGATCCGGTCCCGCATGGCCGGGGTGAGGGCGCCGAGGGCCTCGGGGCGGTCGATGGTCACGTACGCGACCTGCTCCCGCACCTCGTGCCGTACCCCGCTCACCTGCACACCACCAGCGCGTCCACCGCGACGGCCCCCTGCCCCCGGGGCAGCACCAGCAGCGGGTTGATGTCCAACTCGGCGATGGAGTCGGACAGTTCGAGGGCCATCCGCTGGACCCGCAGGATCACCTCCACCAGCGCCTCCCGGTCGGCCGGCGGCCGGCCGCGGACGCCGTCCAGCAGGGCCCGGCCGCGCAGCTCGGCCAGCATGGCGTGGGCCTGGTCCTCCCCGAACGGCGGCACCCGTACGGCCGTGTCGTGCAGGACCTCCACCAGCACCCCGCCCAGGCCCACCGTCACCGTCGGCCCGAACAGCGCGTCCTGGCCGATCCCGACGACCGTCTCCACGCCCCGCTCGACCATCTGGCACACCAGGATCCCGTCCAGCCCGATCCCCTCGTAGCGGGCGATGTCGGTCAGCTCCCGGTAGCCGTCGCGGACCTGGCTCGCCGAGGTCAGCCCGATCTTCACCAGGCCCAGCTCGGTCTTGTGGGCGAGCTGCGCGCCGGAGGCCTTCATCACCACCGGGTAGCCGATCTGCGCGGCCGCCCGTACGGCCGCCGCGGCGCTGGTCACCAGCTGTTCGCGCGGCACCCGGATGCCGTACGCGCGCAGCAGCTGCTTGGCCGCGTGCTCGCTGAGCTGCCGGCCGGGCTGGAGCAGCGGCTGGGCCTTGCGGAAGGAGGGGGAGAGGGTGCGCGGGGCCTCGTCGAAGGGGGAGCGGTAGCCGGCCACGAAGCGGTGGTGGCCGAGCCAGGCCCGCACCGCGGTGAGGCAGTTGCCGACGGTCCGGAAGGTGGCCACCCGGGCGGAGCCCAGCAGCACCTCCCGGTACGCGGGCTCGGTGCCGACCGGCGAGCCCCACACCACGCACACCAGCTTGTCGGTCTCCTCGGCCGCGTCCACCAGATCCCGCACGAGCCGGTCGCTGAGCGGCGGGAAGGGGCCGGTGACCGGGCAGATCAGCACGCCCACCTCGGGGTCGGCGAGCAGCGCGTCGATGATCCTGCGGCCGCGGTGGTCGCCGACCGGGTGGCCGCCGCTGTCGACCGGGTTGGCCACGCTCAGGTACTCCGGTATCCACTGGTGCAGCTCCGCCTGCCGGGCCGCGGACAGCCGGGGCAGCCGCAGTCCCGCCGCCGCGGCCAGGTCGGCGACATGGGCGCCGGTGCCGCCGGAGATGGAGTACACCGCGACCCCGTCCGCGAGCGGCGCCCGGGCCCGGGCCAGCAGGGCGGCGGTGTCCTGGAGTTCGTCGAGCCCGTCGACCCGTACCACCCCGAACTGCCGCATGGCCGCGTCCACCACGTCGTCCGCGCCGGTGAGCTTGCCGGTGTGCGAGGCGGCCGTACGCGCCCCGGTCTCGGTGCGGCCCACCTTGACCGCGACCACCGGCACCCCGCGGCGGGCGGCCCGGTCGGCGGCGAGCAGAAAGGCGCGGCCGTCCTTCAGCCCCTCCACATAGGCGGCGATGGCCCCGACCTCGGGCTGCTCGGCGAACCAGGAGAGGAAGTCGGCGGTCTCCAGGTCGGCCTCGTTGCCGGTCGGCGCCCAGTGCGAGAGCCGGATGCCCAGCTCCTGGAGGGCGAAGACCGGGCGGCCCTGGTGCCCGGACTGGGTGATCAGCGCGATCGCCGGGCCGTCGAGGTCGTCGCGGAACCGTTCGAAGGCGTTGAGGTTGGTGTTCGGCCCGAGCAGCCGCACCCCGGACCGCCGTACGGCCTCGGCGAGCCGTTCCTGCGCCGCCGCCCCGGCCGCCCCGGTCTCCGCGAACCCGGAGGCGAAGGCGACCGCGAACCTCACCTTGGCCTCGGCCAGTTCGCCGATCACCGGCAGCGGGTCGGCGACCAGCAGCACGGCCAGGTCGACCGGTCCGGGCAACTCGGCGACGGAGCGGACGCAGGGCAGTCCGAAGACCGACCGCCGGGCCGGATGCACCGGGTGCACCCGCGCGCCCACCCGCTCGGCCCACGCCAGCAGCTGCCGGGTGATCCCGGTGTGCGGCCGTCCCTCGGCGTCCGAGGCGCCGATCACGGCGACGGACTCGGGGCGGAAGAAGCGGGTCAGGTCGGGCACGACCGCGTGCAGCGGGCGCCCGCTGACGTCCAGGTCGTCGACCCGGCCGGAGACGACGGGTCCGGGCCGCTGCTCGCCGCAGGCGAGGGCGCGGGCCCGGCGGGAGTCGGTGGTGAGGGTGCCGTGGGTCGATCCAAGCATCGTTCCGCCCGCTCCTCGTGAGACGGCACCGCGGGGGACGGCGCCGTGAGACGGCATTCAACTGACGCCCTGTCAGATTACTGAACTGACAAGGCGTCAGGAACACGCCGGAACGGCAAACTTACGGGCGGACCGCGGGCGTCAGCGGTGCGCGCCGACCTCCTTGGCGACCGCCTTCGCGATCTTCACGGCGTCCAGCGCCAGCTCGCGGAGCATCCCGCTGATCGGGTTGGTGTACCCGGTGAAGTACAGGCCGGGCGCCTCGGCGGGACTGCGGCCGCCGTGCACCACCGGCCTGCCGCGCCCGTCCAGCACCCCCAGATGCCCGACCAGCCCCTCCAGTGCCCGCGTGTACCCGGTGGCCGAGATCACCGCGTCCGGTGCGATCCGGCTCCCGTCGGCGAGCACCACCTCGCCGCCCTCGAACCCTTCGACGGCGGCCACGATCTCCACCTTCCCCCGGCGCACGGCGTCGATCAGACCGACGTCCTGCACCGGGATGGCGCCCTCGCGCGCCCTGCTGTACAGCCCGGTGTCCGGCCGCGGCAGCCCGTGCGCGGACAGGTCGGGGACGGCGATGCGGGCCTGGAGCCGGCACAGCCCGTCGACGAGCCGCACCGGCAGCCGTCTGATCAGCACCCCCGAGTACTGCGCGGGCCAGCCGAGGGTGGAGCGGCGCACGATGTGCGGCACCGTCCGCACCGCCAGCCGCACCCGCCCGGCCCCGCCCTCCACCAGGTCCACGGCGATCTCGGCGCCGGTGTTGCCGACCCCGACGACCAGTACGTCCCGCCCGGCGTACGGCTCGGCGTTGCGGTAGCCGCCCGCGTGCAGCAGCTCGCCCTCGTACGACTCCCGGCCCGGCCAGTCGGGCAGCCGCGGGGTGTGGTTGTAGCCGGTGGCGACGACCACCGCGCTGCCGGTCAGCTCCCGCCCGCCGGAGGCGTGCAGCAGCCAGCCGGTGCCGTCCTCGGCGCGCTCGACCCGGAACACCTCCACCCCGGTGACGATCTCCAGCTCATGGTGCTCGGCGTACTTCTCCAGGTAGCGCACCACGTCGTCGCGGGCCACCCAACGGCCGAACCGGCGCGGTATCGCGAGCCCCGGCAGAGCGGACAGCCGCCGGGTGGTGTGCAGTCGCAGCCGGTCGTAATGGCCCCGCCAGGACGCGCCGACCCGGTCGCTCTTCTCCAGCACCACCGCCCGCACCCCCTGGCTGCGCAGCGCGTGGGCGGCGGCGAGACCGCCGGGACCTGCGCCGATGACATAGACCGGGCGGTCGGCGGAGGTCTGGTGCAGGGGCGTGGGGGCGGGACGGGAGACGGCCATGAGCGCGAGCGTAATCACACCCTCGCTTGATGGGTCTCGGTCAAGACCGGAATTGGTTGCGGATTGATCACGGATGTGGAAGGAGTGGGCGGGCCGGGTGACGTACGCCACCCGCATGTGTCCGTACGGCACCCACCGGTCTGTACGGAGACCCGTACCTGACGTACCGTCAGATTCCATGGACTCGATATGGCTCGACGGCGCACAGTGGCTGGCGGTCCTGCGTATCGGCCTCGGCCTGTGGTGGCTGGAGAGCTGGCGCCACAAGGACAAGAAGGCCTGGTTCCAACGCGGCAGCGGGATCGCGTGGGCGGCGGAGATGGCGGCGAAACACCGCTGGGCACCGGTCCGGACCGGCTTCGACAAGGTGGTCCGCCCCCGCCCCAGGCTGATGGCCTACGTCGTCGCCTACGCCGAACTCGCCCTCGGCCTCGGGCTCATCCTCGGCTTCCTCACCCCGGTCGCCCTGCTCGGCGGCCTGCTCCTCAACGCCCTCTACTTCACCCTCATGATCCACGACTGGGCGGAACAGGGGCAGAACTCGATGATGGCGCTGATCTCGCTCGTCGCGTTCTTCGCCGTGTCGTGGCAGGTGTGGTCGCTGGACGCGTGGCTGGGATGGTTCCGATGACGCCGGAAGGGCCGGTGGCTCGGGAAGGCCCGCTGACTCCGGAGAGCCCGCTGACTCCGGAGAGCCCGCTGACTCCGGAAGGCCCGCGCCACGACGTGCCGGAGCCGGATGCCTTCACTCGCCCCTACTGGGACGCGGCGGCCGCCGGCCGCCTCCTGCTCCGCCGCTGCGCCGCCTGCGCCCGCGCCCACCACTATCCCCGCGAGTTCTGCCCGCACTGCTGGAGCGAGGACGTCCGCTGGGAGGAGGCGACCGGCCGGGCCACCCTCTACACCTGGTCCACGGTCCACCGCAACGACCTGCCCCCCTTCGACACCCGCACCCCCTACATCGCGGCCGTGGTCGACCTCGCGGAGGGCCCGCGCATGATGACCGAGGTGGTGGGCTGCGGGGAGGGGGAGCTGAGGGCGGGGATGGAACTGGAGGTGCGCTTCCGGGAGGGAGTGCCGGTGTTCGCACCCCGGCGACCGGCGCAGTAGCGGGCGTTGTCAGTGCTGCTGGATAGCGTGCGTCGCGGACCTGCTGGTGCGACGCGACGGGGGATGTACGGATGCACGGGATGGAGTTCCGGATCGAGCGAGGCATGTTCGCCGAGGCCGTGGCCTGGGCGGCCAGATCGCTGCCCGCACGGTCGCCCGTGCCGGTGCTGGGCGGCCTGACGCTGGACGCGGCGGAGGGACGGCTGCGCATCTCGGGCTTCGACTACGAGGCGTCCGCGACCGTCGAGATCCCGGCGGAGACGCCGACAGCCGGCCAGGTCCTCGTCCCCGGCCGCCGACTGCTCGACATCTGCCGGGTGCTGCCGGACGCGATGGTGGAGTGCGCGCTGGAAGGAGCGCGCTTCACGGTGGAAGGGGGCGGTACGCGCTTCGGGCTGTCGACCCTGCCCCGGCACGAGTATCCGGCCCTCCCCGAGCTTCCCGCCTTTCGCGGAACGCTGGACGCGGCGGAGTTCGCGGCGGCGGTCGCCCAGGTCGCGGTGGCCGCCGGCCGGGACGACTCCCTGCCGGTGCTCACGGGCATCCAACTCCGCCTGCACGGCGCCTCGATGACCTTGTCCGCCACGGACCGCTACCGGTATGCCGTGCGGGTGCTGCCGTGGCAGCCGGAGGAACCGACATCCGAGCCTGTGGAGGCAGTGGAGGCGGTGGTCCCCGGCCGAAGGCTGACCGAGATCTCCCGTGCGCTGACGAAGTCGGGGCGGATCCGCATCGGGCTGAGCGGCTCGGGCGGCACGGGTGGCTCGGGCGGTGGCCTGATCGCCTTCGAGGGAACCGGGGTGCGGACGACACTGCGGCTGCTGGACGGACGACTGCCGCGCCACGACAAGCTGTTCGCACTGGACGCCCCGGCCGTCGTGGTCATGGACCGGGAGCCGCTCGCCGACGCCGTCCGCCGTGTCGCGGTCGTCGCCGAGCCGAACAGCCCGGTCCGGCTCGACTTCTCCGCCCGGGGAACCGTCCTCCTGCACGCGGGCTACCAGGACGACGTCGCTTCGCAGCAGCTCGCGGCCACGCTGACCGACGCCGACGACCTGGCGGTCGCCTTCAACCCCGCCTACCTGCTGGACGCCCTCAACTCCTTCAACGCCTCCCGGGTGCGGCTCGAACTGCTGGGCCCGGGCCGGCGAGCACTGCTCACCGGCGCCCCGGGCCCGGAGGGCGCGGCAACCGAGGACCACCGCCATCTCCTCATTGCCGTACGGCAGTTGAGCTAGCTCAGGATGGCGCAGAGCAGCCCGGCGATGCAGAGGAGGGTGAGGGCGAGGACACCCGTCTCGTGTCTGGTGCGGGACGCGGTGGGCGTCCTCGGCATCGGCGGCGTACTCGGCGTACTCGGCGCACTGGCGTACCCCGGATGGAACGGCGGGAGCGCGTACCCGGGCCACGGGCCGGTCCGGTCGCGCGGCGGCGCGTGCTCGGCCTGCCGTCGGCACTCCTCGTACGGCAGGCCTTGGGAGGTGCCCTGGGAGATGTCCTTCACGCGCGGTGTTCCTTCCTCTGGTGCTGGCGCAGCAGGACGTTCGCGTCGGTCTCGGCGCTCCGGTCGTACGACACCCGGGCCGCCTCCCGCTGCTCCGCCAGCTCCGTGCAGGGGGCGCAGCCGGGAACCGGGCGGGGCGGCCGGCTGAGGTCGTCGAGGCAGGGCGGCGCCCCGGTGGACGGCTGGCTGCCGGTGCGGTGATTGACGGCCTTGACCTTCGCGCCGAGCCGCTCCCCGTCCGTGGGCGCCCGCAGCGCCGCCGGGTCGGCCTGCCACTCCAGCCCGCCGCCGACCGGGCGGAGCATCGCGTAGGGCCCGGCCCGGTCCCGGTACTCACCGACCTTGCCGGTGCCGGGGTCGTAGAAGAGGGTGCCGGGCTCGGGGGGCTCCGACGTCGTTGTCATCGTGGCCAGCTCCTTTCCGTGAACGCCAGTGCGTAGCGCATGCGCGGCGCTACGCTGCGTGTTCGGGTGCTTAGAGAATGGCGCACGGAAGAGGCGTTTGCGCTGTTGAGAGGCCCACGTTCAACGCTTTGCCGAGCACGTTCACCAAATTCAACATGGAGGTGGGATGCCTCAACGCCTGATGGTCACCGGCCGCAGCCAGGAGCCGAGGGCCCGCTTCGCCGAGGAGTTACGGCGACTGCGCACCGAACGCGGCCTGAGCCTGCGGGAACTGGCGAAACAGGTGGGCTGGGACGCGTCCCAGTTCTCCAAGATGGAGAGCGGCCGCACCCTGGGCGGCCCGGAGGTCGTACAGGCGCTGGACCAGTTCTACGGAACACCGGGCTTGCTGGTGACGCTGTGGGAGCTGGCGGTGGCGGATCCCGCACAGTTCAAGGAGCGGTACCGGCGGTACATGGTCCTGGAGTCCGAGGCCCTCAGCCTCTGGCACTACGGGGCAACTGTCATTCACGGCCTCCTCCAAACAGCCGGGTACGCGCGCGAGGCCCTCATTGCGGGTGGGACCAAGGGCGCGGAGCTGGAGCAACAAGTCGAGGCCCGTCTCGGACGGCGGAAGCTGCTGGACGGGGAGGATGCGCCACCGTTCCGCACGATCCTTTCCGAGGCGGCCCTGCGCACATCGCTGCGTGACCCACGGGCGTGGCGGGAGCAGCTGGAGTATCTGGCGGAGGCGGCGGAGCGTCCGAACATCAATCTCCACGTACTGCCGTTCGGTGCGGGGCTGCACGGCCTGGTCAGTACCGAGGTGACCTACCTGCGGCTGCTCGACGGTCGAACCGTGGCCTACACGGAGACCGATGTGCATGGTGAACTGGTCGAAGAAAACGGGAAGGTTGAGCGCTTGCAGCGAAAATATGATGCGGTGCGCGACCTGGTGTTGTCCCCGGCCGAGTCGCGGAAGTTCATCCTGCGGATGTTGGAGGAAGTGACGTGCGAGCCATCGACCTGAGCACGGTGTCCTGGCGGAAGAGCAGCTACAGCAACACAGACGGTGGCGCCTGCGTCGAGGTGGCCGCCAACCTCCCCTCCCTCGTCCCGGTCCGCGACAGCAAGGACACCACCCGCACCCCCCTCCTCTTCACCGCCCCCGCCTGGGCGGCCTTCGTGGACGCAACCAAGGGCGAGGGACCGCTCGCCTAGGGCCTGTTGTGAAAGTGCTGGTCACGGCCATCTAGCTGGAGTTCTGCGAACGGCTCGTGCTGATGCTTGTCAGTGGTCGTGGTTAGGGTGACGATCATGAATCTGACAGCCGTGATGATCACGATGGATTGTGCGGAACCGCGGGAGCTGGCCCAGTGGTGGGCCACTGCGTTGGGAGGCGAGATCGCCCAGGACCACGGCGACTTCGTCATCGTCAGAGCGCAGCCGCTGGCACTGGGTTTCCAGCGTGTGGCCGAAGAGCGGCGGGGCAAGAACCGTGTCCACGTCGACTTCGCTGCCGCGCCCGGTACGGGCCTGGCTGGGGAGGTGGAGCGGCTGGTCGCTCTGGGTGCGAGCGTCGTCGGCGAGCACACTGTTCCGGGCCTCACCTGGACTGTGCTCCAGGACCCGGCCGGCAACGAGTTCTGCGTCCACTAGAGACCGTTGCGACAGCGGATCGTGTCTGTCTGTGATCACGACCTGTGGGACGTGGGGATCTGACGAACGGCCAGTGGGCCCGCGGATGTGGACGCAGCCGGACAGCGGGGCGACTCTCCGCAGTTCGAGCCGGTACTGGAAGCCATCCGGGTTCCCCGGCTGGGGGCCGGCAGGCCGCGCAAGCGCCCGGACCGGGTGCGGGCCGATAAGGCGTACGACTCGCGCAGCAATCGTTCCTACCTGCGCAGACGCGGGATCCACCGGCTCCAGCGCCATCGGGCTGTCGCCACCCGGTATGACAATCTCGCCGTCCGCTACAAACGACCGTGCTGGTCGCAGCCATCAATGAGTGGCTGTGACCAGCACTTTCACAACAGGCCCTAGATGTGCTGTCCCGGGACGTTGGTGACACGCGTGCTGGGTTCTTGAACGGGTGAGGGCCTTCTGGGTTCGGTGTGGATTGCGACATCTACGACCGGT
>NZ_JBSFHC010000022.1:0-143577 GCF_053596835.1 Streptomyces sp. NPDC001606
GAGCCGGTCAGCTCGGGGGCGAAGGCGGGGTCCTTGACGACCGCGCGGTGGAAGGGGATCGCGGTGGCCATGCCCTCGACCTTGAACTCCTCCAGGGCGCGGGCGGCGCGCTGGAGGGCTTCCTTGCGGGTGCGGCCGGTGACGATCAGCTTGGCCAGCAGGGAGTCCCAGGCCGGGCCGATCACGCTGCCGGCCTCCACACCCGCGTCCAGCCGGACACCGGGCCCGGACGGTGCGTCGAAGACGGTCACGGTGCCGGGGGCGGGCAGGAAGTTACGGCCCGGGTCCTCGCCGTTGATGCGGAACTCGAAGGAATGGCCGCGCAGTTCGGGGTCGCCGTAGCCGAGTTCCTCACCGTCGGCGATGCGGAACATCTCCCGCACCAGGTCGATCCCGGCGACCTCCTCGGTGACCGGGTGCTCGACCTGGAGACGGGTGTTGACCTCCAGGAAGGAGATGGTGCC
Source organism: Streptomyces sp. NPDC001606 (assembly GCF_053596835.1). Lineage (NCBI taxonomy): Bacteria > Bacillati > Actinomycetota > Actinomycetes > Kitasatosporales > Streptomycetaceae > Streptomyces > Streptomyces sp. NPDC001606. The sequence goes on from NZ_JBSFHC010000022.1 coordinate 465, forward strand.
GTCCTGGCCGACGAGGAACTCGCAGGTGCCCGCGCCCTCGTAGCCGGCCTCCTTCAAGATCGCCTTCGACGCCCGGTACAGCTCGGCGACCTGGGCCTCGGACAGGAACGGCGCGGGCGCCTCCTCCACCAGCTTCTGGTGGCGGCGCTGAAGGGAGCAGTCCCGGGTGGAGACCACGACCACGTTGCCGTGCTTGTCGGCCAGGCACTGCGTCTCCACATGCCGCGGCCGGTCCAGGTAACGCTCGACGAAGCACTCGCCGCGGCCGAACGCGGCCACCGCCTCCCGCACCGCCGACTCATACAGCTCCGGCACCTCCTCCAGCGTGCGGGCCACCTTCAGACCACGCCCGCCGCCACCGAACGCGGCCTTGATCGCGATCGGCAGGCCGTGCTCCTTCGCGAAGGCGACGACCTCGTCTGCACCCGAGACCGGGTCCGGGGTACCGGCCACCAGCGGCGCACCCGCCCGCTGCGCGATATGCCGGGCTGCGACCTTGTCACCGAGGTCGCGGATGGCCTGCGGGGGCGGCCCGATCCAGATCAGACCCGCGTCCAGGACCGCCTGGGCGAACTCGGCGTTCTCCGACAAGAACCCGTACCCCGGATGGACCGCGTCCGCCCCCGACTCCCGGGCCGCGTTCAGGATCTTGTCGATGACCAGGTAACTGGTGGCCGGGGTGTCACCGCCCAGGGCGAACGCCTCATCCGCCGCGCGGACATGCACAGCATCCCGGTCCGGGTCCGCGTAGACGGCCACGCTCGCGATCCCGGCGTCCCGGCAGGCCCGGGCCACGCGGACAGCGATTTCGCCACGGTTGGCGATGAGCACCTTGCGCACGATTGAGGCTCCCTCCTTGAAACAAGCCGAGTTTAGGGACTGCCGACACGGCACTTCGACCCGTCCCCAATGGTGAGCTTGCCCACACGGAGCGTGATTCGAGGCGCGCTCGACCCGCGAAAGCCCTTGTCGCACCACGGTACGCAGGACTCCTGCGGAAAACCCTAGCTCCGTCATGTGGTCAAGGTCTCTGTGAGGGCGTGCTGCGGCCCACTCTGTTTCTTTGTCGAGTCCCTACGAATGGCCCAATGATTCTTTGCTGCCGCCCGAACCCTTGTCCCCCGGTTTACCCGTTAGTAGCGTGCGCGATGACTCGAACGTACCTCGGGTAACAGAACGCTGGCTGGAGAGTGGGTGGGGACCGGTGGTGCGCAGACCGGTGGCGTGGGTCGTGGCCGTCGTACTCCTCGCCGAGGCCTTCGGCGTGGCGGCGCTGAACTGGTTCCTCGGCATGGTCGTGGACCGGCAGAAGATGTCCCTGGCCGGGCTCGACCCCGATGTGATGGCCACGTCGTCGAAGATCGGCGGGGTGGTCTTCGGGCTCTACTTCGCGCTGTGCGCCCTGGTGGCCGTCCTGGTGGCGATACGCGACCGGGCGCCCGCGGGGTTCGGCCGCATCCTGCTGATCAGCGTGGCGGTGGTGCACGGCCTGCTGGGCGCCTTCGCCTGGGGCATGGTCGGCTGGACGGCGTTCCTGTTCATGGTGGTGGTGCTGGGGCTCGTCGTCCTGCTGCTGATGACGTACGACCGTGAGGGCGGCCCCGAGCGGGGCGCCGCCCGGCCGGCCGCCCCGGGCGCCGCTCCATCGGGTGAAGCGGTGGTCCGTACGGAGCAGCCGCAGGACGGCGACGGCCGGACGAGCGGTCCGCAGGACGGGGACAGCCGGACGAGCGGCCCCCAGGACGGGGACACCCGCAGGGAGCAGCCGCAGGACGGGGAGAGCGGGCCCCGGGGGTCCGTCTCCGCCGGGTCACTCGGCCGCTGACCACAACTCCGTGATGCCGACGCCCAGTTCCGCGAGCAGCTTGCGGACCAGGGGCAGGCTGATGCCGATCACATTGCCGTGGTCGCCGTCGATGCCCTCGATGAACGGCGCCGACCTGCCGTCCAGGGTGAACGCCCCGGCGACGTAGAGGGGTTCCCCGGAGGCCACGTACGCGGCGATCTCCTCGTCGGTGGGCTCGCCGAACCGGACGACGGTGGAGGCGGTGCCGGACACATACCGCTTGGCCTGCGTGTCCCAGATGCAGTGGCCGGTCTGGAGCACCCCGGCCCGCCCGCGCATGGCCTTCCAGCGGGCGGTGGCCTCCTCGGCGTCGGCGGGCTTGCCGAGGGCCTGCCCGTCCAGCTCCAGCACCGAGTCGCAGCCGATCACCAGGGCGCCCTGCACCTCCGGCCTGGCCGCCACCACCGACGCCTTGGCCTCGGCCAGGGCGAGGGCCAGCTCGGCCGGGGTGGGCGCGGTGACGGCGTCCTCGTCGACCCCGCTCACGATCACCTCGGGGGTGAGCCCGGCCTGCCGGAGCAGACCCAGGCGGGCGGGGGACTGGGAGGCGAGGATCAGGCGGCGGCGCGGCGTGGCAGTCATGCCGTCAGGTTAGTCAGCCGGTGCGGCCGACTCACCTCAGACCGATCACGATCATCGCCAGAACCATGGCCAGGGCCATGAGAAAGCCGAGCCGCCGGAGCATCTCATGCGCTTCGCGCATGTCCTCGGGCGGCTCGTCCTCGGGGTCTGACCACAGCATGTCACCAGCGTGCGGCCTGGGGCCGGGAGGATGCCTGAGTACCGGTACTCAATTGGCACCCCCCGGCCGCGGCCGGGCGCTCAGCTCGGCCAGTAGGTGCGGGTCCAGGACGCCGGGCCCGGCTTCGGCAGGCGGGCGGCCGCGATCCGGGACGGGTCGGACCACGCGTCGCGCAGACCGTCCGCGCCGGGCGGCGTCGTCGCTGCCGCCGCGGCGCGGGCGCGGACCACCGCCAGAGCGGCGGCCAGCTCCTCCGGGGTCGGGTTGCCCCGTACGACTTTGATCGTCACAGCGGCTCCTTGGGGGCTCGGGGGCTTAGAGCGGGATGTTGCCGTGCTTCTTCGGAGGCAGGGATTCCCGCTTCGTGCGCAGCTGACGCAGGCCGCGGACGATGTGGGCCCGGGTGTCGGACGGCATGATCACGGCGTCGATGTAGCCGCGCTCGGCCGCGACGTAGGGGTTGAGGAGGGTGTCCTCGTACTCCTGGATCAGACGGGCGCGCACGGCTTCCACGTCCTCCCCGCTCGCCTCGGCCTCGGCGAGGGTGCGGCGGTGCAGGATGTTCACCGCGCCCTGGGCGCCCATGACGGCGATCTGGGCGGTGGGCCAGGCCAGGTTGAGGTCGGCGCCCAGGTGCTTGGAGCCCATGACGTCGTAGGCGCCGCCGAAGGCCTTGCGGGTGATCACGGTGATCAGCGGGACGGTGGCCTCGGCGTAGGCGTAGATCAGCTTGGCGCCGCGCCGGATGATGCCCTCGTGCTCCTGGCCCACGCCGGGCAGGAAGCCGGGCACGTCCACGAAGGTCAGCACCGGGATGTTGAAGGCGTCGCAGGTGCGCACGAAGCGGGCGGCCTTCTCGGAGGCGGCGATGTCCAGGCAGCCGGCGAACTGCATCGGCTGGTTGGCGACGACCCCGACCGGGTGGCCCTCGACCCGGCCGAAGCCGGTGAGGATGTTCGGCGCGAACAGGGCCTGGGTCTCGAAGAACTCGCCGTCGTCCACGATGTGTTCGATCACCGTGTGCATGTCGTACGGCTGGTTCGCGCTGTCCGGGACCAGGGTGTCCAGCTCCAGGTCCTCGTCGTTGACGGCGAGGTCGGCCTCCTCGGCGAAGACCGGGGGCTCGGAGAGGTTGTTGGACGGCAGGTACGACAGCAGCTGCTTGACGTACTCGATGGCGTCCTTCTCGTCGCCGGCCATGTGGTGGGCCACGCCGGAGGCGGAGTTGTGGGTCCTGGCCCCGCCCAGCTCCTCGAAGCCGACGTCCTCGCCGGTGACGGTCTTGATGACGTCCGGGCCGGTGATGAACATGTGCGAGGTCTGGTCGACCATGACCGTGAAGTCGGTGATGGCCGGGGAGTAGACCGCGCCGCCCGCGCACGGGCCGACGACCAGGCTGATCTGCGGGATGACACCGCTCGCGTGGGTGTTGCGGCGGAAGATCTCGCCGTACGCGCCGAGGGAGGCGACGCCTTCCTGGATCCGGGCGCCGCCGGAGTCGTTGATGCCGATGACCGGGCAGCCGGTCTTCAGCGCGAAGTCCATGACCTTGACGATCTTCTGCCCGTAGACCTCGCCGAGGGCGCCGCCGAAGACGGTGAAGTCCTGGGAGAACACGGCGACCGGGCGGCCGTCGACGGTGCCGTAGCCGGTGACGACACCGTCCCCGTACGGCCTGTTCTTCTCCAGTCCGAAGTTGGTGGAGCGGTGCCGGGCGAACTCGTCCAGCTCGACGAACGAGCCGTCGTCGAGGAGCAGCTCGATCCGCTCACGGGCCGTCAACTTGCCCTTGGCGTGCTGCTTCTCCACGGCGCGTGCCGAGCCGGCGTGCGTCGCCTCGTGGACACGACGCTGGAGATCCGCGAGCTTCCCCGCGGTCGTGTGAATGTCGATCTCTTGACGCTCTTCCGGCTCCGACATCGGGATCGCGGCTCCCTGCCTGCTCAAAGGGGGGGACGGTTACTCATCCGTAGAGTAGTGGTGGGCCCCGGCGTCGGCAGTGCGGCGTTTCCCACACCTAGGGTGGCTTGCATGACGCCGCACCATGCATCAGACGCATCCGACGACAGCCGTTGGTCCGATCTGGACCGTCCGCCTTTGAACGCCGCGGCCCTGCGACGTGCGCTGGTCCGCGAGGGCAGCCTGTGGACGGAGATCGAACTGGTCCCGCGGACCGGTTCCACCAACTCCGACCTGGCGGCCCGGGCCGCGGCCGGGAAGGCGGCCGAGGGCGCGGTCCTCGTCGCCGAGGAGCAGACAGCCGGGCGGGGGCGGCTGGACCGGCGGTGGACGGCGCCGCCGCGCTCCGGGCTCTTCTTCTCCGTGCTGCTGGCGCCCACCGAGGTGCCGGTGGCCCGGTGGGGCTGGCTGCCGCTGCTCACCGGTGTCGCGGTGGCGACCGGACTGGCCCGGGCGGCGGGCGTGGACACGGCGCTGAAGTGGCCGAACGACCTGCTGGTCACCGTGGGCGGGGAGGAGCGCAAGGCCGGCGGCATCCTCGCGGAACGGGCCGGCGACGCCGGGGTGGTCATCGGCGTGGGCATCAACGTCACCCTGCGGGCGGAGGAGCTGCCGGTGCCGCAGGCGGGCTCGCTCGCGCTGGCCGGGGCGGCCGGCACGGACCGGGACCCGCTGCTGCGGGCGGTGCTGCGGTCGCTGGAGGACTGGTACGGGCGGTGGCGCGCGGCCGGCGGCGATCCGGGGCCCAGCGGGCTCCAGGAGGCCTACGCGGCGGGCTGCGCCACGCTGGGCCGTACGGTCCGGGCCGAGCTGCCCGGGGACCGGGCCGTGGTGGGCGAGGCCGTGGCCGTGGACGGGGACGGGCGGCTGGTCATCGCCACCGAGGAGGGCGTGCGCGAGCCGGTGGGCGCGGGCGACATCGTCCATCTGCGGCCGGCGTAGGGCGCGAGTCGGGCCGTCGGGGGCGCGCGGAAGCGTCCGAGGGCGCACCGTGGAGGGGTACCCGGTGACGCCGGGGTGTCCCCGGACGCACCCCGGTCCGCGCGCCCGGCAGCGGGCACACTCCTCGGCCGAGCCCGACGGAGTGAGCTGGCGCACACCTGCCGTAGAGTTGAGGCCGGTCGATACCTGACCGTGGCAGATCGGAAGGGCAGCACGCGTGACCGTCGACGACACGGGTTCCGGCGCGGACTCGAACGGCGCCGACCCCGGAAAAGCCCCGCACCCGCTGGCCGTGCGTCTCGAAGCGCTGATCCTCGGTGCCGAGCGGCGCTACACGCCCTTTCAGGCGGCCCGTACCGCCGGTGTCTCCATGGAGCTGGCCACCCGCTTCTGGCGGGCCATGGGCTTCGCCGACGTCGGGCAGGCCAAGGCATTCACCGAGGCGGACGTCCTCGCCCTGCGGCGCCTCGCCGGTCTGGTCGAGGCGGGGCTGCTCAGCGAGGCCATGGCGGTCCAGGTGGCCCGGTCCACCGGGCAGACCACCGCCCGGTTGGCCGAGTGGCAGATGGATTCCTTCCTGGAGGGCCTGACCGAGCCGCCCGAGCCAGGGATGACCCGCACCGAGGTGACGTACCCGATCGTCGAGCTGCTCCTGCCCGAGCTGGAGGAGTTCCTGGTCTACGTCTGGCGCCGCCAGCTCGCCGCCTCGGCCGGCCGGGTCGTGCAGTCGGCGGACGACGAGGAGATGGTCGACCGGCGGCTCGCCGTCGGCTTCGCCGACCTGGTCGGGTTCACCCGGCTGACGCGCCGGATGGAGGAGGAGGAACTCGGCGAACTGGTCGAGGCCTTCGAGACCACCGCCGCCGACCTGGTGGCCGCGCGCGGCGGCCGGCTCATCAAGACCCTCGGCGACGAGGTGCTGTACGCGGCCGACGACGCCGGTACGGCCGCCGACATCGCGATGCTGCTGGTCGAGACGCTGGCGAACGACGAGACGATGCCGGAGCTGCGGGTCGGCATGGCGTTCGGCACGGTCACCACCCGCATGGGTGATGTCTTCGGTACGACGGTGAACCTCGCCTCCCGGCTGACCTCGATAGCGCCGCGTGACGCCGTGCTGGTGGACAGCGCCTTCGCGGAGGAGCTGATCCGCACCGGTGAGGCGCCCGTCTCGGAGGCGGAGGCGGCCGAGGCCGCGGCGGCCGCCGAGAAGAAGGGCGAGGACCCGCCGACGTACCGCTTCGCCCTCCAGCCGATGTGGCAGCGCCCGGTCCGCGGCCTCGGCGTGGTCGAACCCTGGCTGCTGACCCGCCGCGACGGCCGGGACTAGTTCCCGCCGAGTCCGTCCACGCACAGGCCGAGCACCGGCAGGCACACTCCGCCCGGGCCGGGCTCCGGTGTGCTCTGCGGGGGGCTCGGGGCCGGGGTGTGGCTGGTGGACGGGGTGGGTGCGGTGGTCGCCGGTGCGGAGGGTGCGGGGGCCGGTGCGGTAGGTGTGCCGGGCGCGGGAGTCGCCGGGGCCGGGGCGCCGGGTGTGGGTACGGCGGTGGCCTCCGGCTTCGTCGGGTGCGCGCCGTCGTCCGGGGTGGTCCGGGCCGTGCTGGACGGGGCCGGGGTGGGCGCGAGGCTGTGGCCGCCCATGACGGAGGCCGCCGTGGGCAGGGCGGTGGGTGTGGCCGTCGACGGGGTGCCGGAGTGCGGGGCGCGTGCGGTGGTGCCGGAATCCAGCCGGGGTTCGGCCTCCGCCGTGCCCGGGGCGCCGACACCGGACTGCGGGGTCACCCGGATCAGGCTCAGCACCCCGGCGACCAGGGCCAGCCCCCCTGCGGCGAGCAGCACCTTGCGGGGCCGGGGCTTGCGATGCCGCCCTCGCCGGATCCAGCCGTCCGTGAGGGCAGCGGGCTCCTCCGGTTCCCGGTCGGTCGGAGGCTCCCGGTCGGCCGCTGTCGCTGTCTCCGTACCGGACGACTCGCCGCGTATCGGTGTCATGTGTTCTCCCCGGCTTCTCCCCGCGCCCCGGTCGCGCCGGGCGGTGCGCACGTTATGCGCTGAGGTGGGCGGAGTGGGGTGAGACGGCCGGGATGTCACTCGAACGGGTGTAGCCCCCCGGGGTTTCCGGGAGCGGGGCCGGGCTGCGATGATCGGGCCGACAGGGAGTTAACCCGCGTTAACGTTGTGCCCGGAGGGTGTCATGAGCGAGGAGCGGTTCGGGGAGTTCGTGCTGGTGCGGCGGCACGGGTATGTCGCGGAACTGGTGCTGGACCGGCCCAAGGCGATGAACGCCGTCTCGACGGAGATGGCCCGCTCGCTCGGCGGGGCGTGCGCGGCGCTGGCGGCGGACCGGGAGGCGCGGGTGGTCGTCCTGACCTCCTCGCACGAGCGGGCCTTCTGTGTGGGTGCCGACCTCAAGGAGCGGAACTCCTTCACCGACGCCGACCTCGTCCGGCAGCGGCCGGTGGCCCGGGCGGCGTACACCGGCGTGTTGGAGCTGCCGATGCCGACGATCGCGGCGGTGCACGGGTTCGCGCTGGGCGGCGGCTTCGAGCTGGCGCTGTCCTGCGATCTGATCGTGGCCGACCGTACGGCCCTGGTGGGGCTGCCGGAGGTGTCCGTGGGGGTGATCCCGGGCGGCGGCGGTACGCAGCTGCTGCCGCGGCGGGTCGGGGCGGCGCGCGCGGCCGAGCTGATCTTCTCGGCGCGGCGGGTGGAGGCCGCGGAGGCGGCCGAGTTGGGGCTGGTGGACCGGCTGGTCGAGGAGGGCCGGGACCGGGAGGAGGCGCTGGCGCTGGCCACCGCGATCGCCGGGAACTCGCCGGTGGGGCTGCGGGCGGCGAAGCGGGCGCTGCGGCTGGGGCAGGGGCTGGATCTGCGGGCCGGGCTCGAGGTGGAGGACGCGGCGTGGCGGTCGGTGGCGTTCTCCGGTGACCGGGCGGAGGGGGTCGCCGCCTTCAACGAGAAGCGCACGCCGGAGTGGCCGGGCGAGTAAGGTCCCGCAGCCGCGTCGGGCATAGCCTGTTCGCCGCAAGAATGTCCCTCTTGCCCCTTTTCCTTCCTACGCTGGGGTAATGGGTGAGGACAAGCGGCTCCGTGCCGTCGTGGCGTTGGCGCAGGGGATGGCGGCGGCGCACACCCCACGGGAGTCGTGGCATGCCGCCGCGCTCGGCGCCTGCCGTGCGCTGGACGGCACGTTCGCCGCGCTGTCGGTGTGGGAGCGGGAGCTGGGGCGGCTGCGCGTCCTCGTGAACGTGGGGGAGTGCGCCCCGGACGAGGAGGAGTTCCCGGAGTCCGAGGCGTACCCGGTGCACCAGTTCCCGGAGATCACCGAGTTCCTGCACGAGAGATGGGCGGGCGGCGGCGGGCCCAACGCGTGGGTGGAGACCGCGCAGGGGCCGGCCGCCGGCACCCCGGGCTACTTCCACCAGCGGGTCGCCGCCCTGCGCCGGCGCGGCCGCGGCTGCTGCGTCGTCGCGCCGGTCGTGCTGCACGGCCGTGCCTGGGGCGAGCTGTATGTGGCCCGGGCGGTCGGTGCGCCTCTGTTCGCACGGGATGACGCCGACTTCGCCACCGTGCTCGCCGCGGTCGTCGCCGCCGGTATCGCGCAGACCGAGCGGCTGGAGGAGGCCCGCCGGCTCGCGTACACCGACGCCCTGACCGGACTCGCCAACCGCCGGGCCGTCGACGTACGCCTGGAGGAGGCGGTGGACCGGCACCGTACGCAGGGCGTGGTGGTCAGTCTCGTGGTCTGCGATCTGAACGGGCTCAAGCGGGTCAACGACACGCTCGGGCATGCCGTCGGTGACCGTCTGCTGGAGCGGTTCGGCTCGGTGCTGTCGCTGTGCGGCGCGATGGTGCCGGGGGCGCTGGCGGCGCGGCTCGGCGGGGACGAGTTCTGTCTGCTGGCGGTCGGGCCGGCCGCGGACGAGGTCGTGAAGGCCGCCGACGAACTGTGCCGCAGGGCCGGGGAGTTGGAGCTGGGGGAGGGGGTGGCCTGCGGGGTGGCCTCGACCGAGGACCCGATCGGGGAGGTGCGGGACGCCCGGCGGCTGTTCCGGCTGGCGGACGCGGCGCAGTACCGGGCCAAGGCCATGCGCGCGGACCGGCCGGTGGTGGCCGGGCGGGAGGGGCCGGACGATCCCGTCGTACGGCTCGCCGACGAGCCCCCGCCGTCCCGGGCCGAGCGGCGCCGGTTCCGCGGCCGGCTGCCGTGAGGCGAAGGCCACAGCGCAGGTAAGGGGTGCCCCCGGCCGCCACTAGTGACATCGACGCATTCAATGCGTACGCTCCTGAATATGGATATGCACACTGTGGTGGTGGGGACGTCCGGGGTCACGGCGTCCGACGTTCTCGCCGTGGCGCGCGGCGGTGCCCGCATCGAGCTGTCGGCGGAGGCGGTGGCGGCCCTCGCGGCGGCCCGCGAGATCGTGGACGCACTGGCGGCCAAGCCGGACCCGGTCTACGGCGTCTCCACCGGCTTCGGCGCCCTGGCGACCCGGCACATCAGCCAGGAACTGCGCGCCCAGTTGCAGCGCAACATCGTCCGCTCGCACGCCGCCGGCATGGGCCCGCGGGTCGAGCGGGAGGTCGTACGGGCGCTGATGTTCCTGCGGCTGAAGACCGTCTGCTCCGGGCACACCGGCGTCCGGCCCGAGGTCGCGCAGACCATGGCCGACGTGCTGAACGCCGGGATCACCCCGGTCGTGCACGAGTACGGCTCCCTCGGCTGCTCCGGCGACCTGGCCCCGCTGTCCCACTGCGCCCTCGCGCTCATGGGAGAGGGCGACGCGGAGGGTCCCGACGGGGTCGTACGGCCCGCAGGCGAGCTGCTCGCCGAGCACGGCATCGAGCCGGTCGAGCTGCGCGAGAAGGAGGGCCTGGCCCTGCTCAACGGCACCGACGGCATGCTCGGCATGCTGATCATGGCCCTCGCCGACCTCGACACCCTCTACAAGTCCGCCGACATCACCGCCGCCCTCAGCCTGGAGGCGCTGCTCGGCACGGAGAAGGTGCTCGCCCCCGAGCTGCACGCCATCCGGCCGCACCCGGGCCAGGGCGCCTCCGCCGCCAACATGCTCGCCGTGCTCAAGGGTTCCGGCCTCACCGGGCACCACCAGGACGGCGCCCCCCGGGTCCAGGACGCCTACTCGGTGCGCTGCGCCCCGCAGGTCGCCGGCGCCGGACGCGACACCCTCGCGCACGCCCGGCTGGTCGCCGAGCGGGAGCTGGCCTCCGCCGTGGACAACCCGGTCGTGCTGCCCGACGGCCGGGTGGAGTCCAACGGCAACTTCCACGGCGCCCCGGTCGCCTATGTGCTGGACTTCCTCGCCGTCGCCGCCGCCGACCTCGGCTCCATCGCCGAGCGGCGCACCGACCGGCTGCTGGACAAGAACCGCAGCCACGGCCTGCCGCCGTTCCTCGCCGACGACGCCGGTGTCGACTCCGGGCTGATGATCGCCCAGTACACGCAGGCCGCGCTGGTGAGCGAGATGAAGCGGCTCGCCGTACCCGCCTCCGCGGACTCCATCCCGTCCTCCGCGATGCAGGAGGACCATGTGTCCATGGGCTGGTCGGCCGCGCGCAAGCTGCGCACCGCCGTCGGCAACCTCACCCGGATCATCGCCATCGAGCTGTACGCCGCCACCCGCGCCATCGAGCTGCGCGAGGGCCTGACCCCGGCGCCCGCCTCCAGGGCGGTCATCGACGCCGTGCGCAAGGCCGGAGTCCAGGGCCCCGGCCCGGACCGGTTCCTGGCGCCCGACCTGGCCGCCGCCGACGCCTTCGTGGCCGGCGGTCACCTGGTCGCGGCCGCCGAGACGGTCACCGGCCCGCTCCAGTAGGACCCGCAAGGGGAAGGTGACAGGGGGCTCCGCCGCGCGGGGCCCCCTGTCGGTGCGTCAGGAGGGCTTCCACTCCGCGGAGTCAGAAGCCCAAACGTTCGCGGCGCACCGAATACACCACGAACCCGGCGCCCACGGCGAGGAACAGCGTGCCGCCGACCACGTACGGAGTGGTGTCGATGCTGCCGGTGTCGGCGAGTCCGGCGCCCTCCGCGGTCTCGTGGGCGGTCTGCGCGGTCGCCGCCGACACCGCCCGGCCCTCCTGCGTGACCTGTTGCGTGACCTGCGTCGCCGTGGTCGTACTCGACGCTTCCGTCGCTCTGGCCGGCGAGTCCTGCGACGCGTTCGCGGACGGCACGAACCACAGGGCGCACAGCAGGGTTCCCGCGGCGGTGGCGGTCAGCAGCGGACGGCGAGCGGATGACACGGAATATCGATCCCCTTGTGACGCTGGCGAATTGGCCGTGTGGGGTGATGTTAGTGAAAATCGTGGGTCACAGGAAAGTCACGGCAGGTTTCGGCCGTACGCTCGCGCCATGAGCGATGAGGAGACATCACGTTTTGTACGGCTCCGGGTGGATCTGGTGCTGGAGGTGCAGGACGAGGACGCACTGACCCGGGCCGCGCTGCGCCGGCTCGCGGAGGACCCGGAGCTGCCCGAGGCGGAGCGCGGCCAGGCCGAGGGTGCTGTGACGGAAGACACCGCGGAGGCCCTCGCCTATCTCGTCGACCCGTTCGACCTGGTCGGCGCGGTGCCCGGGGTGGAGCTCCAGCAGGCGTCCTGGTCCAGCGAGCGGATCGACTACGACCCGGATTCGCCCGACTGGGAGCTGGGCGAGGATGATGAGGAGGACGACGAGCGGGAAGAGGGCGGCATCGGCTGAGCGTTCGGGGGCACTCATGACCCCGGGCGGCAACCGCCGTCCGGGGTCTCGTCGTACCACCCGCCCACGACGGCGGACGTGGCGTGTCCCACAGATCCCCGGGATCCGGAACGGGACGAACCGGCCGTAGCGTTGAAGGTTCGGGGGACACGCAGTTCTTGGCGGCTCGGCAGCGATGGAGAAGCTTGTGATGACGGACAGTAAGCGGCGCAGGGGCCTGATGGCCGCGTCCGCTCTGCTCGGCGGTGTGCTGGTGCTCACGGCGTGTTCCGGCGGTGACGACAAGTCCTCCGGCGGTGGCAACGGCAACGACTCCTCACAGGCGCAGGCGGACGCCGCGGCGGCGAAGAAGTCCTCGCAGGCGCAGATCACGATCACGCCCAAGGACGGCTCCGACAACGCGTCGATCAACAACTCGGGCACCGTCACGGTCAGCAAGGGCACGCTCACCGGCGTCACCATGACCACCCAGGACGGCAAGCCCGTCGCCGGGCAGCTGTCCGCCGACAAGCTGAGCTGGAAGCCCACCACCCAGCTGGCGCGCTCCACCACCTACAGGATCGCGGCGGAGGCCAAGGACTCCGAGGGCCGCATAGCCCACGAGAACGCCCAGTTCACCACGGTGTCCCCGGCCAACAGCTTCATCGGCACCTTCACCCCGGAGAACGGCGCCACGGTCGGCGTCGGCATGCCGGTCTCGATCAACTTCGACAAGGCGATCACCAACAAGGCGGCCGTGCAGAAGGGCATCACGGTCACCTCCAGCAGCGGCCAGGAGGTCGCCTGCCACTGGTTCAACGCCAACCGCATGGACTGCCGCCCGGAGCAGTACTGGAAGGAGGGCGCCACCGTCACGCTGAAGCTGGCGCTCGACGGTGTCGAGGGCGCCCCCGGCCTGCACGGCGTCCAGCAGAAGACGGTCACCTTCCACATCGGCCGCAACCAGGTCTCCTACGTCGACGCGAAGACCCACCAGATGAAGGTCACGCAGGACGGCAAGGTCGTCAAGACCATCCCGATCTCCGCGGGCGCCCCCGAGCACACCACCTACGAGGGGCAGATGGTGATCTCCGAGAAGTTCACCCAGACCCGGATGAACGGCGCGACGGTCGGCTTCAAGGACTCCGACGGCAAGGGCGAGTACGACATCAAGGACGTGCCGCACGCCATGCGCCTGACCACCTCCGGCACCTTCATCCACGGCAACTACTGGGGCGCGCCCTCGGTGTTCGGCAGCGTCAACACCAGCCATGGCTGCGTCGGCCTCCGGGACGTCAAGGGCGCCGGCGACCCGAGCACCCCGGCCGCCTGGTTCTACAACCACACGCTGATCGGTGACGTCGTGGTCATCCAGAACACCGGCGACAAGACGGTCTCGCCGGACAACGGCCTCAATGGCTGGAACATGGACTGGGCCCAGTGGAAGGCCGGTTCCGCCGTCTGACGGTCCGTTCACACCCTCGCGATGCCGCCCTCAGGGGCGGCATCGGCGTTTTGGGGCCACGGCGCCGGCGCCCGACGGCTTCTGTAACGGTCGCCCGGCTACGACGTAACAGTTTCCCGGCACTTCTTTCTTACCGTCCTCTCATCCGTTGAGCCTTCCGATCACCCCCCGGCATACTCCGTGATCCGGAGGGTCCGACGCGTATGACGCCCCCCTCCGGCCGGGTGAACGGGGAATTCGCCCGGTACACCATCTCCAGGGGGAGATCTTGCGCAGACAAGTGAAGAGAGCGGCTGCGGCCACCGTCGCGACCGCCGCAGCCGTCGCCCTCGCAGCGGGTATGACCAGCCCGGCGTCGGCGAGAACCGCGGCCGACGGACCCGCCTCGACCAGCGCGTCCGCCCGCACCGCCCGGCACCACGTCACCCTCATCACCGGTGACCGCGTCGTCCTCGACGCCGGGGGCCGGGTCGTCGGCTTCCAGCGGGCCAAGGGCCGGGAGCACATACCCGTCCAGATCCGCAAGGCCGGCGGACACACACTGGTGATCCCGGCCGACGCCGCCCGGCTGCTCGCCGCCGGCACGTTGGACCAGCGCCTGTTCGACGTCACCGAGCTGAACAAGGCCGCCACCCGCAAGGACCAGAAGAACGGCCTGAAGGTCATCGTCGGCTACCGCGGCACCGCCGGCGCCGCCCGGGCCGGCGTCCGCGAGGCCGGCCGGCTCCGGCACAGCCTGTCCGCGCTGAACGCGGACGCCGTGCAGACGCCCGTCAAGGACACCGCCCAGCTGTGGGCCGCGGTCACCGAGGGAGACCGGACCGCCTCCGGGATCGCGCACGTCTGGCTCGACGGCGTCCGCAAGGCCGCCCTCGACAAGTCCGTGCCGCAGATCGGCGCCCCGGTCGCCTGGAAGGCCGGATACACCGGCAAGGGCGTGAAGGTCGCCGTCCTGGACACCGGTGTGGACACCCGCCACCCGGACCTGAAGGACCAGGTGGTCGCCTCCAGGAACTTCTCCGGCGCCACCGACGCCATGGACCACTTCGGCCACGGCACGCACGTCGCCTCCATCGTGGCGGGCACCGGCGCCAAGTCCGGCGGGAAGTACCGGGGTGTGGCACCGGACGCCAAGCTCCTCAACGGCAAGGTGCTGGACGACAGCGGCTCCGGTGACGACTCCGGGATCCTGGCCGGCATGGAGTGGGCGGCCGCGCAGGGCGCCGACGTCGTCAACCTGAGCCTCGGCGGCCAGGACTCGCCCGGCATCGACCCGCTCGAGGCCGAGGTGAACAAGCTGTCCGCCGAGAAGGGCATCCTGTTCGCGATCGCCGCGGGCAACGACGGCCCCCAGTCGATCGGTTCACCGGGCAGCGCGGACGCCGCGCTCACCGTCGGCGCCGTCGACAAGAAGGACAAGCTCGCCGACTTCTCCTCCACCGGCCCACGCGTCGGCGACGGCGCCATCAAGCCGGACGTCACCGCGCCCGGCGTGGACATCACCGCCGCCGCGGCCAAGGGCAGCGTCATCGACAAGGAGGTCGGCGAGAAGCCCGACGGGTACCTGACCATCTCCGGTACCTCGATGGCCACCCCGCATGTCGCGGGCGCCGCCGCGATCCTCAAGCAGGAGCACCCCGACTGGGGTTACGCCGAGCTGAAGGGCGCGCTCACCGGCTCCGCCAAGGGCGGCCCCTACTCGGCGTTCCAGCAGGGCGCGGGCCGGATCGCCGTCGACAAGGCGATCAAGCAGTCGGTGGTCGCCGACCCGGTGTCGGTGAGCTTCGGCACCCAGCTGTGGCCGCACACCGACGACAAGCCGGTCACCAAGAAGGTCGTCTACCGCAACCTCGGCGACAAGGACGTCACCCTCAGCCTGTCCGTCACGGGCACCGACCCGAAGGGCAAGGCGGCACCGGCGGGCTTCTTCACGCCCGGCGCGACCAAGGTGACGGTCCCCGCGCACGGCAAGGCGTCGGTGAACCTGACCGTCAACACCCGGCTGGGCACCCTCGACGGCGGCTACTCCGCGTATGTGACGGCGACCGGCGGCGGACAGACCGTCCGTACGGCCGCCGCGGTCCAGCGCGAGAAGGAGTCGTACGACCTCACGCTGAAGTTCATCGGCCGCAACGGCAAGCCGGCCCCGTACTACAGCGCCGACCTGACCGGCGTGTCCGGGCTCGCGACCAACAGCTGGCTGACCCCGTACGACAAGTCCGGCACGGTGAAGGTGCGCGCGCTCAAGGGCACGTACATCCTCAACACCATGGTCTACGCCGACCCGAAGAACGCCGCCAAGGGCATCGACTGGATCGCCCAGCCGAAGCTGACGGTCGCTGGGAAGCAGACGATCACGATCGACGCCCGCAAGGCCAGGCCGGTGGACATCACCGTCCCCGCCAAGGGGCTGAAGTCCGAGTTCGCCGCGCCGGAGTACGACGTCACGGCCGGCAACGGCCAGTACGGCTACGGCATGTGGCTGGACTCGTACCGCAACGTCCGCACCGCCCACCTCGGCCCGCGGATGCCCGCCCGGTCGTTGTACCAGCAGTGGGACGGCCACTGGACCAAGGGCGCGCACGAGGAGTACGACGTCACCGTCGGCGGCTGGGTGAACCGGGTCGCCACCGGCTACACCCGGCACTTCAAGGCATCCGACCTGGCCACGGTGAAGGCCCGGCTCGGCGCCCCCGCCGGCGGCAAGACCGGCGCGATCAGCGCCTCCGGCTGGCTGCCCGACGGCTCCGGCTCCTCCGCCATCGGCATCCCGCAGCAGGTGCCCGCCACCCGCACCCTGCACCTGTCCGCCAAGGGCGGGGCGACCTGGCAGCTGGAGTACGACCAGTTCGGCGGCAAGGACAAGGACGGCTTCCCGGTGACGGACGCCTCCTACCAGCTCAAGCCGGAGTCCTTCGCGGCCGGCAAGACCTACACCCGGACCGTCGACACCGCGGTCTTCTCCCCGCACATCACCTCGGAGATGGGCCTGTTCCGCGACGGCAACCGGATCTACGGCGCGCTGCCGCTGTTCGCCGACTCCGCCAGGAACGCCGGCTACTCGGCCTACACCTCGGCCCGTACGACCCTGTACCGCGACGGCACCGAGGTCGGCTCCAACGACGACCCGCTGCTCGGTGACGGCACCTTCAAGGTCCCGGCCGGTTCCGCCGCGTACCGGCTGACCACCTCGGTCACCCGCTCGGCGAAGGTCGCGCAGGCCGCCTCGCGGATCGACGCGACCTGGACCTTCCGCTCCCAGAAGCCGGCCCACGGCACCACCGAGCTGCCCGCCTCCAGCGTGGCCTTCGGCGCCCCGACCGGGCTGGACAGCCGTGCCGAGGCCGGCAAGCGGATCACCGTCCCGGTCAAGGTCGAGGGCGCGGCCGCGGGCGGCAACCTCAAGTCGCTCACGGTGTGGCTGTCGTACGACTCCGGGAAGACCTGGAAGGAGTTCGTCGTGGTGAACGGAAAGATCGCCATGGAGAACCCGGACCAGGGACGGTCCGTCTCCTTCCGCGCCAAGGTCACCGACAAGAAGGGCAACACGTCGCAGATCACGGTCTACGACGCCTACTTCGGCAAGTAGGACGCCTTTGGCACGTAAACGGTGAACAGGGGCACTCCGGCAGGTCCGGGGTGCCCCTTCCGGCGCTCACTGCCGGGCGAAGATCTCCCGGATCCCGGCCAGCGCCTCCTGCTTCTCCCGCTCGTCCTCGTACCAGCCCTCCTCGGCCAGATGGTCCACCAGGCTCTCCGGGGTGAAGTCACGGCCGAAGAGATAGGTGTCCAGGCAGTAGTCGAAGCCGGAGTCGTTGAACAGATCCAGGTGTTCGCGCTCGCAGTACCCGGTCAGTCCCTCGGGCAGCTGCCACCGGGAGCCGTCGTACCAGAACACCCCGCCGGCGTAGAGAAGCGTGTCGCCCGACTTCGGGTCCCTGATGTTGAGCGACTCGTAGTTCTCGGGCTGGTTGCGCACCAGGCGGAGCAGCTCCTCCGGGACACCGTCGTAGAACGACCGCTGGAGCGGGTAGGCGGTGTCCTCGTCCTCGGCGTAGAGGTTCAGCGGGGACTCGTGGTCGAAGGTGAGCAGCAGGGCGCGGTCGTCGGGGGTGAAGTACCAGACGGCCGACTGGCCCCCGCCGTCGTTCCAGGCGTACCGCTGCGCACCGGCCACCTCCACCGGCGCGACCTCCGCCACCCGGTCGACGATCGCGGCCCGCCGCCGCACCTCACCCAGCGGAGTCGCCCTGAGAGCATCCCATGTCTCGTCACTCATACCGGCAGGCTATCCAGCGCGCCTAGGGCCTCTCTTTCGGATCTTGCCGGCGTCGCGGGCCCTGGCACGCACATCTGCTGCGTTGTCGTCACTCGCCGACGCTCCGCGTCGACTCCCTCCTCCGCCTTGCATCTGCACGCTCCCCCAAGCTCTCGACTGCGCTCGAGCAGGGGGCACCCCCATGACCCCGCTCGGGTCGGCCGAGAAGGCACCGCCACCGCAGCCGACCTGATCCGAAAGAAAGGCCCTAGGCTGTCCGTCCGTGACCGAAGCCATCAGCACCATGATCACCGCTGTCGTCGGTGTGCTCGGCACGCTCCTCGCGCCCGTCATCAGCGAGCGGCGGGCCGGCCGGCAGCGGGCCGAGGAAGCCGAACGGGACGGGCAACGGCGGACGTTCGAGGAGCGCAGGCGGGCGTACACCGCGATGAACCGGTCCTCGCGGCAGTTCCACACCCTGCTCAAGGACGCCCTGCACCGGCTCCGGGACGGCGTCTACACCGACCGGGACCGGGAGCAGCTGGAGGACGCCCGGCGGGAGTACCGGGACCACTACGCCGAGGCCCAGATGATCGTCCCGGAGCGGATCCTGGAGGCCTCGCGCGCGGTGAACCGGGTGCTCGCCGGGATCGACGCCGTCCTCAAGCGGCTCGACCGGGGCATCGCCCGGGGCGGCGAGTCCGCCGAGCAGGCACTGCTGGACCTGAAGCGGGCCGAGCCGCTGCTGACCGCCATGCGGCGGCTGATGCGGGCCGACCTCAAGGTGGCGGAGTGAGGGTCAGGCGGAGGGCACCGCGCGGGTCGCGTCCGTGCCCCAACTGGCCAGCAGCCGGAGGGAGTCGGCGGACGGCGAGCCCGGTTCCGCGTGGTAGGTGACCAGGGACTGGTCCGCGTCGTCCGACAGCCGGAAGGACTCGAAGTTCAGGGAGAGGTCGCCGACCAGCGGATGGTGCAGCCGTTTCAGCCCGTGGCTCTTCTCCTTCACGTCATGCGTCGCCCACAGCCGGCGGAACTCCTCGCTCTTCACCGACAGCTCGCCCACCAGAGCCGCCAGCCGGGGATCGTCCGGATAGCAGCCCGCGTGCATGCGCAGCGCGCACACGATGTCGATCGCCTTCTGCTCCCAGTCCACGAACAGCTCGCGGTACTCGGGCCGCAGGAAGACCAGCCGGGCCCAGTTCCGCTCGGCCGGCGGGAGTTCCCCCCAGTCGCCGAAGACCGCCGCCGCCATCCGGTTCCAGGCGAGGATCTCCGAGCGGCGCCCGACGATGTACGCCGGCACGCCGTCCAGCGAGTCCAGCAGCTGCCGCAGCGAGGTCCGCACCTGCTGCTGGCGCGCCGCCGGCTTCTTCTTGTGCGCCTTCGGCTTCGCCAGATGCGTCAGATGCGCGTGCTCGGCGTCCGTCAGCCGCAGGGCGCGGGCGATCGAGTCCAGCACCTCCGCCGAGACGTTCCGGCCGTTGCCCTGCTCCAGCCGGGTGTAGTACGCCACCGACACCCCGGCCAGCTGCGCCAGCTCCTCGCGGCGCAGCCCCGGCACCCGCCGGTGCCTGCCGAAGTCGGGCAGACCGACGTCCTCCGGCTTCAGCCGGGCCCGCCGGCTGCGCAGGAACTCGCTCAGCTCGGCCCGCCGGTCCAGCGGCAGCGCAGTGTGCTCCATACGTCCAGTATTCCTGGTCGTACGCACGGCAGCCTGACCCCGCCAGTGGTACGCACAGCGGTCGTACGCAAGAGCGGGGACTGGGTGACCCGCGCGGGCATGAGGCAGGCTTGGAACCGTGCCCGGCGGAAGAGAGCCGGGCGCGCTGAACCCTGCGAGGAGAACCCCCCGGATGACCACTGTTGCTGCGTACGCCGCGCCTGCCGCGAAGGCTCCGCTGGAGCGGACCACCATCGAGCGGCGCGCGGTAGGCGAGTCCGACGTTCTGATCGACATCAAGTTCGCCGGCATCTGCCACTCCGACATCCACCAGGTGCGGGACGGCTGGCGTCCCGGCACCTTCCCGATGGTGCCGGGCCACGAGATCGCCGGCGTCGTCACCGAGGTCGGCCCCGGTGTGACGAAGTTCGCCGTCGGCGACCGGGTGGGCGTCGGCTGCATGGTCGACTCCTGCCGCACCTGTGACAACTGCCGGGCGGGCCTGGAGCAGCACTGCTCCAACGGCGGCCCGACCTGGACGTACAACGACACCGACAAGGACGGGCAGCCCACCCTCGGCGGCTACGCCCAGAAGATCGTCGTCGACCAGGACTTCGTCGTCCGCATCCCCGACGGCCTCGCCCTGGACGTGGCGGCCCCGCTGCTCTGCGCCGGCATCACCACCTACTCGCCGCTCCGGCACTGGAACGCGGGCCCCGGCAAGAAGGTCGCCGTGGTCGGCCTCGGTGGTCTCGGCCACATGGGCGTGAAGATCGCGCACGCGCTCGGCGCCGAGGTCACCGTCCTCTCCCAGTCGCTGCGCAAGAAGGACGACGGTCTGAAGCTGGGCGCCGACCACTACTACGCCACCAGCGACCCGAAGACCTTCGAGGAGCTGGCGGGCACCTTCGACCTGATCCTGAACACCGTCTCGGCCCCGCTGGACTTCGCCGCCTACTTCTCCCTGCTGCGCACCGACGGCGCGATGGTCAACGTGGGCCTGCCGGAGGAGCCGGTGCAGATCGTGCTCCAGAGCCTCATGGGCAACCGCCGCAGCATGAGCAGCTCCAGCATCGGCGGCATCGCCGAGACCCAGGAGATGCTCGACTTCTGCGCGGAGCACGGGCTGGGCGCGGAGATCGAGGTGATCCGTGCCGAGGAGATCAACGAGGCGTACGAGCGGGTGCTGGCCAGCGACGTCCGCTACCGCTTCGTGATCGACACGGCGACCATCTGACGCCGGGGAGCACCGCGATCCGGCCGGGCCGGGGAGGGCTTCTCCACCGCTAGGACACGGAGAAGCCCTCCCCGGCTCCGTACGCGTGCACGGCCACGCCGTCCCCGTCCGCCCCGGGCCGCACCACATGCACCCGCCCGAGCCCGGACACCCGCGCCTCCCCGTCCTCCACGGTGACCAGCGTGTTCCCGTCCACGGCCACCCCGTACGGCAGCTGCCCCCGCCCGACCGCCGTCACCAGCCGGGCCAGCGTCCCCCACTGGGCCGCGTGCACGTCCACGGCGAACGGCACCAGCCCGAGCCCCGCCCGCACCTCGATCTCCTCGAGATCCTCCCCGGTCTCCGGCGGGCAGACCGGCACCCCGCCCGCCAGCCACCCGCCGACCACGGCCCGCCGCGCCGCGACCACCGCACCGGCGGAGAAGCCCGCGTACGGTATCCCGCGCGCCGCCAGCAGCCCGGGCAGCCGGTCCAGGCACCCGGCGAGCACCTCCTGGTACGCGGGCGTCAGCCCGCCGCAGACCAACAGCCCGTCGATCCCGTCCAGCGCGGTCTCCGGCACGAACCGCCCGCCGAGCGGCACCAGCAGCGGCACCGGCGTGCACGGCCCCGCGGCGCGCAGCGCCCCCGCGTACCGGTCGAACTCGGCCGGTCCGTCCCCCTCGTCCAGGACCAGGCATCCGACCCGCGGCGGCCGGTCCGCACCGCCCGCCGCCCGCAGGAACGGCACATACACCTCGGCCGTGTCCCAGCCCCCGCCGATCAGAAACGTCCGCACCCTCGTCACTCCCGTCCCGTGCTTGCTACGCGAGGGGCGAATGTACGGGGCCGCGGCCGGTTCCGTCGCCGGAATTACCCGAGGCTCGCACCGAGGCCCAGGAGTCTCGCCGCGGTGCCGCCGAGGACGCGGGCCCGGACCTCGCCGGACGCCGTCGCCCGCTCCACCATCACGCGGGCCACCACCGGATCGCCGTCTCAGCCCGTCCCGGCCGACTGCCCCGGGTCCGCCGCCGGAGGCAGCAGGGCGGTGTCGGAAGGCCGGGGGACCGAGAGGTCGACGGCGACGCCGTAGTCGGAGTAGCGGACGACCGTGGTGCGTTCGCCGGCAGCCGTCCGCATCCGCACCTGCCGCTTCACCACCAGGTCGTCACCGTCGACCCAGATGTCGACACGGGCGCTGCGGACGCCTTGCGCCACCAGGTCCTCCTTGAGGTACGTGGCGTCCTCGGGGCTCAGGCCCCGGCCGCGCAGGGCCGCCATCCGGCCCACGTCCAGCGTGCCCGCGTAGTGGGTGGTGGCCGCCCCACCGACCCGCTCCGTCCCCACTCGGTGCACATCGCCGCTCTCGATCAGCAGCCGCACGGACAGCGTGGGATCGGCCTGCCGCATCGCGTCCACCTGGGCCTTGTGCACCGGACTCTGCGCGGCGATCGCGCTCATCGGTGTCTTCAGCCAGTGCTTTCCGCCCGCCAGGGCGGAGAAGTCCGCCGGTACGCGCATGTATATGGCGTCGCGGCGGAACTCGAACCGCGCGGTGCGTATCGCCGTCGATGCGGGCCGGGTGAGCGTGAAGTTGCCCTGTACCCCGCGCGACCAGTCCATGACACCGGACATCCGCGACGGCTGTGCCCCGCCGACCGCCCGGGTCTCCACCACGCGGGCCGTGTGCGCCCTGGCGCTGGCGTCCTCGACCTTGACGAGAGCGGCCGTCAACGCCATGGCCCCCGACGGCCGCCCCACATCCGCGTGCCGCTCCGCCGAGCCACCGCCCCCGGCACACCCGGAGACCATCCCGGCGGCCACCAGGACAGCCCCGACGGCCCGCACCGACCCACCCCGCATGAAGCCCCCTCGCCGCTTCGGCCGCTCGCCCCGTGGCCGAGCGGCCGAAGACTAGCGCAGGACCGCCCGCCGCCGGATGACGCCGAGGAATCCGCCCCGAGCCCCCGGGGTCACTCCCCGGCCGGGGCGACTCCGATCGGGCAGGACACTCCGGTGCCGCCCAGGCCGCAGTAGCCCGCCGGGTTCTTGTCCAGGTACTGCTGGTGGTAGGCCTCCGCCGGGTAGAAGGGGCGGTCGGCGGCCGGGAGGATCTCCGTGGTGATCGTGCCGTGGCCGGAGGAGGTCAGGACCTTCTGGTAGGCATCGCGGGAGGCTTCCGCGGCGGTCGCCTGTTCGCGGGTGTGGGTGTAGATCGCCGAGCGGTACTGCGTGCCGACGTCGTTGCCCTGGCGGAAGCCCTGGGTGGGGTCGTGGGACTCCCAGAAGGTCTTCAGCAGGCGGTCGTAGGAGATCACCTTCGGGTCGTAGACCACGCGGACCGCCTCCGTGTGGCCGGTCAGGCCCGAGCAGACCTCCTCGTAGGTGGGGTTCTCCGTGTAACCGCCCTGGTAGCCCACCAGGGTCGTGTACACGCCCGCCGGGAGCTGCCAGAACCTGCGCTCGGCGCCCCAGAAGCAGCCCAGCCCGAAGTCGGCGGTCTCCAGTCCCTCCGGGTAGGGGCCGAGGAGGGGGGTGCCGAGGACGGTGTGGCGGTCGGGGACCTTGTAGGCGGGCGCCGGGCGGCCCGTGAGCGCCTGCTCGGGCGTGGGCAGCTGAGGGGTGCGGCCGAAGAGCATGGGGTCTCCCTGTCGGTCTCGGTGCGGGACGGGCCGGTATGGCACCCGGTACGTCGTACAGCCGTACAACGGATGGGCCGGCCGGTGCATTCCGGCCGGCGGGCGGTGCCGGCCCGGTCAGCCGGGCAGGGTCGCCGGGCTGCCGCCGTTGGCCTCGTAGCCCGCCACGGCCAGCGCGCGGTAGACCGCGAACGCGGCGGCGGGGTCGGCGGAGAGGGACCACGGCAGTGCGCCGACATGGCCGTCGATGTGTATCAGCTGGTGCATCGCCTCGGCCCAGCGCTCGGCTTGGACCAGGAAGAAGACCAGCAGATGCCGGACATGGGCGAGCACCGGGTCGTCGGGGCGGGCCGCGTGCACCGCGTGCAGCGCGCCGTGCACCGCTCTGGTGACGACCTCGCTCTGGTAGAAGCTCCGGACCAGGTCCACCTCGGGCAGGTGCTCGAACACCGCGAACAGCGGCAGCGCGGCGAGCAGCGAGCCCTCCGGGGCGCGGGCGGCGGCCGCCTCGGCGAAGGAGTACGCCTGCTCGCGCGAGCCGTGCCACTTCTCGCACCAGTAGTGCAGCGCGGCCAGATGCGCGCCCATGTGGTGCGGGGCGCGGTCGAGGATCTTCAGCCACAGCTGCTCGAACTCGGCCTGCGCGTAGCCCAGTCCGCGGGCGATCGACAGCTCGACGATGTACGGCACCGGGTCGCCGGGCGACAGCAGCGCCGCCTGACCGCAGGCCTCCCGGGCCTCCTCCATGATGATCCGGAAGTCGTCCGTGCCCGGCGTCGACGTCCGCCAGGCCTGCTGCACCAGGAACTCCGCGTGGACGGCGGCGGCGCCCGCGTCCTTGGACTGCTCGGCCCGCCACACTCGCAGCCACTGGCCGCCCGGCGTCTCGTGCACCCCGCCGGGCCGCTGCTGGAGCTCCAGCGCGGCCGCGCCCGCGAAGGCCTGCACCCGCTGCCAGCGCAGCTCGCCCGCGGTCTCGGTGCCGGCCAGCAGCTGGGCCGCCGCGCGGTAGTCCTGGGTGCGCTGCACCAGGTCCAGGACGTCCAGCAGGTCCTCGTCCGCCCCCGGCATGCGGATGTCCAGCTCCTCCTGGCGCACGAAGCCGTAGGCCGCCGGGTCGGCGGCGTCCGGGTGACCCGGGGGAACCTGCTCGATCAGCCCGCGCCTGCGCCGCACGAGCGGGAGCAGCGCGCAGCCCAGCATGAGCAGCGCCAAGATCAGCCAGAGAATCGCCATGCGTCAAGCGAACCAGACGCCGCCGACACTTGGCCAACCCCGCCGCGCGGCTGTGGAAAACTCCCGGCCGGAGCATGACAGACCGGAGCATGACAGACCGGAGCATGGCAGACCCGGCCGGGCCGGGTGGCCGCGCGCAGGGAAAACCCTTCTTCCGGGGCTCCGCGTGCCCGGCGGGCGCCAGCATCCGGCCAAGCGCACTACGCTCGGTGCACATGAGCGACAGGCACATCAGTCAGCACTTCGAGACTCTCGCGATCCACGCGGGCAACACCGCGGATCCCCTCACCGGCGCGGTCGTCCCGCCGATCTACCAGGTCTCGACCTACAAGCAGGACGGCGTCGGCGGGCTGCGCGGCGGCTACGAGTACAGCCGCAGCGCCAACCCGACCCGCACCGCCCTCGAGGAGAACCTCGCCGCGCTCGAGGGCGGCCGCCGCGGCCTCGCCTTCGCGTCGGGCCTGGCGGCCGAGGACACCCTGCTGCGTACGCTGCTGACCCCCGGCGACCACGTGGTGATCCCGAACGACGCGTACGGCGGCACTTTCCGGCTCTTCGCCAAGGTGGCCACCCGCTGGGGCGTGGAGTGGTCCGTCGCCGACACCAGCGACCCGTCCGCGGTCCGGGCCGCGATCACCCCGAAGACCAAGGCGGTCTGGGTGGAGACCCCCTCCAACCCGCTGCTCGGCATCACCGACATCGCCGCCGTCGCTCAGGTCGCGCACGACGCGGGCGCGAAGCTCGTCGTCGACAACACCTTCGCCACGCCCTACCTCCAGCAGCCGCTGTCGCTCGGTGCGGACGTCGTCGTGCACTCGCTGACCAAGTACATGGGCGGCCACTCGGACGTGGTCGGCGGTGCGCTGATCGTCTCCGACCAGGCGCTCGGCGAGGAACTGACGTACCACCAGAACGCGATGGGCGCCGTCGCCGGCCCCTTCGACTCCTGGCTGGTGCTGCGCGGCACCAAGACCCTCGCGGTGCGCATGGACCGGCACAGCGAGAACGCCACGAAGATCGCCGACATGCTGACCCGGCACCCGCGTGTGACGAAGGTGCTCTACCCGGGCCTGCCCGAGCACCCCGGTCACGAGGTCGCCGCCAAGCAGATGCGGGCCTTCGGCGGCATGGTGTCCTTCCGCGTCGAGGGCGGCGAGGCGGCCGCGGTCGAGGTGTGCAACCGCGCCCAGGTGTTCACCCTCGGCGAGTCCCTGGGCGGTGTCGAGTCGCTGATCGAGCACCCCGGCCGGATGACGCACGCCTCCGCGGCCGGCTCGGCCCTGGAGGTCCCGGGCGATCTGGTCCGCCTGTCCGTCGGCATCGAGAACGTCGACGACCTGCTGGAAGACCTTCAGCAGGCCCTCAGCTAGGGCCGTCCCGGGTCTCGTACCGGCGCGGTCGTACGGCCGGCCGGACGAGGCTCACCAGCCGCCCACCGGTGGGGTCGTCCGCGACGGCGGCTCCACCCACGGGTGCACCTGTACCGCCCACACGGTGAACGCGACCGCTGCGGCGAACGCCAGCGTCCACAGCACCCGGCGGACGAGCCGGCCGCGGCGCAGCAGGCGTTCACCGCGGCGCACCGCTTCGGCGTGCAGGTCCGGCGGCACCGGCACCGGTGTCCGCTCCATGATCCGCCGCACGGCGGCCTCGCGCTCGGCCCGGTTCACCGCGGACCGCCGAAGCGCCGGTCGCAACGGGCGGTGCGGTCGGAGTCCTTGGCCCGGTTCACGACGGGGCCACCTTCGTGCCTGTCGCGCGCGGTCCGGCCGGCCGGACCGGATGCAGCACGGTGGCCGTCGCCCGGTCGCAGACGGTGCGCACCCGTTCGAGGGGCAGGCCGAGCAGCGCCGCCGCCTGCTCCTCGGCGACCCCCTCGTACAGCCGCAGCACCAGGATCAGCCGTTCCTGCGGCCCCAGCGCGGCCAGCGGACCGCTCGGGTCCGGGCGGGTCCGGCCGAGTGCGCCGTACCGGTGCCAGGTCGCGCGGGCGAAGCGGGTGGCGAGGTACTGGCGGGCACAGTCGTACGGGTCCTCGCCGCGCAACCGGTCCCAGCGGGCGTAGGTGTGGCCGAGGGCCAGGGTCAGCAGGCGCCGCGCGCGCGGGTTGGCGTCCGGCGGCTCCGCGGTGACCAGCGTGGCGGCGTGCAGCAGCCGCCCGGCCGCGCCCGCGACGAACGCCTCGAACTCCTGGGCCCGGCGGGCACCGTGGGACACCTGCCGATCGCGCACCACGCCTCCCCCTGACGCTGACGGGGCCCTGTCCGGTACGGACGGGTGAACCGCGTACGACTCAGGGCCCGGTCTCATATGAGGCCAGCGGGGCCCGGGGGTCAAGAGGCCGGAACCGATCGGCGCGGCCGGGGCTCAGGAAGCGGGCGGCTGCTCCGCGGCCTGGCCGGCCGGGACCGACATCCGCGCGGAGAGCGCGTGGTTGAAGCGCGTCAGCAGGGAGCAGAACTGCTCGCGCTCCTCGGGCGCCCAGTCCTGGGTCAGCTCGGCCATCAGCTGACGCCTGGAGGAGCGCACCTCCTCCAGCCGGGTGGACCCGCGCGGGGACAGCTGGAGCACCACCGCGCGGCCGTCCTCGGGGTGCGAGGTGCGCTTGACGAGCCCGGTGTCGACCAGCGGTGCCACCTGCCGGGTGACCGTCGAGGAGTCGATGCCCATGCTCGCGGCGAGCGCCTTGACGCCCATCGGGCCTTCCTTGTCGAGCCGGTTGAGCAGCAGATACGCGGCGCGGTCCATGGAGTTGCGCACCTGCCCGACACCGCCGAGCCGCGTCTGTTCCGCACGGCGGGCGAACAACGCCACCTCGTGCTGGAGGACGTCGAGAAGACCGGGGTCACCGACGGTCCTCATGTCCATCGACATGTCAGGTGTTGTGGGCATGGCCGGAGGCTCACTTCATGAAGGGCTGCTGGTGTGGGGGACAGGTTACGCGGCCCGGGGGCGGACCGTACCGGCGCTGCGCAAACCGGTCTCGCAGCTTGGTCACGTCCGCCGTGTGCGGCTGTGAACTGCGATGCTGGAGTCATGAGCTACGGCACCGCTGACTCCTTGCGTTCCGTCACCCTCGACGATGTGCGCGGAGCCCAGAAGATGCTCTCGGGCGTGGCACGGGTGACCGCGATGGAGGGCAGCCGGCATCTGTCCCAGCTGGTCGGCGCGCCGGTCCATCTGAAGTGCGAGAACCTCCAGCGGACCGGCTCGTTCAAGCTGCGCGGTGCCTACGTGCGGATCGCCGGGCTGCTGCCGGAGGAGCGGGCGGCCGGTGTGGTCGCGGCGAGCGCCGGGAACCACGCGCAGGGCGTGGCGCTGGCCTCCGCGCTCCTGGGCGTGCACGCCACGGTGTTCATGCCGAAGGGCGCGCCCCTGCCGAAGATCAGTGCGACCCGGGAGTACGGCGCGGAGGTGCGCCTGCACGGCCAGGTCGTCGACGAGACGCTGGCCGCCGCCCAGGACTACGCGGACCGGACCGGCGCGGTGTTCATCCACCCCTTCGACCACCCGGACGTCATCGCGGGCCAGGGCACGGTGGGCCTGGAGATCCTGGAGCAGTGCCCGGAGGTGCGCACGATCGTCGTGGGTGTCGGCGGCGGCGGGCTGGCGGCCGGTATCGCGGTCGCGGTGAAGGCGCTGCGGCCGGACGTCAGGATCGTCGGGGTGCAGGCGGAGGGCGCGGCGGCCTACCCGCCCTCGCTGGCCGTCGGCCACCCGGTGTCCGTGCGCGACCCGGCGACGATGGCGGACGGCATCAAGGTGGGGCGGCCGGGCGTGGTGCCGTTCGGGATCGTCAGCGAGCTGGTCGACGAGGTGCGCACCGTCGGCGAGGACCAGCTGTCGGCCGCGCTGCTGCTGTGTCTGGAGCGGGCCAAGCTGGTCGTGGAACCGGCCGGGGCGAGCCCGGTCGCGGCGCTGCTGGCGGCGCCGGACGCCTTCGAGGGCCCGGTGGTCGCGGTCCTCTCCGGCGGGAACGTCGACCCGGTGCTGATGCAACGCGTCCTGCGGCACGGCATGGCGGCGCAGGGCCGGTATCTGGCCGTACGGCTGCGGCTCGTGGACCGGCCGGGCGCGCTCGCCACCCTGCTCGGCGTGCTGTCCGCGGCCGACGCGAACGTGCTCGACGTCAGCCATGTCCGCACCGACCCCCGGCTCGGACTGACCGAGGCCGAGGTGGAGCTGCACCTGGAGACCATGGGCCCGGTGCACTGCACCGAGGTCGAGCAGGCGCTGCGGGACGCGGGCTACACGGTCATGCGCTGAGAGCGCGGCCGCAGGCCGGTACCCCCGGGCATGACAGAGCCCCCGGTGCCGAGGGGCGCCGGGGGCGGATGTCTGGGGTGGGGGGAAGGCCCGTCAGCCCGTGTAGGGCTCGGCCTTCAGGATCCGGACCGAGGCCTTCTTGCCGTTCGGCAGCTCGTACTCGGCGTCCTCGCCGACCTTGTGGCCGATGACGCCGGAGCCGAGCGGCGACTGCGGCGAGTACGTCTCGATGTCGGTGCTCGCGTACTCACGGGAGGCGAGCAGGAACGTCAGCGTGTCGTCCTCGTCACCGTCGAAGGCGATCGTGACGACCATGCCCGGCGCGACGGTACCGTCGGCGGAGGCCGGAGCCTCGCCCACCTGGGCGTTCTCAAGGAGCTGGGTGAGCTGGCGCACGCGCAGCTCCTGCTTGCCCTGCTCCTCCTTGGCCGCGTGGTACCCGCCGTTCTCACGCAGGTCGCCCTCCTCGCGCGCGGCCGCGATCTTTGCGGCGATCTCCGTGCGCGCAGGACCAGTAAGGTACGCAAGCTCGTCCTTGAGCTTGTTGTACGCCTCCTGGGTCAGCCAGGTGACGTTCTCGCTGGTCTGGGTCACAGGGTGCTCCTCGTCGGTACTGGGAATACAAAGCATCGCCCTACCCAGAAGAATGTTCCCTCTCGGATGGGCGAAACCACGAGCCTAACAATTCAAGGCCGGAAGGGGGAGGACATAAGCCATCAGAATCTCATCAACGCAGGTCAGCGCCTACGTATTCCGGGTGAAGTCGGGCGATGTCCGCGAGGGAACCGGCGCCGGTCAGCCGGTGTGGCAGCCCAGCAGCTCCGCCGTCGTGCCCTTGGCGGTCGTACGCAGCGTGACGACCTTGTCGATCCGGGTGTCCGGACCGCTGAACCGGAAGTCGGCCCGGCCCACCTCGGCGCCGTCCGCCGCCTGGGACCGCAGGGTGCAGTAGCCGTCGGTGCCGGAGTCCTTGTGGACCTCCAGATGGATCTTCACCGCGGTGTCCGTGGCCTGGAAGGTGATCACCTGGGCGCTGATCTTGCTCTCGGCGACATAGTGGTAGGCGAAGTAGCCGACCAGCGCGAGCAGGGCCGCGCCGAACACCGCCGCGGCGACCTTGAGCCTGCGGTCGGCGCGCTCGTCCGAGGAGCGGCCGTAGCGGCCCTCGGGCAGCCGGGTGGTCGCCGTACCCATGATCGTCCTCTCCGCGGAATTAATCGCCCCCCGATTCGGTCACTATAGAAGCCGGCGATTGCGCCCTGAGCCACGGGGGCGCCGACTATCCGAGGATTGAGTCTTGACTGACCAGCTGCGACTGATGGCCGTTCACGCGCACCCCGACGACGAGTCGAGCAAGGGCGCGGCGACCATGGCGAAGTACGTGTCCGAGGGGGTGGACGTGCTGGTGGTGACCTGCACCGGCGGAGAGCGCGGGTCCATCCTCAATCCCAAGCTGCAAGGCGACGCGTACATCGAGGAGCACATCCACGAGGTGCGCAAGAAGGAGATGGACGAGGCCCGCGAGATCCTCGGGGTGAAGCAGGAGTGGCTGGGCTTCGTCGACTCCGGTCTCCCGGAGGGCGACCCGCTGCCGCCGCTGCCCGAGGGCTGCTTCGCCCTGGAGGACGTCGACAAGGCGGCCGGCGAGCTGGTGCGGAAGATCCGCACCTTCCGCCCCCAGGTGATCACCACCTATGACGAGAACGGCGGCTACCCGCACCCCGACCACATCATGACCCACAAGATCTCCATGGTGGCGTTCGAGGGCGCGGCGGACACCGAGAAGTACCCCGAGAGCGAGTACGGGCCCGCCTACCAGCCGCTGAAGCTCTACTACAACCAGGGCTTCAACCGCCCCCGCACCCTGGCCCTGCACCAGGCGATGCTCGACCGCGGCCTGGAGTCGCCGTACGGGGAGTGGCTCAAGCGGTGGGACGAGATCCAGCGCACCGAGCGCACCCTGACCACGCACATCCCCTGCGCGGACTTCTACGAGATCCGTGACAAGGCGCTGATCGCGCACGCCACGCAGATCGACCCGGACGGCGGCTGGTTCAAGGTGCCGCTGGACGTCCAGAAGGAGGTCTGGCCGACGGAGGAGTACGAGCTGGCGAAGTCGCTCGTCGATACCTCCCTCCCCGAGGACGACCTCTTCGCGGGCATCCGGGACAATGCCTGACATGAGCGCAAGCGTGAGCCTGGCAGTGACGCACCTCGTCCCCCTCGCCAAGGACCTGGACCAGAACAAGGTCACCCCCGGCGTCCTGGGCTTCATCGTCTTCGCGGTGATGGCCCTGGCGGTGTGGGGCCTGATGAAGTCGATGAGCAAGCACATGAACAAGGTCGACTTCAAGGAGGCGGAGCCCTCCGGCGAGGAGGCCGGCGCGAAGAGCGAGGCTTCCGGGCGCGTCAAGCAGTAGCAGTCCCGGTAACAGGGGCGGGAGCGGGCAGCGGTCCGCCGACGGGTCCGGCGGTGCGGTACCGCCGGGCTCGCGTGTCGCGACGCCCGCCGTCCCCGCACGCCCTTCTCCTGTGAGCCGTCGGGCTAACGGGCGCTGCCCCGCGTCCCGCGGTCCGCGCCGCCCCGGCCCCCGCTCCGGCTCCGGGATATCGCCAGGTGGACGCAGACCGCCGCCAGTGCCGCCTCCGCCAGCGCGGACAGGGCCGCCTGGAGCAGGGCGCCGCCGGTGCCGGCCGTGGTGAGGTCGAACCAGGCGTCCAGGACCGCCACCGAGGCCGTCGCGGACGCGGTGAGGCGGCCGCGCGGGTCGGCGCGCAGGCCCAGCAGGGCCGTGGCCGCGCAGCCGGCCGCCATCAGCACGTCGAGGCCGATCCAGGCCAGCGGCCAGTTCTCCACCCGGGTGCTGCCCGGGAGCGTCACCGCCAGCACCGCCATCCACGGCACGAGCAGCACCGCTGCCCCGCCCAGCGCCACCAAGGGCCACCTCCGCCTGAATCCCATGAACGCCCGGCTTCCCTCGTTTCGCACAGCGATCCCCCCTCGCAGCCCGTGCTTCCTCCGACTGCCTCCACTCTAGACCGCAGAGAAATCTCTGCAAAGAAAATTCGGCAGATCTCCGGGGCTTCTCAGGGTTCTCAGGGATACGGTGGGCGGCATGACCGACGGCATGCCCGAGATGACCAGCCTGGAGCGCACCGCCCTCTACAAGTCCCTCGGCAATCCGCTGCGCCGCCGCATCCTCGACTATCTCGGCCGGCACGGCGAGGCCAACTCGACCGTCCTCGCCCGCGAACTCGGGGAAAGCTCCGGCACCACCAGCTACCACCTGCGCAAACTCGCCGAGCAGCGGCTCATCGAGGAGATCCCGGAGAAGTCGGGCGGGCGGGAGCGCTGGTGGCGGACCCTGCCGTTCAGCCACACCACCCCCGACCCGGCCGCCATGACCCGCGAGGAGTACGCGGCCGCCGCCGAACTCGCGCACCTGAAGATCGAGTTCGACACGGCCCTCTACCGCCGCGCCCACGAGGAGTACCGCGGCCCCGAGGGCTGGGCCCAGGTCCAGCGCCACAACACCTGGATGACCAGGGAGGAACTCCTCGCCTTCCTGCGGGAGTACCACGAACTGCTCGGCCGGTACAGCCACCCGCGCGAGGAGGCGCCGGCCGAGGCGCGCCCGGTCCTGGTGCGTTTCTACGCGGTGCCGGAGCCCGTGGGAGAGTGGGAGCGTGGTGAACCGACTGGCGCATGAGACCTCCCCGTACCTCCTCCAGCACGCCGACAACCCGGTCGACTGGTGGCCCTGGTCGACCGAGGCCTTCGAGGAGGCCCGCAGGAGCGACCGGCCCGTGCTGCTGAGCGTCGGGTACAGCAGCTGTCACTGGTGCCATGTCATGGCCCACGAGTCCTTCGAGGACCAGGCCACCGCCGAGTACCTCAACGCCCACTTCGTCAGCGTCAAGGTCGACCGCGAGGAGCGGCCCGACGTCGACGCCGTCTACATGGAGGCCGTACAGGCCGCCACCGGGCAGGGCGGCTGGCCCATGACCGTGTTCCTCACCCCGGACGCCGAGCCGTTCTACTTCGGCACCTACTTCCCGCCCGCCCCGCGGCACGGGATGCCCTCCTTCCGGCAGGTCCTGGAGGGGGTCCAGCAGGCCTGGTCGGGCCGCCGCGAGGAGGTCACCGAGGTCGCCGGGAAGATCGTCCGCGACCTGTCCCAGCGGGAGATCGTCCGGCATGCCGCACAGGCGCCCGGCGAGCAGGAGCAGGCGCAGGCGCTGCTCGGGCTCACCCGGGAGTACGACCCCCAGCGCGGCGGATTCGGCGGGGCGCCCAAGTTCCCGCCGTCCATGGTGATCGAGTTCCTGCTGCGCCACCACGCCCGCACCGGCGCCGAGGGCGCCCTCCAGATGGCGCAGGACACCTGCGAGCGGATGGCCCGCGGCGGCATCTACGACCAGCTCGGCGGCGGCTTCGCCCGCTACTCCGTGGACCGCGACTGGGTCGTGCCGCACTTCGAGAAGATGCTGTACGACAACGCCCTGCTCTGCCGGGTGTACGCGCATCTGTGGCGGGCCACCGGCTCGGATCTCGCCCGGCGGGTCGCGCTGGAGACCGCCGACTTCATGGTGCGCGAACTGCGCACTCCCGAGGGCGGGTTCGCCTCGGCGCTCGACGCCGACAGCGACGACGGCACCGGCCGGCACGTCGAGGGCGCCTACTACGTCTGGACGCCGGAGCAGCTGCGCGAGGTGCTGGGCGAGGACGACGCCGCCCTCGCCGCCCAGTACTTCGGGGTGACCGTGGAGGGCACCTTCGAGCACGGGCAGTCGGTGCTCCAGCTGCCGCAGAGCGAAGGCGTCGTCGAGGCCGGGCGGATCGACTCCGTGCGGCGGCGCCTGCTCGCCGCCCGCGCGGAGCGTCCCGCGCCCGGCCGGGACGACAAGGTCGTCGCCGCCTGGAACGGGCTCGCCGTCGCCGCGCTCGCCGAGACCGGCGCCTACTTCGACCGGCCCGACCTGGTCGAGGCCGCCCTCGGCGCCGCCGACCTGCTCGTCCGGGTGCACCTGGACGAGCACGCCCGGCTCTCCCGCACCAGCAAGGACGGCCGCGTCGGCGGCAACGCCGGCGTCCTGGAGGACTACGCCGACGTCGCCGAGGGCTTCCTCGCCCTCGCCTCGGTGACCGGCGAGGGCGTCTGGCTGGACTTCGCCGGCCTCCTCCTCGACCAGGTGCTCGCCCGCTTCACCGACCAGGAGACCGGCGCCCTCTACGACACCGCGGCCGATGCCGAGCGGCTCATCCGCCGCCCCCAGGACCCGACCGACAACGCCACCCCGTCCGGCTGGACCGCCGCGGCCGGCGCCCTCCTCGGGTACGCCGCCCACACCGGGTCGGAGGTCCACCGCACCGGCGCCGAACGGGCGCTGGGCGTGGTGAAGGCCCTCGGGCCGCGGGTGCCCCGGTTCATCGGCTGGGGGCTCGCCGTCGCCGAGGCACTGCTCGACGGGCCCAAGGAGGTCGCCGTGGTCGGGCCGGAGGACGACGACCGGACGGCCGTACTGCACCGCACGGCGCTGCTCGGCACCGCGCCGGGCGCCGTCGTCGCCGTCGGCGCGCCGGGGAGTGACGAGTTCCCGCTGCTCGCCGACCGGCCGCTGCCGGGCGGCGAGCCGGCCGCCTATGTCTGCCGCAACTTCACCTGCGACGCCCCCACGGCCGATCCGGAGCGGCTGCGGGCCGTGCTGAACGGGCACTGAGCGGCGCGGACGGCACGCCGACGGAACGCGTCAACTGTCCGAATGTGAACCACGTGTTCGGATAGATACCGCTTGCCCCCGCTTAGCACCGCCGTTCCGAAACACGCCATTTATCGGAACGGTCCCCGCGCTTCACAGATCCCCCCTAGTCTCTGCACAGCGACACGACGGGTGACGCAACGCTGACCCAGCGTCGATCCGTCGTCGTACGCCCAGGGGGTTACAGGGGATTATCAGGGGATCTGGGGGGATCTTTGCTGACGTCCGTCTTCATCGCTGCCGTCTCGCTTGCGCTGTTCTGGATGGCGGCTTTCACTCTGTGGTGGCAGATGCACGCGTGGCGCACGCCCGAGGTGCTCGCCTCCACCCGGTTCGGCCGCCCCGACGGCGCCGAACACCTCTCCTTCTCACTGCTGGTACCGGCCCGGCACGAACAGGCCGTGCTCGACCACACCATCCAGCGGCTGCTCCGCTCCCGCCACGCCGACTTCGAGATCATCGTCATCGTCGGACACGACGACCCGGAGACGACCGAGGTGGCCGAGGCGGCCGCCCGGCGCGATCCGCGGGTCCGGGTGGTCGTGGACACCCACGACAAGAAGAACAAGCCGAAGGCCATGAACACGGCGCTGCCGCACTGCCGCGGCGATGTCGTCGGGGTCTTCGACGCCGAGGACCAGGTCCATCCCGAACTGCTCGCCCATGTCGACCACGCCTTCCGCAGCACCGGCGCGGACGTCGTCCAGGGCGGGGTCCAGCTCATCAACTTCCACTCCAGCTGGTACAGCCTGCGCAACTGCCTGGAGTACTTCTTCTGGTTCCGCTCGCGGCTCCATCTGCACGCGCAGAAGGGGTTCATCCCGCTCGGCGGCAACACCGTCTTCGTCCGCACCGACGTGCTGCGGGACGCGGAGGGCTGGGACCCCGACTGCCTGGCCGAGGACTGCGACCTCGGGGTGCGGCTGTCCAGCATCGGCAAGAAGGTCGTCGTCGCCTACGACTCCGCCATGGTCACCCGCGAGGAGACCCCGGGCAGTCTGATGGCGCTGCTCAAACAGCGCACCCGCTGGGACCAGGGCTTCCTCCAGGTCTACCGGAAGAAGGACTGGAAGCAGCTGCCCGGACACGGCCAGCGGCTGCTCGCCCGCTACACCCTGATGACACCGTTCATGCAGGCCTTCTGCGGACTGGTCATCCCGCTGAACGCGGCCGTCGCGCTCTTCCTCGACGTGCCCGTCGGCGTCGCCTTCCTCACCTTCCTGCCGCTGGTCACCGCGGCCGTCACCGTCGTCTTCGAGGTGGTCGGACTGCACGACTTCGGCAGGCAGTACGGCCTGCGGGTGCGCCTCGTCCACTATCTGAAACTCCTCGTGGGCGGCCCCTTCTACCAGGTGCTCCTGGCCGGCGCCGCGATCCGTGCCGTATGGCGCGAGCAGCGC
The DNA here is from genome assembly GCF_053596835.1 of Streptomyces sp. NPDC001606. Lineage (NCBI taxonomy): Bacteria > Bacillati > Actinomycetota > Actinomycetes > Kitasatosporales > Streptomycetaceae > Streptomyces > Streptomyces sp. NPDC001606. Next base: position 36,551 of record NZ_JBSFHC010000022.1, read on the forward strand.
GGCCGCACCGACTGGGAGCTGACCCGGCACGTGGGCGCGCACCTCGACGCGGCCGAGCCGATCCGAGAGGACGTTCCCGCGTGACCTCCATCCTCCCCGCGGTGACCGACGACCAGGTCCCCGCGCAGCACCCGCCTGCGCCCGCGGCGGGCTCCACCGAGCGGCCCACGCCACCGCAGCGGCTCCGCGCGTCCCGGCCCGACCTGCTGCTCTGCGGGGCCCTGCTGACGGCGATCCTCGTCGTCCAGGGCTGGAACATCGCCGACTACCCGGCCCTCAGCGACGACGAGGGCACCTACCTCGCCCAGGCCTGGGCCGTCCAGCAGGGCCGGGGCCTGGCCCACTACACCTACTGGTACGACCACCCGCCGCTCGGCTGGATCCAGATAGCCCTGCTCGGCTGGATACCCTCGGCCGTCAGCCCGGGCTCCATGACCGTCGCCACCATGCGGCTGCTCATGCTCGGCATCGGCGGAGTCAGCGCGGTCCTCGTCTACGTCCTCGGCCGCCGCCTGTGCCTGCCCCGCTGGGCCGCCGGACTCGGCATGGCCCTGTTCGGACTCTCGCCGCTCGCGGTCGTCCTCAGCCGCGAGATCTTCCTCGACAACATCGCCGTGATGTGGCTGCTGCTGGCGTTCTGCCTCGCCGCCTCGCCCAGCCGCCACCTCTGGCACCACTTCGGCGCAGGGCTCGCCGCCGCCGCGGCCGTGCTCACCAAGGAGACGATGCTCGTCGTCCTGCCCGCCCTGTTCATCACCATGTGGCGGCACAGCCACCGCGACACCCGCAAGTTCGCCCTCACCGGAGCCATCACCGGCTGCGCCCTGATCGGGCTGTCGTACCCGCTGTTCGCGCTGCTCAAGGGCGAGTTGCTGCCCGGCGCCGGACATGTCTCGCTGTGGGGCGGGATCACCTACCAGATGTCCCGGCCCGGCTCCGGCTTCCTCCTCGACCCGGGCTCCGGCGCCTACGGGGTGCTGCACTCCTGGCTCTACTACGACCGGGTGCTGCCCCTCGGCGGCCTCGCCGGGGCGCTGCTCCTGCTGCTCATCCGGCGCTGGTCGGTCACCGCCCGGGCCCTCGCCGGACCCGCCCTCGCGGTCGCGGTCCTCACCGCGGTCGCCCTGCGCCCGGGCGGCTATCTGCCCGCCATGTACATCATCGGCGCGCTGCCCTTCCTCGCCCTGGTGCTGGCCGGCGCCACCGCCTCCGTGGCACACGCCGTACTGCACCGCCGGCGGCGCCCCGACGAGCGCCGCCGGGTCACCGGCGGCCGGTACGCGCTCGCCGCGGTCCTCGCCGTCGCGGCCGGCGCCTACGTCGTACCGCGCTGGTACGACGGCGACCGCACCGCCGTCACCGCCGACGCCAACCGGCCCTACCGGCAGGCGTCGCACTGGCTCGGCACCCGGGTCGCCCACCCGGCGGACGCCCGGATCCTCGTCGACGACGCCCTCTGGCTGGACCTCGTGCACGCCGGATACCGGCCCGGGCTCGGCGCGATCTGGTTCTACAAGGCCGACCTCGACCCGGCCGTCGGCACGACCCTGCCGCACGGCTGGGAGGACCTCGACTACGTCGTCGCCTCGCCGACCGTCCGCCGCGATGCCAAGGACCTGCCCACCGTCCGGGCCGCCCTGAAGCACTCCACACCGGTCGCCGCCTTCGGCAGCGGACCCGACCGCATCGAGATCCGGCGGATCCAGCCCACAGGAGGCGCCCGATGAGCGAGTACACCGCGCCCGTACCCGGTCTCGACGCCGTCGAGGTGCCCGAGCCGGGGGCCGTCACCGTCGTCGTACCGACCTTCAACGAGTCCGCGAACGTCCGGCAGCTGCTGCACCGGATCACCGAGGCGGTGCCCGCCCGGCTGCCCTGCGAGGTGGTCTTCGTGGACGACTCCACCGACGACACCCCCGAGGTGATCCGGCAGGCCGCCCAGGACTGCCCGTTCCCGGTGTCCGTCCTGCACCGGGCGGAACCGGTCGGCGGGCTCGGCGGGGCGGTGGTGGAGGGGCTGCGGGCCGCGACCTCGGAGTGGGTCGTCGTCATGGACGGCGACTGCCAGCACCCGCCCGCCCTGATCCCCGAGCTGGTGGCCACCGGCGAACGGACGCACGCCGGGCTCGTCGTCGCCTCCCGCTACACCGCGGGCGGCAGCCGGGCCGGACTCGCCGGCGGCTACCGGGTGGCCGTGTCGCGCGCCGCCACCTGGCTCGCCAAGGCCCTCTTCCCCCGCCGGCTGCACGGCATCAGCGACCCCATGAGCGGCTTCTTCGCCGTCCGGCGCAGCGCCGTCACCGCGGACCTGCTCCGGCCGCTCGGCTACAAGATCCTCCTCGAACTGGCCGTCCGCAGCCGGCCGCGCCGGGTCGCCGAGGTGCCGTTCGTGTTCCAGGAGCGGTTCGCGGGGGAGTCCAAGTCCACCGCCCGGGAGGGCTTCCGCTTCCTGCGCCACCTGGCCGGGCTGCGCAGCGCCTCCCCGGCCGCCCGGATGATCGGCTTCGGACTGATCGGCGCGAGCGGGTTCGCCCCCAACCTGATCGGCCTGTGGGCGCTGACCGCCCTGGGCCTGCACTACGTCCCCGCCGAGATCCTCGCCAACCAGCTCGGCGTCGGCTGGAACTTCCTGCTCATCGAGCAGCTGCTGTTCCGCGACCGCCGCGCGCACCGCCGCTGGTGGGACCGGCTCGGCCGGTTCGCGCTGCTCGCCAACGCCGACCTCGTTCTGCGCATCCCGCTGATCGCGCTGCTCGTCGGCCGGTTCGGTATGGGCGTCCTGCCCGCGACCGCGCTGGCGCTGGTGCTGACCTTCGTCCTGCGCTTCGTCGGCACCGAAGCGCTGGTCTATCTCCCGCGACGCCGCCGCGGGGATCGTACGACCGCAAGGAGAGCCGTGTGAGCACGTACCGCAGACGGACGGCACTGGTCGGGGTGGGCGCCCTGACCGCCGGTCTGCTCCTGACCTCGCCGCAGAGCGCCGAGGCCGCCAACCTGATCAAGAACCCCGGCTTCGAGACCACCGGCACCGGTGACATGCCGTACTGCTGGGAGAAGGCGGGCTGGGGCGACAACGACTTCAGCTACGAGACCACCTCCGACGCGCACTCCGGTGCGAAGGCCATGAAAGTCAGCCTGACCCGCCGGGTCGACGGCGACCGCAAGGCGATGTTCCTGGAGTCCACCGACTGCGCGCCCGCCGTGAGCGTCGGAAAGCAGTACGACCTGGGGCTCTGGTACAAGACCACGACCCCGGACGCGAACGTCACCCTCTTCCGGCACGACAGCACGACCGGCTGGCAGTACTGGACCGACGTCAAGACCCTGGAGACGGCTGCCGCCTGGACCCGGGCCACGGTCCGCACCCCGGAGATCCCGGCCGGCACCGACCGCATCACCTGGGGCGTGTCGGTGTACGGCACCGGGTCGGCGACCACCGACGACTACACCATGGAGCAGGTGCCGGACACCGTTCCACCCGCGCAGTGCACCGGCACGGCCGACCAGTGCGCGAACGGCGGCTGGTCCGTGCTGCCGACGCAGAACCCGGTCCGCTCCATGCACTCCGTCGTGCTGAACAACGGCAAGGTGCTGCTGATCGCGGGATCCGGCAACAGCGAGGAGAGCTTCGCCGCCGGGACCTTCACCTCGGCGGTCTACGACCCCGCCAACGGCACCTACCAGCTCGTCCCGACCCCGAAGGACATGTTCTGCGCGGGCCATGTGCAGCTCCAGGACGGGCGGGTGCTCGTCCTCAGCGGCAACAAGGCGTACCCGGTCCCCGGCGGCCACGGCTACGAGGGTTACCGGGACTCCTACGTCTTCGACCCGAGGACCGAGACCTACACCAAGGTCAACGATCTCAACGACGGCCACTGGTACCCGTCGGCGACCGAGCTGGGCAACGGTGACGTCATCACCTTCGGCGGGCTCCGCGAGGACTCCACCGGCTCGGTGACGGCGGAGCGGTTCAGCGCGGCGCAGAACCAGTGGCTGCCGCTGTCCCAGGTCCACCAGACCTGGTCCTACTGGGGCCTGTACCCGGCGATGGTCCTGATGCAGGACGGCCGCCTCTTCTACACGGGCAGCCATGTCTTCGGCAACAACATCCCCGGCACGGGCGCGGCGGTCTACGACTACGACGCCAACACCATCACCCAGATCCCGGGGCTCCAGAACAAGGACCAGCGCGACCAGTCGGCGTCGGTGCTGCTGCCCCCCGCCCAGGACCAGCGGGTCCTCACCATCGGCGGCGGCAACATCGACAGCAACCCCGACGCGGGCCGCCTCACCGACCTGATCGACCTCAAGCAGCCGAACCCGTCCTACGTCGCCGGGCCGCCGCTGCCGCAGGGCACGGTCGACCTCGGCGCCGGACCCCGGCCGGAGACCGGCGGCCAGGGCAAGATGTACGTCTCCGCGGTGCTGCTGCCCGACGGCAAGGTGCTGGAGACCGGCGGCGCCCTGCACAACCGGGCCGACCCGGTGCACGAGTCCTCGCTCTTCGATCCCGGCAGCAACACCTTCGCCCCGGTCGCCGCCGACCCCGAGGACCGCGGTTACCACTCCTCCGCGTTCCTGCTGCCCGACGGCCGGGTCATGGCCACCGGCGACAACCCGGGCAACGGCAGCTGGAACCACAACGTGTCCCTCTACACCCCGCCCTACCTCTACAAGGGCACCCGCCCGACGATCACCTCGGTGATCAGCCAGGAGTGGAAGTACGGCGACACCCAGCGGATCACCGTGGACCGGCCCGTCGCACGGGCGGAGCTGATCCGGCCGGCCGCGGTGACGCACTCCTCCGACCCGAACCAGCGGTTCGTGGATCTGCCGCTGTCGGTGGACGGGAACAACGTCGACCTCAACGTCACGAACAACCCCGACATCGCCCCGCCCGGCTGGTACATGCTGTTCGCCGTCGACGCGAACGGGGTGCCGTCCGTGGCCCGGTGGGTCCATCTGACCGGCCCGGCGGCCATGACCGCCGCCGCCCCGCACGTCCACGCCTTCGCCGACGACCTGTCCGGCAAGGTCACCGGCCCCGGCAAGAGGCGCGCCGCCCAGCCGGTCAGCCCCACCCTCTCCGGCTGCGACCGCCACTACGGCTCGGCCAACGTCTGCGTGCCCACGGTCTTCCCGCCCGAGGTGCGCAGGACGGCGGCGGCCCGGTGCGCCTGGCTGCGGCACAACCACTACGGCCGGCTGCGGGTCAACGGCGGTGACGACCCGCTGGGCCTGGACCACAACCGCAACGGCATCGCCTGCCGGGGAGGAGACCTGACTGCGCGTTAGCCGTGCTCGGCCAGGGCGCGCTCCACGATGGCCTCCAGCTGGTCGTGGTGCGCGCCCTTCCAGTAGGCGCGGCCGCACGCGGTGCACTGGGCGAAGACGTCGTACGAGCGTTGCGTGCCGCCCTTGAGCTGGTCGGCGACCTCGTCCTTGGTGGCCTCGCGCAGCAGCCCGTTGCAGGCGGTGCAGCGGGTCCAGGGGCGCAGCTCGGGGGCGAAGCGGTCCAGGATGTCGTGGAGTTGGTCGTCGGGCCGGGTGCTGTAGACGAACGCCCCGGCCCACAGCTCGCGGCGGCGCAGCAGCCCCCGGTCGCGGCTGAGCATGACCCGTTTCTCGGCGGCCGAGCGGGCGGCGAGTGCCGGGTCGCCGATGTCGGTCGACTCGTACGCCGCGTCGACGCCGAGCAGCCGCAGCCGGCGGGCGAGGGTGCCGAGATGCACGTCGAGGAGGAAGCGGAGCGGGGCGCCGGGGACCCGCTGGGGGCGTTCCACGGCGCGGACGCTGACCGTCTCGCCCGCCTTCGGGATGTGTGACACCGGCACCTCGTGGCCGTCCACGACCAGGGCGCCGACCTCGGTCAGCGGCACGCCGAGGGACTCGACGACATGGCCGAGCGTCGAGACTCCGTCGGTGCCGAGCGGGGTGGCTCCGGCCCGCCGGGCGTGCGGCACGAACAGATGGAGCGCGGGGGCGACTTCGACGCGGATCTCGGCTCGGTTCACGTCGTCAGCATCGCACGGGGTACGGCCCGTGCCTCAGCGGTTTTCGACGGGCAGCCCGTGCTCCAGGACGTCCAGGGCGCGTTCCATCAGCGCCCCCAGGTCGTCCTGCTGGCCGGTCTCGCCCCAGTAGCGGTTGACCTCCATGAGCCCGCCGATCAGCGACATGGCGTGGACCCGCACCTCCAGCGCCTCCGGGTCGAGTCCGGTGCGGTCCGCGATGACCTGGCGGAGCAGGGCGCCGGTGCTCGCCATGCTCTCCAGCATCCGGCCGCGGACGGCCGGGATCTCCACCCCGAGGCGCACCCGCAGCCGGGCCACCTCGGGGTCCTCGGCCAGCGCGCGGTCGACCGCCCGGTGGATGACGTAGCGCAGGGACTGGATGAGCGGCTCGCCGGCCGGGCGGGCGCGCAGTTCGTCCGCCATCAGCAGGTCGTACTCGTCGGTGAGGACGATGTCCTCCTTGGTCGGGAAGTACCGGAAGACGGTCGACGGCGACACCTCGGCCCGCTCGGCGATCTGGTCGATCGTGGTGGCGTCGTACCCCTGCTCGGCGACGAGTGCGTAGGTCGCCGCGCGGATCGCCTCGCGGGTCTTGATCTTCTTGCGTTCCCGCAGGCCGAGGCGGGGGCGGTCGGCGGGGGAGGTGCTGGGGGTGCGTGCGGCCGTCATGCCGGTCATTGTCGGGCATCGCCGTGGGCGGCCGCGCGCGGCGGCGACCGGTGTCGGCCGCACGAAAAAACGGCCACGACTCGGGGTGAGCCGTGGCCGGAGGGCAGGGGGCGCAGGGGTCAGGCGTGCTGGTAGGCCACCAGGGAGATGCCGACGTAGTGGACGACGAAGGCGGCGAGGGTGAAGGTGTGGAAGACCTCGTGGAAGCCGAACCAGCGCGGGGAGGGGTTCGGCCGCTTGATGCCGTAGATCACGCCGCCGGCGCTGTAGAGCAGTCCGCCGACGATGACCAGCACCAGGACGGCGATGCCGCCGGCGCGCATGAAGTCCGGCAGGAAGAAGACGGCGGCCCAGCCCATCGCCAGATAGCAGGGGGTGTAGAGCCAGCGCGGGGCGCCCACCCAGAAGACCCGGAAGACGATCCCGGCCGCCGCCGCGGCCCAGATGCCCCACAGCAGCCACTGGCCCTTCGCGCCGGGCAGGAGCAGCAGGGTCAGCGGGGTGTAGGTGCCCGCGATGATCAGGAAGATGTTGGCGTGGTCCAGCCGGCGCAGCACGCCGTCCATCCGGGGGCTCCAGTTGCCCCGGTGGTACAACGCACTGACCCCGAAGAGCAGGCAGGCTGTCAGGGCGTAGATGCCGCACGCGATGCGGCCTCTGGGGGAGTCGGCGAGAGCGGTGAGCACCAGGCCCGCGATGAGTACGGCCGGGAACATGCCGAGGTGCAGCCAGCCGCGCAGCCTGGGCTTGACCGGATGCGGCAAGGAGAGCGCGCCGAGACCGCGGCCGCTGGCCGGCGTCTCGGTGGGCGCGTCGGGGACGGACGCAGTCATGGGGGGCATGGTACCGACGCCGCCGTAAATCGGCTGTGAACGAGAGCTTTGGTCGTTCGAACGCAAAAAGACCTTCAGGTGAAGCAAAGCCGTACGCAAAGGGAATGTAAACACCCCTGGAAAGCGTGGTCTTCCTCACCTCGCTCACCTGTGAGGCCCCCTGGACATATGGGCATGTACGTCGGATGATCAAATGAGTGCGGTCGGCACCGGATGAGCATCGCGAAGCATCCGGGTCGCAGCCCCCACGGGGCAACAAAGGACAAAATCCCTCACTTAGGAGCAACCGTGGCGCGCGACAACTCGGCTTCAGGCGTTCCCACCAACCATCAGGAACTGATCTCGTGGGTCGACGAGATCGCCGAACTGACGCAGCCGGACAGGGTGGTCTGGTGTGACGGCTCCGAGGCCGAGTACGACCGGCTCTGTGCGGAGCTGGTGGCCAAGGGGACCTTCCGGAAACTCGATCCGATCAAGCGCCCCAACTCCTACTACGCCGCCTCCGACCCGACCGACGTCGCGCGCGTCGAGGACCGCACCTTCATCTGCTCCGAGAAGGAGGAGGACGCGGGCCCGACCAACCACTGGAAGGCCCCCGCCGAGATGCGGGAGATCTTCGCAGGCGAGAAGGGGCTGTTCCGCGGCTCGATGCGCGGCCGCACCATGTACGTCGTCCCGTTCTGCATGGGACCGCTCGGCTCGCCGCTGTCCGCGCTGGGCGTGGAGATCACGGACTCGGCGTACGTCGCCGTCTCCATGCGCACCATGACCCGCATGGGCCAGGACGTCCTGGACGAACTGGGTGACGAGGGCTTCTTCGTGAAGGCCGTGCACACCCTCGGTGCCCCGCTGGAGGAGGGCCAGGACGACGTTCCGTGGCCGTGCAACTCCACCAAGTACATCTCGCACTTCCCCGAGTCGCGCGAGATCTGGTCCTACGGCTCCGGCTACGGCGGCAACGCCCTGCTCGGCAAGAAGTGCTACGCGCTGCGCATCGCCTCCGTCATGGCCCGCGACGAGGGCTGGCTGGCCGAGCACATGCTCATCCTCAAGCTCACCCCGCCGCAGGGCGAGGCCAAGTACGTCGCCGCCGCCTTCCCCTCCGCCTGCGGCAAGACCAACCTCGCCATGCTGGAGCCCACGGTCTCCGGCTGGACCGTGGAGACCATCGGCGACGACATCGCCTGGATGCGCTTCGGCGAGGACGGCCGGCTGTACGCGATCAACCCCGAGGCCGGCTTCTTCGGCGTCGCGCCCGGCACCGGTGAGCACACCAACGCCAACGCGATGAAGACCCTCTGGGGCAACGCGGTCTTCACCAACGTCGCCCTGACCGACGACGGCGACGTGTGGTGGGAGGGCATGACCGAGGAGGCCCCGGCCCACCTGACCGACTGGAAGGGCAACGACTGGACGCCGGCCTCCGAGACCCCGGCCGCCCACCCCAACGCCCGCTTCACGGTGCCCGCGTCGCAGTGCCCGATCATCGCGCCCGAGTGGGAGGACCCCAAGGGCGTGCCGATCTCCGCGATCCTCTTCGGCGGCCGGCGCGCCAGCGCGGTGCCGCTGGTGACCGAGTCCTTCGACTGGAACCACGGTGTCTTCCTGGGCGCCAACGTCGCCTCCGAGAAGACCGCCGCCGCCGAGGGCAAGGTCGGCGAGCTGCGCCGCGACCCGTTCGCGATGCTGCCGTTCTGCGGTTACAACATGGGCGACTACATGGCCCACTGGATCAAGGTCGGCGCGTCCGCGGACGCGGCCAAGCTGCCGAAGATCTACTACGTCAACTGGTTCCGCAAGAACGACGAGGGGAAGTTCGTCTGGCCGGGCTTCGGCGAGAACTCCCGCGTCCTGAAGTGGATCGTGGAGCGGCTCGACGGCAAGGCCGAGGGCGTCGAGACCCCGATCGGCATCCTGCCGACCAAGGAGGCGCTGGACACGGACGGCCTCGAACTGTCCGAGTCCGACCTGGACTTCCTGCTCAAGGTCGACACGGATGTCTGGCGCGAGGAGGCCGCGCTGATCCCCGAGCACCTCAACACCTTCGGCGACCACACGCCGAAGGAGCTGTGGGAGCAGTACCAGGCGCTGGTCGAGCGCCTGGGCTGAGCCCGTACGGACTCCGCGGCCGGTTGGGATGCGCCCTGACCAGTGATCGTCACGGCCGGCCGCGGTGCGGATGGCGAGGCCGCGCACAACGGCGTGTGCGGCCTGGGCCCGCTGCGACAGGCGTTCGTCTGCCCCGACGGACGCGAATCGCGGCGGGCCTTCGCCCATTTCAGGTGTGGGGCGCCCGGTCCGCGCGTCTCGGTGGGTGCACGCGGACCGGGGCCGTCGAGGGGACCCCGGGTGGGGTCAGTGGGCCGCGCTGAGTTCCTTCGGGTCGGCCAGGGCGGCGGTGTGCGCGTCCATCCGCTCGGCGGCGAGGATCGCCGCGGCCGTGTCCGCGCGGGACGCGGCGACCACGAGGGCGCGTCCGGCGAGCGCGTGGGCGCGCCGGTGCAGGGCCGCCGGGTCACCGGCCGGGGCGGGGTCCGGTGTCGCGCGCAGCGGCGTACGGCCTCCGCGCAGCCGGCTCACCTGGGCGGCGAGGCGCTCCGCGGCGGTGTCCAGGTCGGTGGAGGGCGTCAGGGCGCACAGCTCGTCGGTGACCGCGAGGAGCGCGGCGAGATGTCCGGCGAGCTGGATGTCCAGCTCCTCCTCGCGCGACCGGTGGGGAAAGTCGGAGGTGGGGCCGGCCATCGTGGTGTGGACCGACTTGGTCCGGATCGGTTCGTACATGGGATGGCCTCCTGTGCGCTGACAGGAAACCATCCTAGCTTGGATTTCGTCTAAAGTTGAGTCGAGTCACGGAATGAAGTCCGGGGGACTCGCTCCGCTACGGCTGGCCGTACCCATCGAGGAAGTTGCCGATCCGGCCGATCGCGTCCCGCAGGTCGCCCACCGACGGCAGGGTCACCACCCGGAAGTGGTCCGGCTCCGGCCAGTTGAAGCCCGTGCCCTGGACGACCATGATCTTCTCCTGTCGCAGCAGGTCCAGGACCATCTGCCGGTCGTCCTTGATCTTGAAGACCTTCGGGTCCAGGCGCGGGAAGAGATACAGCGCGCCCTTCGGCCGGACACAGCTGACGCCCGGGATCTGCGTCAGCAGCTCGTACGCCGTGTCCACCTGCTCCTTCAGCCGGCCGCCCGGCAGTACCAGGTCGTTGATGGTCTGGCGGCCGCTGAGGGCCGCGACCACGCCGTGCTGGCCCGGCATGTTGGCGCACAGCCGCATGTTCGCGAGGATCGTCAGGCCCTCGATGTAGGAGTCGGCGTGCGCGCGCGGCCCGGAGATCGCCATCCAGCCGACGCGGTACCCGGCCACCCGGTACGCCTTCGACATGCCGTTGAAGGTGAGGGTGAGGAGGTCCGGGGCGACCTTCGCGGTCGGGGTGTGGGTGGCGCCGTCGTAGAGGATCTTGTCGTAGATCTCGTCGGAGCAGACCAGCAGGTTGTGCCGTCGGGCGATGTCCGTCAGCCCCTTGAGCACGGCCTCGTCGTAGACCGCGCCGGTGGGGTTGTTCGGGTTGATGACGACGATGGCCTTGGTCCGGTCGGTGACCTTGCGCTCGATGTCGGCGAGGTCGGGCATCCAGTCGGACTGCTCGTCACAGCGGTAGTGCACCGCCGTACCGCCGGAGAGGGAGACGGCCGCCGTCCACAGGGGGTAGTCCGGGGACGGTACGAGGACCTCGTCGCCGTCGTCGAGCAGGCCCTGCATCGCCATCACGATCAGCTCGGAGACGCCGTTGCCGATGAAGACGTGCTCGACGTCCGTCTCGATGCCGAGGGTCTGGTTGTGCATGACGACCGCGCGGCGGGCGGCGAGCAGGCCCTTCGCGTCGCCGTAGCCGTGTGCCGTGGAGACGTTGCGGAGGATGTCCTCCAGGATCTCGGGCGGACACTCGAAGCCGAACGCCGCCGGGTTGCCGGTGTTCAGCTTGAGGATCCGATGCCCTGCCGCCTCAAGCCGCATCGCCTCCTCGAGCACCGGGCCCCGGATCTCGTAACAGACGTTGGCGAGCTTGGTCGACTGGATCACCTGCATGCACGTGAGCTTACGGCTCGGTAACGCCTCATGGGTCGTGTTTTCCGACACGTGAGACAGATCGGTTTGCCCCGATATCCGAGCTGGGTGTCTCGGTGGTCACTCGCGTCCCTAGAATGCGGTGCGCCGCGTCGGGGCGCGGGGGTCCCGGGCGGGGCGGGGAGGCACAGAGGGATGGGGATGAACGGCGGACAGATACCGGACGGCGGGGACAGGCCGGGCGGCATGCCCCCGGGTCACACCCATCCCCTGCCGGGCGTGTCCCACGCCGACCTCACCCAGCCGCTTCCGCCGGTCGTGTCGCATGCCGACCTCACGCAGCCGCTTCCGCCGGTCGTGTCGCAAGCGGACCTCACCCAGCCGCTCCCCACAGCCGCCGCAGCGCCCTACCCCGCCCCCGTGTCGCACGCGGATCCGGCCGTGCCGAACGTGTACCTGCCCCAGTCGGACAGCGCGCCGGCGTACGACGAGTACGCCGACCCCGCCGCCGCCCACGGCTGGCAGGACGCCTACAGCGAGACCTTGCAGACGGCCCCGCAGACGGCCCCGCAGGCGGCGCCCGTCGAGCCGGGTGCGGGGCGGGCCGGGCGGCGGCGGGAGGAGCGGCGGCGGGCGAGCGGGCGCCGCCGGATCGCGGTCGTCGCCGGGGTCGCCGGTGTGGTCGGCGCCGTCGCGGTGATCGCCGCCGTGGCGGGCTCCGGCTCGGGCTCGCCGGACGGCGGTTCCCGGCCCGCCGGCAGGGGCAGCGGCCGCGGCGGTACGGCCGTGGAGACGCCGACGGCCGGCACGGGGGCTCCGTCCGCCACCGGTTCGGCCGGCTCCCGAAGTGCCTCCGTGGCCGTCCCGCCGCCCAGCTCCACCGGCCCGTCCTCCGCGCCCGCGTCCGGTGCGGCGGCCGCGGACGCGCCGAGCGAGAGTGCCGCGCCCTCGGCCTCCGCCGTGACCGGTACGACGACCGGTGCGCCCGCGCCGACGGTGACGAGCGCGGCCCCGACCGTGAGCACCACCGCGCCGACGTTCCCCACGCACAGCCACGGCCGCGGCGCGACCAAGCGGCCCCACTGATCGCGCCCCGCCGCACCAACTCCCGCCCGCTCACGCCGGATTGGCCGACAGAGGGAAACCCCTACCATCCGGCCCGAGTCCTTGTTCCCGCCCCTCCGCCGCGCTGAAGATGTGCATGACAATCACGCACGAGGGGACCCCCACATGAACAAGCCTCTCCTTGCCGCTCTCTCCTCCCTGGCCCTGGTGGGCCTGGGCGCGGCTCCCGCTCTCGCCGTACCGCACGCCCCGCGCACCGCCGCCGTCACCGTCGACTTCGCCGGGACCGTCTCGCTCAGCGACTGCTCCGGTGCCCTCGTCCGCTTCGCGAACTCCGCGGACACCGACCCGGCGCTCGTCCTGACCAACGGCCACTGCCTGGAGACGGGCTTCACGGCGCCCGGCGAGGTCGTCACCGGCCAGTCCTCCAGCCGTTCCTTCGGCCTGCTGAACTCCGCCGGCAGCAAGGTCGCCACCCTGCGCGCCAACCAGGTCGTCTACTCGACCATGACCGACACGGACGTCACGATCTACCGGCTGACCAGCACCTACGCGCAGATCAAGAGCGCGTACGGGATCAGCGCGCTGACCGTCCAGGACACCCACCCCACGGCCGGCACCACCATCAAGATCCCCTCCGGCTACTGGAAGCGGACCTACAGCTGCTCCATCGACGGGTTCGTCTACCGCCTCCAGGAGAGCGACTGGACCTGGAAGGACTCGGTCCGCTACACCTCCGCCTGCAACACCATCCCCGGCACCTCCGGCTCCCCGGTCGTCGACACCGCCACCGGCAAGGTGGTCGCCGTGAACAACACGGGCAACGAGGACGGTGAGCGCTGCACCGAGAACAACCCGTGCGAGGTCGACCAGAACGGCAACGTCACGGTCCGCCAGGGCACCAACTACGCCGAGGAGACCTACCAGATCCCGGCCTGCTTCACGACCGGCAACAAGCTGAACCTCGGCGCGTCCGGCTGCACCCTGCCCAAGCCGTAACGAGGGTCGAGGGGTCAGCAGGGCGTACGGCGGACGGAGCGGCCCGCGAGGACGTCCGTCCGCCTGCCGTCCTCGATCACGAACCGGCCGTCGACCAGGACGTACGGGATCCCCGTCGGCAGCCGGCGCGGCTGTTCGAAGGTGGCGCCCGGCGCGACCGTGGCCGGGTCGAACAGGACCAGGTCGGCCCGGTACCCCTCGCGCACCAGCCCGCGGTCCGGCAGCCGCAGCCGGGCCGCCGGCCGGGAGGTCAGCCGGGCGACGCACTCCTCCAGGGACAGCAGCCCCAACTCGCGCACATAGTGGCCGAGATAGCGCGGGAAGGTGCCGTAGGCGCGCGGATGCGGCTTGGTGCCCCGGAGGATGCCGTCGGAGCCGCCGGTGTGCACGCGGTGCCGCATGATCGCGCGGACGTTCTCCTCGTGGCCGACGTGCTGGAGGACCGTCGTACCGAGCCGGTCCTCGGCCAGCAGCCGGCGGACCGTCGTCCACGGCGTCTCGCCGCGCCGGTCCGCCGCCTCCCGCACGGTGCACCCGACGAGGTCTCCGAGGGCGGGGTCGGCGACGCCGGAGATCTCGATCGTCCCCCAGTCCACGGGCACCCCGTGGCAGCCGTCCGAGCCGGTCACCTCCAGTGCGTACCGGATGCGCTCGGCCGTCGCCGGGTCGGCGAGCCGGACGGCCAGTGCCTCGGGGCCGCCCTCGCCCGCCCAGCTCGGCAGCAGTGCCGCAAGGGTGGTGCTGCCGGAGGTGTAGGGGTAGGTGTCCAGCGTGATGTCCGCGCCCGCGGCCAGGGCCCGGTCGAGCAGGTCCAGCAGCTCCGGTGCCCGGCCCTTGTTCACGTCGAAGTTCAGGGTGGCGTGGGCGAGATGGAGCGGGCAGCCCGCCTCCCGTGCCAGCTCGATCGTCTCGGCGTAGGCGGCCAGGGCGCCGGCGCCGTAGGAGCGGTGGTGCGGGCAGTAGTAGCCGCCGTACGACGCCACCACCCGGCACAGCTCGGTGAGTTCGGCGTCCGGCGCGTACATGCCCGGGGTGTAGGTCAGCCCCGAGGACAGGCCGACCGCGCCCTGCTCCAGCCCCTCGGCCACCAGCCGCCGCATCCGGTCCAGCTCGCCCGGGGTCGCCGGGCGGTCCTCCCAGCCCACGGCGAGGGCGCGGACGGTGCCCTGCGGGACCAGGTACGCGGCGTTCACCGCGATGCCCCGGTCCAGCCGGTCCAGGTACGCGCCGACCGTCCGCCAGTCGAAGCCGCCGTCGAGGTCGTCGCCGTAGCCGTTCCAGCCGGTGATCGCCCGGCGCACCTCCTCCAGCGTGCGGTCGTCCACCGGCGCGTACGACAGCCCGTCCTGGCCGATGACCTCCAGGGTGACCCCCTGCGCGGCCTTGGCGCTGTGGTCGGGGTCGCGTAGCAGGGCGAGGTCGGAGTGGGCGTGCATGTCGATGAAGCCGGGGGAGAGGACCAGGCCCTCGGCGTCCAGCTCCCGCATCGCCCGCGGCCGCTGACAGCCCGCGGCGGCGGCCTCCTTGACGATGGAGACGATCCGGCCGCGGTCGACCACGACATCGGCGCGGTAGGAGTCGGCGCCGCTGCCGTCCACGACG
Organism: Streptomyces sp. NPDC001606; assembly: GCF_053596835.1. NCBI lineage: Bacteria > Bacillati > Actinomycetota > Actinomycetes > Kitasatosporales > Streptomycetaceae > Streptomyces > Streptomyces sp. NPDC001606. Next base: position 51,802 of record NZ_JBSFHC010000022.1, read on the forward strand.
TCGGCGTCCCGGATGACGAGCTGCTCCACGGCCGGTGCCTCCTCCGCAAGAGTGGTCTGGAAGGGCGGTCTAGAAGAAGGTCCTGATGTAGTCGACCACCGTTCCGTCCGCCTCGGCCACCGGGATCAGCTGCCACTTGTCGAAGACGGTGCACGGGTGGGACAGCCCGAACCCGACCCAGTCGCCGACCTCGATATCCGCCTCGGGACCGGTGCGCAGCCAGAGGTGCTGGTCGGACAGGGCGGTCACCTCGATCCCGGCCGCCGGGTGCTCGGCGCCCGCCCGGCGGACCACGTGCGCGACCGGCAGGCCGAGGTCGTAGGCGGCGTCCCGCTTGCCCGCGTTGACGAAGGCCTCCGTGGGGGACGGCCGGGACACCACCTGGGCCCACAGCCGGAACGCGGGCTCCAGCGCGCCCTCCTCGGGCACCCGGTTGAACGGGGTCAGCCGGCGGTAGTGCACATCGTCGTGCGAGACGTACGCCCCGGAGCGCAGCAGCTTCAGCACGGGCGCGGACAGCCCGGGCACGCCCGCGAACACCTCGGCGACCGCGTCGAACCACTCGCTGCCCCCGGCGCTGAGCACGATCTCGTCCGCGGCCTCGAACAGCCCGGCCCGGTCGAACTCCACGGCGAGCGCGACCAGCCGGGTGAGCCACTCCCGCACCCGCTCCGGGTCGGCGTCGGGCACCTGGGCCTCGTACCCCGCCACGCCCACCAGCCGCAGCGTCCCGGTGCGCGACACCGCCTCGGCGACGTCCCGGGCCGCCGCGTCCGTCCGCGCCCCGGTCCGTGCGCCCGGGCCGGCGCCCAGCTCCACCACCACGTCCACCGGCCGGGCGGTGCCGCGCAGGGCCGCGTCCATCAGCTCGACCCCGCGCACGGAGTCGACGTAGGCGAGGAACCGGAACTCCGGGTCGGCGGCGAGCTCGGCGGCGATCCAGCGCAGGGCGGCGGCGTCCACCAGCTCATGGGCGAGGAAGATCCGCCGGATCCCGAACGCCCGGGCCACCCGCACCTGGTGGGGCAGGGCGAGGGTGATGCCCCAGGCGCCGTGCTCGATCTGGCGGTGGAAGAGCTGCGGGGCCATGGACGTCTTGCCGTGCGGGGCGAAGGCGAGGCCGTGCCGGGCGGTGTACGACTCCATGAGCGCGAGGTTGTGCGCCAGGCGCTCGGCGGACAGCGCGAGGACCGGGGTGGTGAAGCCGTCGTCCGCGCGGAAGAGGTTCCGGCGCTGGGCGGCCAGCTCGGCGACGGTCAGGCCGTCGGCGTCCGGCGGGAGCCCCTTGAAGCGGTGGTCGATCCGTTCCTCGCCCAGCCGGGCGAGCGCTTCGCCGCTCATCGAGCCGCCTCTCTCCTCGTTGCACTCTCTGCAACGGTCATTGCGCACACTGCTACCGGTGTCTAGCATCTCGCCGACCCAGGGTCAACGGAAACGGCCCCCGGACCCGCGAGTCCAACAGGAGCCATCATGAATGACGCTGCTGACGCCCCGGCCGTTGCAGACCCACCGCGGGGGGTGGACGTGGTGACGCTCGGCGAGTCCATGGTGACCTTCCTGCCCGACCGGCCCGGCCGCCTCGCGGACGTGCCCGCCTTCCACCGCGCCATCGGCGGCGCCGAGTCCAACGTGGCCTGCGCGCTGGCCGCCTTCGGGCACTCGGCGCGCTGGGTCGGCCGGGTCGGCGCGGACGGCTTCGGCGACCATCTGGTCGGGGCGATCGCGGCCCACGGCGTCGACGTGACGTACGTGCGCCGCGATCCGGTGCGGCCGACGGGCGTGTACTTCCGTACGGCGCAGGACCGGGCGACGGCCGGGCACGAGGTGGCCTACTACCGGGCGGGCTCCGCGGCCTCCGCGATGACGGTGGCCGACCTGGACCTGGACGCGGTCCTCGCGGCCCGGGTGCTGCATCTGTCCGGGATCACCGCGGCCCTCTCGGAGGACTGCCGGCGCCTGCTGTACGAGCTGACCGCGCCCCGCCCCGGCCGCCCGCTGATCTCCTTCGACGTCAACCACCGGCCCGCGCTGTGGCGGGACGCGGACGGCCCGCGCGTGCTGCGGGAACTGGCGCGCCGGGCCGACATCGTGTTCGTCGGCGCCGACGAGGCGGGGCAGCTCTGGGGACTGCACGGCGCACGCGCCGTGCGGGCGGCGCTGCCGGAGCCGGGAGAGGTGGTGGTCAAGCAGGGCAGCGCCGGGGCGACGGCGTTCGTCAGGCGGCCGGACACCCAGGACGTGGCCACCTCTGTGCCCGCCCCCCGCGTCGATGTCGTCGCCGCGACCGGCGCGGGCGACGCCTTCGCCGCCGGTTTCCTCTCCGCGACCCTGCGCGGGCTGCCGGCCGAGACCCGGCTGCGGCACGGCCACCTCTTCGCCGCCGCGGCCCTCACCGCCCCCGGCGACCTCGCCGAACCGCCCTCCCGCGAGCACGCCGACCGGCTCGCCGCCCGTTGCCCGGCCGCATGGGGCAGACTGCGACTCGGCCCCGGCTGGACCCGGGCCGGGGCGGCCGAGGAGGAGGCGAGCACCCCATGAGCCAGTCCGTCGACCGCGCCCTGAGCATCCTGCCGCTGCTCGCCGAGGGCCCCGCCGACCTGGGCCGGGTCGCCGACGCCCTCGGGGTGCACAAGTCCACGGCCCTGCGCCTGCTGCGCACCCTGCACGAACACGGGCTGGTCTACCGCCAGTCCGACCAGCGCTACCGCCTCGGCGCCCGGCTCTTCGCCCTCGCCCAGGAGGCGATGGAGAACCTGGACGTCCGCGAGATCGCCCACCCCCACCTGGTCCGGCTGAACGAGGAGTGCGGTCACACCGTCCATCTCGCCGTGTACCAGGAGGGCGAGGTCCTCTACATCGACAAGGTGGACAGCCGCTACCCGGTCCGGATGTACTCCCGGATCGGCAGACCGGTCGCCATCACGGTGGCCGCGGTCGCCAAGCTCCTCCTCGCCGACCTTCCCGAGGCCGAGCGCCGCGCGGTCGCGGAGAAGCTCGACTACCCGCGCTACACGGCCCGTTCCACGCCGGACGCCGCCGCGTTCCTCGGGGAGCTGGAGCAGGTGCGCGCGCAGGGCTGGGCCGCCGACTTCGGCGGGCACGAGGAGTCCATCAACTGCGTCGCTGCGCCGGTGCGCGGCGCGGACGGCCGCGTGGTCGCCGCGATGTCCCTCTCCGCGCCGAACGTGGTCGTCACCGCCGAGGAACTCCTCGCCCTGCTCCCGCTGGTGCGCCGTACGGCCGACGCCATCAGCGGCGAGTACTCCGGCAGAACCACAGCAAAGGACCCCGCATGACGGACAAGACCGCCCTCACCCCCAAGACCCACACCACTGCGCCCGCGCGGTTCTCCCACGGTGTGAAGAAGGGCAACATCCTCCAGGTCGCCGGGCAGGTCGGTTTCCTGCCGGCCGAGGAGGGCAAGCCGCCGACGCCCGCCGGCCCGACGCTGCGCGAGCAGACCCTCCAGACCCTCGCCAACGTCAAGGCCGTCCTGGAGGAGGGCGGCGCGACCTGGGACGACGTGATGATGATCCGGGTCTACCTCACCGACGTCGACCACTTCGCCGAGATGAACGACCTCTACAACGCCTACTTCGCGGAGCAGTCCCTCACCCAGCCGCCCGCCGCCCGCACGACGGTGTACGTCGGCCTGCCGCCCGGCCTCCTCATCGAGATCGACGCGCTCGCGGTCCTCGGCTGATGCTTGCGGGACAGGCGGGCTGACTGGTTCCGGCACAGGGAAGTCGTCCATACTGCCGCCGTGGAGCAGCGCATAGGAGCGAGCAGCAAGCCGTCCGAGGCCGAGCCGTTGACGACCGAGCCGGTGACCGGCGCCGGTTTCGACCCGGCCTACATCCCGGGCATCACGGTCCCGGCCCCGGCCAAGCCCGCCGAGCGGGCGGACACCGAACAGGCCGACACCGGACCGGAGGACGCCCGGCCGGAGCCGGAGGCGGAGGCGGAACGGGAGGAGGACACCGAAGCCGCCGAAGCCACCGACCAGGCCGACGACGAGGCGGGAGCCGACGGCCCGGTCTTCGAGGCGTCCGACCGCCGCGCGCGGATCGTGGCCGACCGCAAGGGCGTCCGGCTCAGCCTGGACGAGGAGGCCTGCGAGTTCCGCTGGGACGAGATCGCGGCCGTCGAGACGGAGTCCGCCCGCTTCGGCAAGCGCTTCACGATCACCGTGCACACCCCCGACCGCCGCTGGTACCCCATCGAGATCGAGGCCCCGGCCCGCTCCCGCTTCGCGGAGTGGGACCAGCAGCTGGACGCGGTCCTGGACGCGTACTTCGAGGACGGCGACTGAGACCGGGCCCGTCCCGGGGGCTGCTCCTCGTCCGGTGGCCGGCCTCTGCCCCTACCGCGCGGCGGCGTGCAGCAGTTCGGTGATCTTCGCGAGGGCCTTGTCGGCAGGGTGTTGCCTGATGAGGCCCTCGCGGGCCGCCGCGCGGAGGTCGACCAGGGCGCCCTCGGTGTCCGCGGTCACCACCGCGGTGACGACGGCCGGGTTCATGCCGCCGATGCCGACGCCGATGACGGCGCGTACGGTGACGCCGCCGTCGGCGTGCGCCTCCGCCCCGGTCAGGGTGCCTGCGCCGGCCAGCGTCCGGTGGACCAGGTGGGACGCGGCCGCCACCGGTCCGGGAAGTCTCAGTTGCCCGGTGCCGACATCCTTCTTCGTCCATCTGAAGCCCCGGGCGGCGCCCCGCGCCCCGCCGCGTGCGCCGGCTCCGCCCGTGCCGTGGACGCCGGTGAGCGCGCCGCCGGCCGTGGCGCCCAGCCGGCCGCCCCTCGCGCCGAGTTGCATCATCGCCGCGAGCAGCAGCTCGTCCTCACCGGCCTCGTCGAACACGTCTGTCTCCTCGCTGGCGACCGCATATGGGGGGACAGTCATACCACCGGCGCCCGGACCTCCCAGAGGGCCGGGCGCCGATGATTCACCGGGTGCTAGGGAAGGGCGTGGACATGGGGGGCCACCGTGTTGGACCATGCGTTGCCCGACGCCGCGTCCCAGTTGGTCGACCAGGTCATCGCGCCCCGCAGGCCGGGGTAGGTCTGCGCGGGTTTGAAGGTGCCGCAGTTGGTGCCGGCCGTCAGGCAGTCCAGGGCGTTGTCCACCACGGAGGGCGAGACGTAGCCGCTGCCCGCCGCCCTCGTGGAGGCCGGCAGGCCGAGGCCGACCTGGGAGGGGGCGAGGCCGCTCTGGAGCTGGATGCAGGCGAGGGCGGTCAGGAAGTCCACCGAGCCCTGGCTGTAGACCTTGCCGTCGCAGCCCAGCATGGAACCGCTGTTGTAGTACTGGGTGTTGACGACCGTCAGGATGTCCTTCAGGTTCAGCGCGGTCTGGAAGTAGGCGGTCGAGGTCGACTGCATGTCGATCGTCTGGGGCGCCATGGTGATGACCAGGGACGGGCCCGCCTTGGCCGACAGGGCGCGCAGCGCCTGGGTCATGTAGGTCGCGTTGAGGCCGTTCTCCAGGTCGATGTCGACGCCGTCGAAGCCGTACGTCTGCATCAGCGAGTAGACCGAGTCGGCGAAGTGGGCCGCCGACGCGGAGTCGCTCACCGACACCGTGCCGTTCTGCCCGCCGACCGAGATGATCACCTTCTTGCCGGCCGCGTGCTTGGCGGCGATGTCGGCCTTGAACTGGTCGGCCGTGTAGCCGCCGAGACCGGCCGAGTCCAGGGTGAAGGAGACCGCTCCCGGCGTCGAGGTGGCGTCGGCGAAGGCCACCGCGATGATGTCGTACGACGACGGGACGTCCGACAGCTTCTGCACGGTCGCGCCGTTGTTGAAGTTCTGCCAGTAGCCGGTCACCGCGTGCTTGGGCAGGGAGCCGCCGGTGCCGCCCCCGCCCGTGCCGGAGGAGGCCGTGGTCGCCGTCACCGACGCCGACTTCGCCGACTCGCCCGCCGCGTTGGTCGCCGTCACCTGGAAGCTGTACGACGTCGACGCCGACAGGCCGGTCACCGTCGCGGAGGTGCCGGTCGACGTCGTCACCCTGGTGCCGTTCTCGTAGACGTTGTAGCCGGTCGCGCCGGTGGCGCCGGTCCAGGACAGGGACACGGAGGAGGAGGTCGTACCGGAGACCGTGAGGCCGGTGGGGGCGGCCGGGACGGTCGGGGCCGGGTCGCCGCCTCCGCCGCCGTCGGGGCCGTAGACCGAGATGTCGTCGGCGTAGTAGGCCGCCTGGCCGTACCACCCGTGCGTGTAGACCGTGACGGAGGTGGTTGACGCGCCGGTGGTGAAGGTGGTCGTGAGCTGCTTCCAGCTCGCGGTGTCGGGGGTCCAGGTGGACACGTCGGTCGTGCCGGTGCCGGTGACGCCCAGGTAGGAGTAGCCGCCCTGGACCCAGGCGCTCAGCGTGTACGTCGCGTTGGGCCGGACCGCGACGGACTGGGTGCACTGGGCGTCGTCCTGGCCGGCCGGGGTCGCCTTGAGGGCGGCGGTGCCGGAGTGGACCGGGGAGGAGACGGTCGTACCGCTGCCCGCCGTACAGGTCCAGCCGGAGAGGCCGGACTCGAAGCCGGCGTTGCGGACGTTGTTCACGTCCGCCGCGGACGCCGGTGCGGCGGTGGCGAGTCCGGCGAGGGAGAGGGCCAGGGCGGTGGTGGCGGCCCAGGCCGCACATCGCCGTCCACGGGGTCTGGGTATGCCTGGAGCGCGGTCCACTGGGGCCTCCGGTGGGGGAGTCGACGGGGAGAGGGGGTGCTCGGGCGGTGGCCGCCGTTGGAGGAACAAGTTGGTCCAGACCAATTCCCCTGTCAAGAGGTCCAGACCAAATGGGGAAACGGTTCGCGGAGCAACCTGTCCTGGTTTGAGGACAGTTGTGGCAGGGGAGTTCTACGCGAGCTTCACCAACGCTGTTCTTTGGTCATACGGCCGTGGATACAGTGCTCACGTAGTCACGCAGTGAAGTCGTCCTGGCGCATTGGAGTGACCGTGACACCGGTGGGCCGGCGGCTGTGGAGAGCGGGGAGCTGCGCGTGCCAACTGCCATTGCCGTGACCGGCGCCGACCTGGCACTGCCGGCCCAGGACGAACGCACCATGCCCGCCGTCGTGCTGCACGACCTGGACCGCCGGCCGATCGAGCAGACCCTCACCGAACTCCACGCGCTGACCGAGCAGTACGGCTATGCCGTGGTCGTCTGCTCACCCGTCACCCCCGAGCCGGTCCTGCGCCGGCTGCACACCCTGCGCGCCCTGCTGGAGAGCGACCGCATCGCCTTCTTACGGCCGGAACTGCCCCCGCTGGGCGTCGCCGTACTGGCCCGGCAGCTGCGCCAGCTCGCCTCCTGCGATCTGAGCCCCGGCGTGATCGCCTCGGCGGGGCGGCTGCTCAGCCACTACATCCACGCCGGAGCCGTCCTCGGCTCCGTCGCCCGGCTGGACCGGGTGCCGGTCGGGCTCACCGCCCACGCCAGATCCTGGGTCCCGGGCAGCCAGTTCGCCGTCCTCGCCCACCCCGAGCCGCAGCTCGTCAGGGTCGCCCCCGGGGTCACCCTCAAGGGGCCCGACTTCAACACCTGGCTGCTCGTCGCGAAGAACCAGGCACACGGGCAGGCACAGAGCGACTGGGTCACCGAGCTGGGCGCCCGGTGGGGCGTGCACGGACTGCGCGAGACCCCGCTGCCCGCCGAGTCACCGCTGTGGTGGGGGACCGGCCGGCTGGTCGAGTTCTGCGCCTATCTCGCCGACCTCTCCGTGCTCTACCAGCTCGTCACCTCCGTACGGCAGACCGGCTGCCACTGGTGCGGCCTCGACGTCATCGGCGACCGCTGCGTCTTCTGCTCCGCCGGCCCACCCGTCCCCGAACTCGCCGCGCCCCGCGCACTGGAACAGCGCACCCCCGCCCGATCCGCCCGCTCGTGACCCACGTCCCGCTCGGCCGACTCCCCCAATGAGGTTGCACGGTTCATGAACTCCCGTCAGCGCCGCGGCGTGATACTGCTGATCCTCTCGGTCCTGTGCGCTCTCGGCGCGTTCGCCGGCGTGCTGTCCGTCGTCCACGACGTCAATTCCAAGGTCGGACCCGAGGTCACCGCCTACCGGGTGCGGTCCGACGTCCAGCCGTACACCGCCCTGGACTCCGGGCAGTTCGAGAAGATCGAGATGCCCCGGCGGTGGCTGTCCGGCACCGCCGTCACCGACCTCCGGCAGATCCAGGGCAAGATCGCCGTCACCACGCTGCGCGCCGGGTCCCTGCTCCAGACCGACATGATCGTCGACCAGCCGGCCCTCCAGCCCGGGCAGCAGGAGGTCGCCATCATGATCGACGCGGCGACGGGCGTGGCCGGGAAGATCACCCCCGGCTCGCGGGTCAACGTGTACGCCACCTTCGCGGGCAAGAAGGACGGCGACCCGGACCAGTCGAAGATCATCGTCACCGACGCCCGGGTCCTCGACGTCGGCCGCATCACCGCCCTGGACCCCGACAGCACCAAGAACCAGCAGCAGCCCACCGAGGCCGTCCCCATCACCTTCGCGCTGTCCACCCTGGACGCCCAGCGCATCACCTACGCCGAGTCCTTCGCCCAGCGCGTCCGCCTCGCGCTGGTGGCACCCGGCGGCGACACCGGTGTCCCCGACAAGGACCGCACCTACGAACTCGCCACGGACAAGTGAGAGGCGGCCCGCATGCCCACCAGGATCCTTCCGGCGGGAGCCGACCCGGACGCCGTACGCTCCCTCGTCACCCTGCTCAGCCAGCTGCCGGACGCCGAACCCCAGCTGCCGGTCGCCGACTCCACCCAGCTGGTCGACGGCCTCGCCCGGCTCGCCGCCGAGTCCGTGGAAGAACTCCCCGAAGTGGTCGTCGTCCACGAGCGGATCGGCCCGGTCCCCGCGCTGGAGCTGATCCGCGAGGTCGCGCTGCGCTTCCCGGCCGTCGGCGTCATCCTCGTCACCACCGACGCGAGCCCCGGCCTGTTCGCCGCAGCCATGGACTCCGGCGCGCGCGGCCTGGTCGCGCTCCCGCTGTCGTACGAGGAACTCGCCAGCCGCGTCCAGGCCGTCGCCCAGTGGTCCACCGGCGTACGGCGCCATCTCGGGCACGGCGCCGAGGCGATCGGCGGAGCCGGCGGCACGGTCGTCACGGTCAGCGGGGCCAAGGGCGGCGTCGGCGCGACGCTGACCGCCGTCCAGCTGGCCCTCGCCGCACAGGCCTCCGGGCGGCCCACCGCCCTGGTCGACCTCGACCTCCAGACCGGCGACATCGCCTCCTACCTGGACATCCAGTTCCGCCGTTCGGTGGCCGACCTCGCCGCCATCACCGACATCTCGCCCCGGGTCCTCGCCGACGCCGTCTTCCGCCACGACACCGGGCTCGCCCTGCTGCTCGCCCCTGCCGAGGGCGAACGCGGCGAGGAGGTCACCGACCGCGCCGCCCGCCAGATCGTCAGCGCCCTGCGCTCCCGCTACGAGGTCGTCGTCGTGGACTGCGGCGCCCAGCTCGGCGGGGCCGGCGCGGCGGCCGTCGAGATGGCCGACACCGCGCTGCTGCTCGTCACCCCGGACGTCATCGCCGTACGCGCCGCCAAGCGGACCGTGCGGATGTGGGACCGGCTCCAGATCCGCAAGGCCGAGGAGACGACCGTCGTCGTCAACCGGCACACCCGCAGCACGGAGATCCAGCCCGCGCTGGTGCAGCGCATCACCGGGACCGCGCTGGCCCGCACCCCGATCCCGGCCGGCTTCAAGGAGCTGCAAGGCGTCGTGGACGCCGGGCGGCTGCACGAACTGGACGGCAGGAGCGCGGTGAAGCAGGCGCTGTGGGCGCTCGCCGGGGAACTGGGGCTCGCCAGACCGGCCGAGGGCGCCGCCCATCGGGGCGGGGGACGGGGCATGGCCGGCTTCCGGCGGCGGAAGGAGTGAACGGCCCATGAGAAGGGGTGGGGATCGCGGCCAGGTCAGCATCGAGTTCCTGGGGATGGCCCCGCTGATCATCCTGACGCTGGTGCTGATGTGGCAGGCCGTGCTCGTGGGGTACGCCTACACCCTCGCGGGGAATGCTGCGGACGAAGGGGTGCGGGCGGGCACGGCGGCGCCCCGGGGGGAGCGGCGAGCGGTGTGCGAGCAGGCGGCGCTGGGGCATCTGTCGGACGCGTGGCGCAAGGGCGCCGCCGTGGACGACTGCGGCGGCACCGGCTATGTGACCGCGGACGTGTCCGTCAAGGTCCCCGTCCTCTTCCCCGGCTCGATCGACTTCCCGGTCACGGTGCACGGCCACGCCGGCGCCGTGGAGGAGGTGAAGCACTGACATGCCGTACCGCCGCAAGACCCGCGGGGACCGCGGCCAGGTGGCCATCGAGTACCTGGGGTTCGTACCGGTCCTGCTGATCGTCGGGCTGGCCGGCTTCCAGCTCGGGGCCGTCGCCTACGCCGCCGAACAGGCCGGCACCGCCGCCCGGGCCGGGGCACGGGCCGCGTCGCTGCGGCAGTCCGCCGCGCAGGCCTGCGCCGACGCGGTGAGCGGCGGGATCACGGTGAGCTGCTCGTCCGCCGAGGACGGCACCACCGTGACCGTCACCGCGACCGTCCGCATCCCCGAGATCGTCTGGGACCTCGGCACCGCCACCAAGACCGCCACCATGCCGCTCGACCACTGACCGAGGAGCAGCCGACCCATGAGCCTGCGGGCACGCATCAGCACTCCGGAGGAGCACGCGAGCCGGGGCGAGGACGGGCACCTGGTCGCCTCCTACCGGGCCAAGCTGCTGGAGGAGATCGACCTCGCGGAGATGAGTTCGCTGGCCGCCGCCGAGCGCCGGGCCCGCCTCGAACGCGTCCTCGGACACATCATCAGCCGCGAGGGCCCGGTGCTGTCCACCGTCGAGCGCTCCCAGCTGATCCGCCGGGTGGTGGACGAGGCGCTGGGCCTCGGCATCCTGGAACCCTTGCTGGAGGACGCCTCCATCACCGAGATCATGGTCAACGGACCGGACGCGATCTTCGTCGAACGCGGCGGCCGGGTCGAGCAGCTGCCGCTGCGGTTCGTCTCCGCCGACCAGCTGATGCAGACCATCGAGCGGATCGTGTCGACGGTCAACCGCCGGGTGGACGAGTCCAATCCGATGGTCGACGCCCGGCTGCCGTCCGGCGAGCGGGTCAACGTCATCATCCCGCCGCTCTCCCTGACCGGCCCGATCCTCACCATCCGCCGCTTCCCGCGCTCCTTCACCCTCCAGGAGCTGGTCTCCTTCGGCTCGCTGGACGAGCACATGGTGTACCTGCTGGCCGGCCTGGTGCAGGCCAAGTTCAACATCATCGTCTCGGGCGCCACCGGCACCGGGAAGACCACCCTGCTCAACGCCCTGTCCGGACTGATCCCGGCGCACGAGCGCATCATCACCATCGAGGACTCCGCCGAACTCCAGCTCCAGCAGACGCACGTCGTCCGGCTGGAGTCGCGGCCGCCGAACGTCGAGGGCAAGGGCCAGATCACCATCCGCGACCTGGTCCGCAACTCGCTGCGCATGCGGCCCGACCGGATCGTGGTCGGCGAGGTCCGCGGCGGCGAGTCCCTGGACATGCTCCAGGCGATGTCCACCGGCCACGACGGCTCGCTGGCCACCGTGCACGCCAACAGCGCCGAGGACGCGCTCACCCGGCTCCAGACGCTCGCCTCCATGTCCGACGTCGAGGTGCCCTTCATCGCCCTGCACGACCAGATCAACAGCGCGGTCGACGTCCTCGTCCAGCTCACCCGGTTCGCCGACGGCGCCCGCCGCATCACCGAGATCGCCCTGCTCGACAGCCACGGCGGAGAGCCGTACCGGCTGGCCACCGCCGCCCGCTTCGAGGCCCGGCCGATGACCGCCGACGGCCGTGTGCACGGCACCTTCCGGTACTTCCCGCTGCCCCGCCGCACCGCCGACCGCCTCTACATGGCGAGCCAGCCGGTCCCCCAGGCCTTCGGGGTCGCCCGCTCCGCCGACCAGCTCGCCACCCGAGAAGCCAGGTAGCCGCCCATGGAACTGCACACCCTCACCCTGCTGACCACCGGCGCCGCCCTGCTGACCTGCGTCCTGGCCGTCGCCGGGGTGCACGTCTACGCGGCCGGCCGGGCCCGGCGCGCCGCCCTGGTCGACCGGCTCGCGCACACCGGCCCGCCGTCCGCCCGGACCGGCCGCCGGCGCCGCTTCCGCGACCTGGACCGGCGACTGCGCCGCATCCGCCTGGGCCGCTGGCTGGAACACCGGCTCGCCACCACCGGCCTGGACGTCACCCCGGGAGAGTTCTTCGTCGCCATGCTCGGCACGGTCGCCGCGCTCTGGCTGATCGGCCAGGCCGCCCTCGCCCCCTTCTTCGGGCCTATCGCCGGGCTGCTGGGCGTCTGGGCGGCGGTGCAGTTCCTCAACTGGCAGCGGCAGAAACGCATCGAGCGGTTCATCAACCAGCTCCCCGAACTCGCCCGCATCCTCGCCAACGCCACCCAGGCCGGACTCGCGCTGCGCACCGCCATCGGCATGGCCGCGGAGGAGCTGGAGGCCCCGGCCGGCGAGGAGCTGTCCAAGGTCGCCGACCAGCTGGCCATCGGCCACTCCCTGGACGACGCGCTCGGCGAACTCGCCGACCGCCTCCCCTCCCGCGAACTGGTCGTCCTGGTCACCACCCTGGTGCTGTCCAACCGGGCCGGCGGCCAGGTGGTGTCGGCCCTGCGCAACCTCACCGAGACCCTGGAGGAGCGCAAGGAGACCCGGCGCGAGATCCGCACCCAGCTCTCCCAGGTGACCATGACGTCGTACGCCGTCCCCGTCCTCGGCGTCGGCGCGCTGTTCCTGATGAACGGCGTCAGGGACGGCGCACTGGCCCGGATGACCGGCTCACCGGTCGGCCAGGGGTGCGTGCTCGTGGCGTTCGTGCTGTACGCCGTCGGCTTCGTCCTCATCCGGCGGATGAGCCGGATCGACGTGTGAGGGGCATGCCATGGCTTTACTGCTCGCCCTGCTGACGGCCCTCGGCGTCGGCGGCGCCCTCGCCGGCATCCGCATCTACCGGGCGGACGCCAAGCTCCCCGGCGATCTCGCCGTCGCCCTGGAGGTCGGCGCCACCCGCACCGGCGCGGTGGACTCGGTCATCGACCGCATGGGCATGCGCTACGCCCCCGCCGTGCTCCGCCTGATGGGCCCCCGCCTGGTGGCCAGGGTCCGCCGCAGGATCGACCTCGCGGGCAACCCCGGCGGCCTGACCATCGACCGCTACGCGGCCCGCCGCGCGGTGTACGGCGCGCTGGGCGCCGTGGGCTGCCTGGTCTTCCTGCTCCGCGGCCAGTGGTTCGTGGCCCTGCTACTGCTCCTGTTCGGCGCGTTCTGGACGGAGGTCGGCATCTGGTCGGCGATCCGGGTCCGCAAGGACGTCATCGAGCGCACGCTGCCGGACTTCCTGGACGTGCTGGCGGTCGTCGTCAGCGCCGGGCTCGGCTTCCGCCAGGCCCTGGACCGCGTGGCCACCCGCTACGAGGGCCCGTGGGCCGACGAACTCCGCATCACCCTGCGCCAGATGGACCTGGGCATGAGCCGCCGCCAGGCCTTCGCCGAGCTGCGCCGGCGCAACGACTCCGAACAGGTCGCCATGTTCGTCACAGCCCTCCAGCAGGGCGAGGAACTGGGCGCGCCGATCGTGGACACCCTGGTCTCCCTGGCCAAGGACATGCGCCGCACCGACGCCCAGAACGCCCGCCGCAAGGCCGCCCGCGCGGTGCCCAAGGCCACGCTGCTGATCACCACCTTCATGGTCCCGGCGACGATGCTGCTGCTGGGCGCGGGCCTGATCCTGGGCTCCGGGGTGGACTTCGGCTCCCTCACGGGGAAGTAGGGGCGGGCCATGACGGTGCCGGGGCTGACGGTGCGCCGGGGCGGGGCAGCGGCCCTGCGGGGGCGGGTGGGGGCGTGGGCGGGTGGGTTGGTGTTGTGGGCGGGCGGGTTGTTGTCCTGGGTGGGGCGGCTGTTGTCCCGGGCGGGGCGGCCGCGGTCCTGGGCGGGAGGGTTCTCGTCCTGGGCCGGGCGACCGCTGTCGTGGGCGGGACGGCTGTCGTCCTGGGCCGGGCGGCCGCGGTCCTGGGCGGGACGGCTACTGCCGTGGGCGGGGCGGCTGTTCTCCCGGGGCAGGTGGCCGCTGCCGTGGGCCGGGCCGCTGAGGGAGCGGGACGGGACGCCCGAGCCCTCCGAGAAACTTCAGGTGCGGGCGCTCCAGGCCATGTGCCGGCAGGTCTTCGGCTTCCGGCTGGCGATGATCGTCCTGGCCGCCCCCGCCGCCCTGCTGAACGCCCGCCCCGGCCTCGGGGTCCGCCTGGTCGGCGCGGCGGTGGTCGTCACCTTCATGGTGTCCTACGTCCTCTTCCGCGACTGGGCCCGCTTCGGCCCCCTCCTGCTGCGCCACCCCGCACTGCTCGCCGCCGACACCCTCTTCGGCTCACTCCTCCTCGTCTCGGCGGGCCCGGACACCACCCTCGCCTACGTCAGCGTCTGCACCCCGCTGCTGGCCGGGCTCGTCTACGGCTGGCGGGGCGCGGCCTGCTTCGCCTCGCTCCAGTCCCTGATCCTGCTGCTGGTCCACGCCACCCTGAAGGCCGGCCGGCACGCCCCGGTGGCCGAGGCGCTGCTGCTGCCGGGCCTGTGCGTGATCGCCGGAGCCATGGGCTCCACCCTGCGCAACCTGATGCTCCGCTTCGGCGCGGCGACCCAGGCGCTCACGGCGGTCCAGGCCCGGCTCGCGGCGACGGAGGCGGTCGGCGCGGAACGGGCCCGGCTCGCCCGCGAGATGCACGACTCGGTGGCCAAGACCCTGTACGGCGTGGCCCTCGCCGCCGACGGCCTGGCGGCCACGGCCCGGGCCGACGCGCCCGATCCGGCCCGGGTACGGCAGCAGGCGGAACTCGTCTCCCGCTCGGCCCGCAGGGCGGCGGCGCAGTCCCGGGAACTCCTGGCGGACCTGCGCAGGGAGGGCGGATCGGACGCCGTACACCTCTGGCCCGAACTCCAGGCGCAGGCCGCCGACTTCGCCGCCCGCACCGGCCTCCCCTCAACCTTCCGCCACACCGGTGACTCCCCCCTCCCGCCCGTCGCCGACCCCCCGGCCCGGCATCTGCTGGCCATCGCGGCGGAGGCGATGGAGAACGCGCACCGCCATGCGGCCGCGAGCCGTCTGGAGATCACCGCCGGGGTGCACGGCGGCCTGCTCCGCCTCACGGTGTACGACGACGGCAAGGGGCTGCCCCCCGACAGCACCCTCGAACACCTCCGCCGCTCCGGCCACTTCGGCCTGCTCGGCATGGTCGAGCGCGCGGCCGCGGCGGGCGCCCGCATCCGGATCGGCCGGGGCACGCACGAACGCGGCACCGAGGTACGCGTGGACCTGCCCCTGCCCCTCGTCACCACCGACACCGACGCCCCCTGAGAGGAGGCCCCCCGATGCACCACCCCGACCTGCTGCCGTCCGCACCCGCGGCCCCCCTGCGCCTGGTCGTGGCCGACGACAACCCGGTGGTCCGCGCGGGCCTGACGGCCCTGCTGTCCGGCCGTACGGACACCACGGTGGTGGCCGAGGCGGCGGACGGCCGCGAGGCGTACGAGGCGACGCTGCGGCACCGGCCGGACGTCGTCCTCCTCGACGTCCGCATGCCCGGCGTCGACGGAATCGCGGCATTGCCCCACCTGGTGCGGCTGGCCCCCGTCATGATGCTCACCTACAGCCACGAGCCGGAGACCGTACGGGAGGCGCTGCGGCTGGGGGCGGGGGGATACCTGGTGCACGGCGAGTTCACGACGGAGCAGCTGGTACGGGCGGTGCGGGACGTGCGGGAGGGGCGGCCGCATGTGACGCCGGGCGCGACAAGGGCCTTACTACCTACCCCTCTTCCTTATGCACCCGCACATAGCGAACCCCAATCCCCAGATCCTGAAGGTAAATTCCCGCCCTATCCTCTTTCGCATATGCAACCACCCGTGGGACAGTCGTTCCGCTCTCGGTTCCGGCTGAGTACCAGGGAGGCGGAGATCATGGACCTCATCGCGTCCGGCATGAGCAACCAGGAGATCGCCGCCACCTGCTTCATCAGCGAGAAGACGGTCAAGAACCACATCAACCGCATCTTCGCCAAGCTGCACTCCACCACCAGGTCCCAGGCGACGGCGAAATGGCTGGGGGTGGCCTGAATGCCCGCCCCCACCACCCCGGAATGGGCCCGCGATTGGGCCCTGGGACCCTCCACCCCGACCCGCTCCGGCGCCTACCGTTCCGGGATCCGCAGCGCAGCCGGAGGGGAGCACCATGAGCGACTGGATGCTGAAGTTGCTGGTGGCCATGGAACGCCGCACCGACGACAGGGGCCAGACCGCCGTCGAGTACCTCGGCATCATCGCGGTGGTGGTGGCGATCGTATTGGCGATCACGGGCACGAGCATCGGGCAGACGATCTACGACGCGATCACCAACAAGATCGCCGAGGTCACCGGCGGCTGATCACCCCGTACGGGCACGGCGACACAGGGCAGGCCTTCCCTCTCTACCTGACGGTGGTGGCGGGCCTGCTCTTCCTTGCGCTCGCCTATCTGGCGGTCGGCCAGGCCGCGGTGAACCGCGGTGGCGCCCAGACGGCGGCCGACGCGGCGGCGCTGGCGGCGGCCCAGAAGACCCGGGACCAGCTCGCGGGCGTGTGGGCGGAAGACGTGCTCGACCCGACCAAGTGGCAGGACGTCTTCGCCGGAGTCGGGGCCGGTGACTTCTGCTGGCGGGCTGATCAGCTCGCCGCGGCGAACCATGCTCAGGTGCAGGGCTGTGCGCAGGACCTGTTGTCGTACACGGTCGACGTCCGGACGGACGAGCCGGTCGGGGACTCCGTGATCCCGGGCACCGAGAACACCAGGTCGAGGGCGACCGCGCGGGCGGTCATCGAGCCGCTCTGCACGTTCCAGCTCCCGGGCGGGGACACCGGAAGCGGCGGAAACGGCGGGACTGGCGGGGACACCGGGGGCACTGGAAACGGCGGGACCGGCGGGGGCGCCGGAAAGGCCGGAGACGGCGGAGACGGCGGAAAGGCCGGGGACGGCAAAGACGGCAAAGACTCCGGGGACAAGACGCTGCCGACGCTCACCTGCAAGGACCGGGACTGGCAACTGGATCCGAAACACCTCACGGATCTGCCGGGCCCCCAGGACCTCTTCGACGTCCACCTGGCCGGCTGACAGCCGACGACGAACCAGAGAAGGAAGAAGCGGAGCCATGAGCATGCGGTTCACTCGGAACGCCGGCAGGGTGACAGCCGCCGTGGCGGTCGCGGCGGGCCTGGCGCTCGGTGCGGCCGGCTGCGGGGGGAGCGGGGACGACGGCGGCGGCAGACACGGGAGTTCGCCCGCCGCGTCCGCCTCCCGGACCGGCGGATCCGCCCCCAGCGCCCAGGAAGGGCAGTCGGACCGGCCGCTGGCCGAGCTGAAGGGTTCCGGCGGCCTGCTTCTGCGGATCACCTCCGCCCAGCGGGACGCGGGCGGGTTCGTCACGGTCAACGGCACACTGAAGAACGACGGCGCCGAAAGCCTCGTGATCCCCTCCGCGTTGAGCGGCAACGAGACCGAGATCGTGCGCAACGGCAGGTCCCTGGGCGGCGCCACACTGGTCGACCCGCAGGGCAAGAAGCGGTACTACGTCCTCCGCGACACCGAGGGCCGCCCCCTGACCACCACGGGCTTCTCGACCCTGAAGGCGGGAGCCGACCTCGCGGTCTTCATGCAGTTCCCGGCGCCGCCCGCGAACACCAACGAGGTGGAGCTCCAGGTGCCGACCCTCTCGACGGCCACCATCCAGATCTCCGGGTGAGGCCCCCGTGACCACCACACCCCGCCTCGCACTGCCCCTCACCACCGCCACCCTCCTCCTCACCCTCGCCCTCCCCGGCACCGTCCACGCCGACGGCACCGGCCCCAGTGAGCCCCCCGGTACCGCGCCGTCCGCCGCCGCGCCGGTGAAGATCGACCCCACCGATCCGGACCTGAAGCTGCCCGAAGGGGCCACGCTCGCCGCGCCCAAGGTGCTGGACATCAAGTCGGTCGTGGAGGACCAGAGCGGGGACGAGCGCCGGGAGGACACCAACGCCGACGTGACCTTCGCCCTCCAGGCCGAGGTGCTGTTCGGCAAGGACAGCGCCAGGCTCGGCGACGACGCGAAGGCCCGCATCGCCACCATCGCCGAGGAGATCAGGAAGCAGCACGCGACCCAGGTCCGCGTCTTCGGCTTCACCGACGACCTCGGCTCCGCCGCCCACGGCGACATCCTGTCCCGGCAGCGCGCCAACGCCGTCCAGGCCGTCCTGGACCAGGACCTCGACGACCCGGGCATCACCTTCGAGGTCCGCGGCTACGGCGAACAGTTCCCCATCGCCGACAACTCCACCGAGGAGGGCCGCAAGAAGAACCGAAGGGTCGAGGTCTCCTTCCCCCGCACCCAGAACTGAACCCCGGCGACCCAGGAGACCTACGGCCGCTCCGGCCGCCCGTCCTCCACCCGGACCTCCACCCCGGCCCGCAGCCCCCACCCCGCCATGGCCCCCGCCTCCGCCTCCAGCACATGCCGGGCCCGCAACCGGGGCAGGCCCAGTCGGCCGGGGCGCATGGTGCGGACGGCGATGACGGTCAGGCGCCGGTCCAGATAGGCCACGTCGATCGGGATCCGCATGCCGAACGTGTGCACCCCGCTCGCCGGCGACAGCAGCATCGCCCCGTCGACCGAGTCCCGCCCCAGCAACCCCTTCGTACGGGCCCGGTACGACGCCGCGATCTCCAGCGGCACCCCCACCGGCTCACCCCCGCCGGGCCCCCGTACCACCAGCCGTCCCCGCCCGTCCCGCAGTCGCCGTCCCCAGCCCATGCCCGCCCTCCGTCCGTCGGCCCGTCACTGTCTCTCGCTCACCAACTCACCCCGCCGGTAAACGCCGTTGTCAGTGCCGCCTGCCACACTCCGTGCCATGACAGACGTGTGGCTGCGCGAGGTCGACGAGGCCGACCTGGAGGCGTTCCTCGCCTACGAGCACGACCCCGAGGCCGTCCGCCGGTCGCGGTTCGCCCCGCGCCCGCGCGACGCCTTCCTCGCGCACTGGCGGACCGGCATCCTCGGCGTCCCGGACGTGCTCGTGCGCACGGTCGTGGTGGCGGGGGAGCCGGCGGGGCACGTCGTCTCCTGGACGGTGGCGGACGGGCGGCGGTTCCTCGGGTACTGGCTGGGCCGGCCGTACTGGGGGCGGGGCGTCGGCAGTCGCGCCCTCGTCCTCTTCCTCCGCGAGGAACCCGTCCGGCCCCTGTACGCCGACCCGTTCGCCGGCAACACCGCCTCCGTCCGCCTGCTGGAGCGCCACGGCTTCCGGCGCACCGGCACGGTCCGGCACGGCACGGACACCCACCTCCTGCTCGCCCTTCACCCAGCGGAGGAGACGGAAGCGGCAGAAATCGGCAGGACGTGACGGTCCGCCCCTGGGACGATGACTGCCATGGCAACGCAGCACCACCACCCCCACACCTCCCCTCACCGCTCCTTCGACGACCTGGTCGCCGAGGGGGTCGCCGTGCCCACCGAGGGGTGGGACTTCTCGTGGTTCGAGGGGCGGGCCACCGAGGCGCGGCCCTCGTGGCGGTACGCCGAGTCGGCGGGGCGGCGGCTGGCCGGCGCCGAGGCCGCGCTGGACATCCAGACCGGCGGCGGAGAGGTGCTGGACTTCGCGCTGGGCCGGGCCGAGCCCGCCCGGCCGCTGCTGGCCGCCGCCACCGAGGGCTGGCCGCCCAACGTGGCCAAGGCCACCGCGCTGCTGCGGCCGCGCGGGGTCGTGGTGGTCGCCGCCCCGGACGACGCGCCGCTGCCCTTCGCCGACGCGGCCTTCGACCTGGTGCTCAGCCGGCACCCGGTGCGCCCGTACTGGGACGAGATCGCCCGGGTGCTGCGGCCCGGCGGGACCTACTTCGCCCAGCACGTCGGGCCGGCGAGCGTGTTCGAGCTGGTCGAGTACTTCCTCGGGCCGCAGCCGGAGGAGGTGCGCTCCGGCCGGGACCCCGAGCGGGAGCGGGCCGAGGCGGAGGCGGCCGGCCTGGAGGTGGCCGGGCTGCGGGCGGAGCGGCTGCGGATGGAGTTCCACGACATCGCCGCGGTCGTGCATTTCCTGCGCAAGGTCGTCTGGATGGTCCCCGGCTTCACGGTGGAGGCGTACGAGCCCCAACTCCGGGCCCTGCACGAGCGGATCGAGCGGGAGGGGCCGTTCGTGGCGCACAGCTCCCGGCATCTCTTCGAGGTCCGCAAGCCGCGTAAGGGCTGAAAACAGACGTCGTTCATCTGTCGTTCGTCCGCAGTTTCCACATTGTTATGCGCTGCGGTTCACACAGGTCTCACCTGTCACGTAAGTTCAGACCAAGGTAATTCGCGTCAGCAAAGCTGCGCGGGCGGTACCGCGCAGTGGAGGGGGCTGCGCGGTGCCGTGAGACCGGGCGGGGCGGGTGCGGGGCCGTACCGGAACCGTCAAGTCACCGTTCGCGGGCCGGGTCCCCCATCGGAGGGACCCTCGGACAACGCGCCGAAGAGTTCATAAGGCGCCGCAAAGCCTTCGAATGCCTCCGAATGTGTCTGTATCCGACCGGATTCTCCTGGGAATCGGCGGGGAATCGGCCATCAGAGGCCCCTGAATCTGGCATTCCGGGTCCCTCGGGGCGTCGCCGGATGATTTCGGAGAGTAGTTGTCTCGCGCCGATGCACCCATCAGCCCTTACGAAGGGTTATGGTGGAAACCCCCCCTCGGGCCGGTCCGTCTCCCCCCCACGGACCGGCCCGTTTTTTTGCCGGCCCGCCAGGAACGTTTCCGCGGCCCCGGATCCCGAGCCCGGGCGGCAGGCCGAGCCCCGGACCCGGACCGGGCCCCGGGCAGCGGTAGGCTCAACACCCCCCGAACCCGTACCCCGTGCCAACCCCGGAGGGCCACGTGAACCTGCGTGACAAGCTGCGCAGCCTGCTCGTCAGGCTCTACGCACGCCGGGTGGAAGGACACCTGGACCACGACCAGGTGCCCAAGCACATCGGCGTCATCATGGACGGCAACCGCCGCTGGGCGAAGGCGTCCGGCTCCACCACCGTCCACGGCCACCGGGCCGGCGCCGAGAAGATCGAGGAGTTCCTCGGCTGGTGCGCGGAGACCGACGTCGAGGTCGTCACCCTCTGGCTGCTGTCCACGGACAACTTCGACCGCCCGCAGGAGGAACTCGGCCCCCTGCTCGGCATCATCGAGGGCGTCGTCCGCACCCTCGCCGCCGACGGCCGCTGGCGCGTGCACCACGTCGGCACCCCCGACCTGCTGCCCGCGCCGATGCAGACGGCGCTGAAGGAGGCCGAGGAGGCCACCCGGCACATCGACGGGATAGTCGTCAACGTGGCCATCGGCTACGGCGGCCGGCAGGAGATCGCCGACGCCGTGCGCTCGATGCTGCTGGACGCCCACGACCGAGGGGTCTCCATGGAGGACCTCGCCGAGTCCGTGGACATCGACATGATCGGCCGTCACCTCTACACCGGTGACCAGCCCGACCCGGACCTCGTCATCCGCACCAGCGGCGAACAGCGGCTGTCCGGATTCATGCTGTGGCAGACCGCGCACTCCGAGTACTACTTCTGCGAGGTCTTCTGGCCGTCCTTCCGGAAGGTCGACTTCCTGCGCGCCCTGCGCGACTACGCCGCACGTCACCGCCGCTACGGCGGCTGACCCCGGCCACCGCGCCCCTCCGCCCCGTCGCCACCCGGCGCCGGGGCGGTTCCGTATACCCCGATTCGCGGACCCGTAACAAGGAGTTCACCGGCGCGCTGTTGGCCGCTTTTGCATGGCGGCGACAGTTCGAGGGCATAAGCCAAGCAGGTCGACACCCGAACCACGGGCGTCGGTTCTCAGCGGGCGGCACGGGGCCGTCCCGCCCGGGAGGCCCTTTGCACCAGCCCGACCGTCCGGTCACGGCGCGGAAAGAGCCGCGGAGGGCCGGTCCACGGCCCGCCGTACGCGGGGGCCAGACACCGGTCCAGCTCCACTTCGTCGCTCCCCGACCTCATCCGAGGGGGTACGTCCTTCCGTGGTGACCAGCACAAAGCGCCACAAGCCCGACCGGCGCACCTATGTTCTCGACACCAGCGTCCTGCTGGCCGACCCGAACGCCCTGGCCCGCTTCGAGGAGCACGAGGTCGTGCTCCCCATCGTGGTGGTCACGGAGCTGGAGGCCAAGCGGCACCATCCGGAACTCGGCTACTTCGCCCGGCAGGCCCTGCGCCTGCTCGACGACTACCGGGTCCGGCACGGCCGTCTCGACGCCCCCATCCCGATCGGGGACCTCGGCGGCACCATCCGTGTCGAGCTCAATCACTCGGACCCCAGCGTGCTGCCCACCGGCTACCGCCTGGGGGACAACGACTCCCGCATCCTCGCGGTGGCCCGGAACCTCCAGGCGGAGGGGTTCGACGTCACCGTCGTATCGAAGGACCTGCCTCTGCGGATCAAGGCGTCCTCGGTCGGTCTCCTCGCCGAGGAGTACCGCGCCGAGCTCGCCATCACGGAGAACTCCGGCTGGACCGGGATGAGCGAACTCACCCTCCCGGCCGAGCAGGTGGACATCCTCTTCGAGGAAGGTCACCTGTACGTCCCGGAGGCCGCCGACCTGCCCGTGCACACCGGTCTGACCATCCACTCCGAGCGGGGCAAGGCGCTCGGCCGGGTCTCCGCCGAGGGCAACGTCCGGCTGGTGCGCGGCGACCGGGAGGCGTTCGGCATCAAGGGCCGCAGCGCCGAACAGCGCATCGCGCTCGACCTGCTGCTCGACCCGGACATCGGGATCGTGTCGATGGGCGGGCGGGCCGGCACCGGCAAGTCGGCGCTGGCGCTGTGCGCCGGCCTGGAGGCGGTCCTGGAGCGCCGTCAGCACCAGAAGGTGATGGTCTTCCGGCCGCTGTACGCGGTCGGCGGGCAGGAGTTGGGCTATCTGCCCGGCACCGAGGCGGAGAAGATGAGCCCGTGGGCCCAGGCCGTCTTCGACACGCTGTCGGCGGTCACCAGCCGCGAGGTCATCGAGGAGGTCACCGCGCGCGGGATGCTGGAGGTGCTGCCGCTGACCCACATCCGCGGCCGCTCCCTGCACGACGCGTTCGTGATCGTGGACGAGGCGCAGTCACTGGAGAAGAACGTCCTGCTGACCGTGTTGTCCCGGATCGGCGCCAACTCCCGGGTGGTTCTCACCCATGACGTGGCACAGCGGGACAATCTGCGCGTCGGACGCTACGACGGTGTGGTGGCCGTCGTGGAGAAGCTGAAGGGGCATCCCCTCTTCGCGCATGTCACCCTGACCCGGTCCGAAAGGTCCCAGATCGCCGCGCTTGTCACCGAAATGCTGGAGGACGGACACATCTGACATGGATGGACGTCATCTGACATAGCGGTACGGCCTGTTGGCGCCGTCCGGCAAAGGCGAAGAGCCTAGCCGGGCGGCGCCTTGGTGCGCGGAGGTTTCCGGAAATCCCCAGGGCCAAACGGGATGTGAGCTTTCACACGCAACACAGAATTGCCACCCGGCGTCCGGTTACGGCAGAGTCTCAGTCCTGTCAGGCCCCGCATACGACACAGCCGTACCCCCAGCGGTACGGCACCTCAGAAGCATCACCAACTCCATAGACCCGTCGTATGCCGCCCGCGCACCACGCGGCGCTCCCTCCAGGGGAGTTGCCCACCGGGCCCGTGCCTCCCGTGACCCAGAAGTTGGGAGGCCAGTGTCAGGGGCACGATTGCGTCCGCCAGGGTCACCGAAGCGGGCGATGCTGGAAGGAACCCGTGTGAGCCGGATTTCGGTCCGGGGACTCGCAGTGGCCTCGGCCACCGCGGTCACCGCCGTCGGAAGCGTCGTCGGAGTTGCCTCGGGCAGCGTCGCGCAGAACAACAACGACGCCGAGGCGACGGCAGCCGATGCCACGCTCCTCGCCGACATACCCGCAGGTCAGCAGGCGCAGGTCCAGTCGGCGTCCCTGACGCACCAGGCCGACGCACAGGCCATCGCGGCCGACGCGAGCGCCAAGAAGGACGCCGAGGAGGCGGCCCGCAAGGCAGCCGCCGACACCGCGATCGCGAAGAAGGCGGCCGCGGAGAAGGCTGCCAAGGAGGCCAAGGAGCGCGCCGAGACGAAGGCCGCGGCGGCGAGCCGCGACGACGTCCGCGACTCCTCCAGCTTCCCGGTCCAGTCCAACTACACCGTCGCGCAGATCCAGGCGATGGCGCGCCAGATGGTGGCCGGCGACCAGTTCCAGTGCTTCAGCAACATCGTGGACCACGAGTCCAGCTGGAACTACCACGCCGTGAACGCCTCCTCGGGTGCCTACGGCCTCTTCCAGGCGCTGCCCGCGGGCAAGTACGCCTCCGCCGGTGCCGACTGGCAGACCAACCCGGCCACCCAGATCAAGTGGGGCCTCAACTACATGAACAGCCGCTACGGCAGCCCCTGCCAGGCCTGGTCCTTCTGGGCGGCCAACCACTGGTACTAGGCCGCCCGGCCCTTGTTCGACTTCGCGCAGCCCCTCCCCGTCCTCGGGGCAGGGGCTTTCGCCCTGTACGGTCGTAACCGACGACTCCAGGGGGGAGTGGTGGCGAGCGCGCGGGGCGCGGGGGAAGAGGACGGATCATGTCGCGAGTGCCAGGGTGGCTCGGCCGGCTCGGCGCCGGGCTCAGCGAGATGAGCGAACGCCTGGAGGAGCTGCGCGCCGAGGTGGAGCAGGAGCGCGAGGCGGACGACGAGCCCACCGGCCCCGTCAAACCCGCCGCCGCCGTGCCCGGCCAGGCCGCCGCCGTGTCCGAACAGGCCGCCGACACCGATCGCCCCGCCCGGCCGGTGGCGCCCGCGCCGTCGGCCGGTCCGCGCCCCGATCCCGCCGAGGCCGTGCCCTGGGGTGTCCGGGTCGCGGCGGAGGCCGGCTGGCGGCTGCTCGTCCTCGCCGGCACCGTGTGGGTGCTGATGCGGGTCATCAGCGCCATCCAGCTGGTGGTGTTCGCGTTCGTCATCGCCCTGCTGATCACCGCGCTGCTCCAGCCGACGGTCGCCCGGCTCACCCGCTGGGGGGTGCCCCGAGGACCGGCGACCGCGCTCACCGCCATCTCCGGCTTCGCGGTCATCGGCCTGATGGGCTGGTTCGTGAGCTGGCAGGTGATGGAGAACATCGACACCCTCTCCACCCAGATCCAGTCCGGCATCGACGACCTGCGCAACTGGCTGCTGAAGAGCCCCTTCCACGTCACCGACAAGCAGATCAACAAGATCGCCCAGAACCTCCGTGAGGCGATCGGCGCCAACGCCGACCAGATAACGTCCGCCGGGCTGGAGGGCGTTCAGGTCATCGTCGAGGGCCTCACGAGCATCCTGCTGGTGTTCTTCTCGACGCTCTTCCTGCTCTACGACGGCAAGCGGATCTGGCAGTGGTTCCTGAAGCTGGTGCCCTCCGCCGCCCGTCCGGGCGTGGCCGGCGCCGGCCCGCGCGCCTGGCGCACCCTGACCGCCTACGTCCGTGGCACGGTCCTGGTCGCGCTCATCGACGCCATCTTCATCGGCATCGGCATCTACTTCCTCAATGTGCCGATGGCCGTCCCGCTGGCCGTGTTCATCTTCCTGTTCTCCTTCATCCCGCTGGTCGGCGCGGTCGCCTCCGGAGCGCTGGCGGTGATCGTGGCGCTGGTGACCCAGGGTGTGTTCACGGCCGTCATGACCCTCGTCGTCGTCCTCGCGGTCCAGCAGATCGAGGGGCATGTGCTCCAGCCGTTCATCCTCGGCCGCGCGGTCCGCGTCCACCCGCTGGCGGTCGTGCTGACCGTGGCGGCCGGCGGCATGGTGGCCGGCATCGGCGGCGCGGTGGTGGCCGTACCGCTGGTGGCGGTGGCGAACACGGTGGTGGGGTATCTGCGGACGTACGCCGCTCAGGCGGGACAGGTCCGTCCGGCGCCGGACAACGCAGAGGACCCCGCCCCCCAGGAAGGGTGAGCGGGGTCCTCGGACGGACGTCTGCCTACTCGGCGATGACCGCCTCGGCCTCCAGCGTGACGGCGACGGCCTGGACCACGGAGGCGATCTTGAACGCCTCCTGGACCACGTCGCGCTCCACACCGGCCTTGCGCAGCACCTGCTCGTGCGAGTCCAGGCACATGCCGCAGCCGTTGATCGCGGACACCGCGAACGACCACAGCTCGAAGTCGACCTTCTCCACGCCCGGGTTGCCGATGACGTTCATCCGCAGACCGGCGCGCAGGGTGCCGTACTCGTGGTCGGACAGCAGGTGGCGCGTCCGGTAGAAGACGTTGTTCATCGCCATGATGGCGGCGGCCGACTTGGCGGCCGTGTACGCCTCCGGCGACAGGTTCGCCTTCGCCTCCGGCTCCAGCTCACGCAGCACGATCGGGGACCGGGAGGCGATGGCGGTCGCCAGCACGGTGCCCCACAGCTGCTGCGCGGGGAGGTCGGAGTTGCCGATGACCGAGCCCAGGTTGAGCTTGAGGTCCTTGGCGTAGTCCGGGACGCGGGACTTCAGGGAGTCGAGCGACATGGGTCACTCACCGGCCAGCAGCGCGACCGGGTCCAGCGTGTCCTCGCCCTTGGTCCAGTTGCACGGGCACAGCTCGTCCGTCTGGAGGGCGTCGAGGACCCGCAGGACCTCCTTGGGGTTACGGCCCACGGAACCGGCGGTGACCATGGTGAACTGGATCTCGCGGTTCGGGTCGACGATGAAGACGGCGCGCTGCGCGAAGCCGTCCTCGCCCTCGATGCCGAGGTCGCGCATCAGCTCGTGCTTGGAGTCGGCCATCATCGGGAACGGCAGGTCGGTCAGGTCCGGGTGGTCCTTGCGCCAGGCGTGGTGGACGAACTCGGAGTCACCGGAGAAGCCGAGGATCTGGGCGTCGCGGTCGGCGAACTCGTCGTTCAGCTTCCCGAACGCGGCGATCTCGGTCGGGCAGACGAAGGTGAAGTCCTTCGGCCATGCGAACACGACCAGCCACTTGCCCTCGTAGGACTTGTGGTGGATCTGCTCGAACTCCTTGCCCTTCTCCAGCGAGACGCAGGCGGTCAGTTCGAACTCGGGGAACTTGTCACCGACAGTGAGCACGCGCTCTCCTTGCAGCTAGGGACACCCTTTGTGAGGGTCTTGACCCCTTGGGTTGGACGTCGTCGATGGTGGCACAGGGTGCATTGATTAGTGAAATAGCTACACTCGGTCGTGTTGATCGGAGGTAGTTATCAGTGACCATGGGTAACGGAAAGCGGAGGCAGCCGAGCCTCGCACAGCTGCGCGCCTTCGCCGCCGTCGCCGAGCATCTGCACTTCCGGGACGCGGCGGCCGCCATCGGGATGAGCCAGCCCGCCCTCTCCGGCGCGGTCTCGGCGCTGGAGGAGGCCCTCGGGGTGACCCTCCTCGAGCGTACGACCCGCAAGGTGCTGCTCTCGCCCGCGGGGGAGCGGCTGGCCGTCCGGGCGAAGGCGGTGCTGGACGCGGTCGGCGCGCTGCTGGAGGAGGCCGAGGCGGTCCGGGCCCCCTTCACCGGCGCGCTGCGCCTCGGGGTGATCCCCACGGTGGCGCCGTACCTGCTGCCCACCGTGCTGCGGCTGGTCCACGAGCGCTATCCGCAGCTCGACCTCCAGGTGCACGAGGAGCAGACGGCCAGCCTGATCGACGGTCTGCACTCCGGCCGGCTCGACCTGCTGCTGCTCGCCGTCCCGCTCGGTGTGCCGGGTGTGGTGGAACTCCCCCTGTACGACGAGGACTTCGTCCTGCTCACCCCGCTCGACCACTGGCTCGGCGGGCGCGAGGGCATTCCGCGCGAGGCGCTGAAGGAGCTGAACCTGCTCCTCCTGGACGAGGGGCACTGCCTGCGCGACCAGGCCCTCGACATCTGCCGGGAGGCCGGCCGCGCGGACGCCCCGGTGACCACGACGGCCGCCGGCCTCTCCACGCTGGTGCAGCTGGTGGCGGGCGGGCTGGGCTGCACGCTGCTGCCGCGCACCGCCCTGAAGCTGGAGACCGCCCGCAGCAGCCAGCTGCTCACCGGGTACTTCGCCGACCCGGCCCCGAGCCGCCGGGTCGCGCTCGCCATGCGGGCCGGCGCGGCGCGCTCCGCGGAGTACGAGGAGCTGGCGGCGGCGCTGCGGGAGGCGATGCGGGCGCTGCCGGTGCGGGTGGTGGCCTGAGCCCGGTTACTCGGTGCGCAGGCCCTCCGGCCGCATCAGCCGCAGCAGCGGCGGCAGGCTCAGCAGGGTGACCGTGAGGATCACCGCCGCCCCCGCGCCGGTCATCGACAGCACGCCCGGCCAGTCCACGGACACCGTCGCGCCGACCATGCGCAGCAGGACCGCGCCCAGCGTCAGCCCGGCCGCCGCGGCGAGGAGCAGGCCGAGGGCGATGGGGATCGCCGTCTGCCACAGCACCGACATGCCCAGGGTGCGCTTACGGGTGCCGAAGGCGGCCAGCGACGACAGCAGCTTCCGGCGCTCGCGCAGCTGCTCCAGCTGGGAGACCAGCAGGCTCACCCCGATCAGCGCCAGCACACAGACGGCGCCGGCGAACGTACCGGTGCGGATCGAGGAGAACTGCGCGGACCGCTCGGTGGCCGCCAGCACCATCGTGTCGGCCAGCGGATCGATCCGTGCCGCGGTGTTGCGGACGTACTCGTGCACGTCCGGCCGCTTCTCGTCGAGCTTGAGGTACACCGCGCCGACCAGCGTGCGGCCCATCCGCGCGGACATCGCGCGCGGGGTGGCCAGCACCTCGCTCTCCGCGAGCCCGTCCGGGCCCTTGAGCGCGCGGCCCTTCTTCAGCCCGGCCGGCACCGTCCACGTCGTGTCGGGAAGGTGGGGCCGGCCGCTGCCCGGGTTCAGGTGCAGGGTGCGGCCGGGCCGGGCGAGCCTCGCTACATCGGCGTCCCGGTCCCCGCCGGTCACGGCGAAGACGTCCCCGTCGCGGCAGGAGGGCAGCTCGGCCACCGTGCGCAGCGCGGTGCAGGTGCCGACGGTGAGACCGACGGTGTGCTGCGGCCCCTGCTCGGAACTGAAGGTCCCGTCGCCCAGCTCGGTGCTGCCCAGCGAGGTGGCCTTCCGTACGCCCTCGGTCCGGGTGAACTGCGCGGTGGCCGGGAGGAAGGGAACGCCGCGGGAGAGGTTGACCTGCATCTGGGCCTGGTCGGTGTCCCGTCCGGTGGACTTGGTGAAGTCGTCCTGGATGCCCGCGAACAGCATCTGGAGCGCGATCGCCCCGGCGACCGCGACCGCGATGCCGTTCACCATGCGGGCCGCGGATCCGCTGTTCAACTGGAGCCGCCGTACGGCCAGTTGCCAGGCCACCCCGCCCCGTCCGAGCCGGGCCACGGCCGCCTCGACGGCCCACGGCAGCAGGGCGGTGACACCGAGGAGCAGCAGCAGGATGCCGGCGACCACCAGATAGCGGTTGAAGTCGCCGTTGCCGCGGATGTCTCCGATCAGCGGCGCCAGACACGCCAGTCCGGCCAGCGGCAGCAGCAGCCGCCACCACAGCCGGCGGCGCGCCGGCCGGGCCGTACGGACCACGCCCAGCGGCTCGATGACCACCCCGCGCAGCGCGAACAGCGTCACCAGCACCGCCGCCGCCGGAACGGCGAGGGCGACGAGGGCGGCCAGCGCCGGGGAGGGGTTGAGATAGCTGGGGAACACGCTGATGCCCACGATCTCGACGGAGCCCGCGACCTGCCGCCCGAGCAGGAAGAACGCGGTGCCGAAGACCAGTCCGACCAGGGAGCCGGCGAGCGCCTCGCCCGCGGCGATCCGCCGGGTCATCCGGCCGTCGGCGCCGACCAGCCGCAGCGCGGCCAGTCTGCGGTCGCGCCGCTCGCCGCCGAACCGTACGGCCGTGGCGATGAACACGGCGACCGGCGTCAGCAGCACCACGAAGGCGACCAGCACGAGCAGCAGCAGGACCGGGTCCGTCGGGTCGGGCTGCGTCTGCTCCTCCGGCCCGAAGTGGGTGATCCGGGCCGTCCGCCATCCGTCGAGCTGCCGGTCCAGGTCCTTCGCCCCGGCGTAGTAGGCGAGGTCGTGCGAGCCGATGAGCCCGGGCTCGGTGATCGTGCCGACGATCCGGTACGGCAGCCGCTCGCGCAGCAGCTTGCCGTCCGCCGAGCCGAGGAGGTCGCGCAGCGCGGGGGAGACGATCATCTCGCCCGGCGCGGGATACCGGGTCAGCCCCGGGGGAAGCGGTGCCCGCGGCCCCTCGGGCTGCACCAGCCGGCCGCGGACGTCACTGCCGCGGAAGTTGCTGTCGGCGTCGGAGATCACCAGGGTGTCCGACGCCTTCGGCCGGTAGGGGCCATAGGTGTGGTCCTCGCGGGCCTGGCCTCGCTGGTCCCGTACCGCCAGCGCGTTCGGGATCGCGGTCGTCAGCAGCAGCAGCGCCACGCCGAGTCCGACCCCGACCGCCGTCAGCAGCACCCGGATCCAGCCCTCGCGCCCGCCGGTGAACGCGAACCTGACCCCCATGCCCAGATCGCGGCTCCACTGCCGGATGCTCATACGGTGCGCTCCATGTCCCGCGACTTCCCGTCCCGTACGACGATCTCCCGGTCGGAGTAGGCGGCCACCCGGGCCTCGTGCGTGACCAGCACGACGGCCGCGTTGGTGGAGCGGGCCGCGTCGGTCAGCAGCTCCATCACGCGTTCGCCGTTGAGTGAGTCGAGCGCGCCGGTCGGCTCGTCGGCGAAGACCACCCGGGGGCTGGTGACCAGGGCCCGCGCCACCGCGACCCGCTGCCCCTGGCCGCCGGAGACCTCGCCGGGCCGCTTGCCCGCGAGATCGTCCACCTCCAGGCGTTCCAGCCAGCCCAGCGCCGTCCTCTCGGCGGCCTTGCGGGAGGCGCCGTTCAGCCGCAGCGGCAGTGCCACGTTCTCCACACAGGTCAGCTCGGGCACCAGTTGGCCGAACTGGAAGACGAACCCGAACTCGGAGCGGCGCAGCGCGCTGCGCTCGGCGTCGCCCATCCCGGCCAGTTCGCGGCCGTTGTAGCGGATCGACCCGGAGTCCGGCGGCACGATGCCGGCGAGGCAGTGCAGCAGCGTGGACTTGCCCGAGCCGGACGGGCCCATCACGGCGACGACCTCGCCGGGGTGGATGGAGAACTCGGCGCCGTCGAGCGCGACGGTCGGGCCGTAGCTCTTGCGCAGGTCGTCGGCGACGAGCAGGGAGCCGGCGGGAGCGTTCACCGGGCCACCGCCTCGCGCAGCCGGTCCAGCCGGGCCGCGGTCAGCTCCAGCCAGCGCAGGTCGGCCTCCAGGTGGAACAGGGCGTGGTCGCAGATCAGCTGGTCGGCGAGGTCGCCCTTGCGCTTGCGGTCGGTGAGGATCCGCATGCTGCGCAGATGCTCGGCGCGCTGGGTGTCGAGGACGACCCCCGCGTCGCGGTGGGTGAGCAGGGCGAGGACGACCTTGGTGTAGAGGGTCGACTGGAGGTACTCCTCGGGCTTCTCCGGCGTGCCGAGCCAGCGCTCGACGTCGGTGATGCCCGCGTCGGTGATGGCGTACCGCTTGCGCTCGGGGCCCTCGCCGGCCTCGATGCCGTCGACCTCGACGAGGCCGTGCTTGAGCAGCCGGGACATCGTCGAGTAGACCTGGCCGTAGTGCAGCGGCCGGTCCTGACCGAACTTCTCGTCGAAGGTCCGCTTGAGGTCGTAGCCGTGCCGCGGGCCGGACTCCAGGAGACCCAGAAGGGTGTGACCGATGGACATGCGGAGCACTCTACACACCGTGTATACGCAGTATGTATAGAACCCGGGTATACCCGCGAAGTCGCAGGTCACCCGGGTTGTCGGCCGGTCAGGAGGTGCCGGGGGGCCGTCCGCGGCGGGGCAGCGGCCCAGTGTCCTTCGGCAGTCGCCCCGCCTCCGCCAGCGCCTTGCGCAGCAGGAACTCGATCTGCGCGTTGGCGGACCGCAGCTCGTCCCCGGCCCACCGGGCGAGCGCGTCGTACACCGCCGGGTCGAGCCTCAGCAGCACCTGTTTGCGCTGCTGAGGCCGGCGCCGCGGGGCCGCACCCTCGGCCGGGTCGGTCACTGGTAGAGCGTCCCGGTGTTGAGGACCGGCTGCGGGGCGCGGTCCCCGCACAGCACCACCATCAGGTTCGACACCATCGCCGCCTTCCGCTCCTCGTCCAGCTCCACGATGTCCGCCTCGGAGATCCGGGCGAGCGCCGCCTCCACCATGCCGACCGCGCCGTCCACGATCTCCCGGCGGGCCGCCACGACCGCTCCCGCCTGCTGCCGCTGGAGCATCGCGGAGGCGATCTCCGGAGCGTACGCGAGATGCGTGAAGCGCGACTCGACGATCTGCACACCGGCCGCCTCGACCCGGGCCTGGAGCTCCACGGCCAGCTTCTCGGTGATCTCCTCGGCGTTGCCGCGCAGCGAGAGGCCGTCCGCGTCGTGCGCGTCGTAGGGGTACTCGATCGCGATGTGCCGTACGGCCGTCTCGGTCTGCGTGGCGACGAACTCGGCGAAGTCGTCCACCTCGAACACGGCCTGGGCGGTGTCCTGCACCTTCCAGACCACGACCGCGGCCAGCTCGATCGGGTTGCCGTAGGCGTCGTTGACCTTCAGTACGGCGGTCTCGTGGTTGCGCACCCGGGTGGAGATCCGGGTCCGCGAGGTGAAGGGGTTCACCCAGCGCAGGCCGTCCTGCCGGATGGTGCCCCGGTAGCGGCCGAAGAGCTGCACCACCCGGGCCTCGCCGGGCGCGACCGTGTTCAGACCGCGCAGCGAGATGACCGCGGCCAGGAAGACGACGATCCCGGCGATGATCAGCCCCGCCTTGGGACCCGCCGCGGAGACGTTCGCGGCGGCGGCCAGCAGCGCCGCGGTGCCGCCGAGCCCCAGCAGGCCGAGCAGCAGGGCGAGCCCGCCGCCGATGCTGTGCGCGGAGAACTCCCGCACCCGCGGGGCGGGCATCTCGGGTACGTCGGCGGTGGTGTGCGTGGACATGGTCGTGTCCCCCGTTCCTGGTCGTGCTCGACGGCACCCGTCGGGGCGCCTGGTGTGTGACTAGCTAAGTGATATCACTTTTCCCTGTCAAGCAACCCTGCAACCGTCACAGCCGTCGGTTCCGTTGGGGCGGGTGCTGATTGTCACGTCCGTAAAAGTGCGGATCGGACGCCCTTTGTCATAGAGGCGGGTGTTAGCTTTCGGAGCTGACCATCCAGAGACGGAAGCGAGCGTAGGGACTCATGGGACGAGCGGAAGAGAGACGAGCGCGGCAGCGCGGTGGCCGCCGCGCGGCGCCCCAGCCGCGCCGCTCCGGGCCCGAGACCGGCCGCAGGCCGCTCATACGCCGGCTGTTCACCTGGAAGAAGGTCCTCGGCACCTTCTTCGGGCTGTGCCTGCTGCTGATCGGCGGCTTCATCGCGCTCTACCTGTCCGTCGACATCCCCCAGGCGAACGCGGCCGCCCAGCAGCAGAGCAACGTCTACAAGTTCAGCGACGGCACGGTGCTGGCCCGCGACGGCAAGACCAACCGCGAGATCGTCGACCTGTCGAAGGTGCCCCGCAAGGTCCAGCTGACCTTCGTGGCCGCCGAGAACAAGAGCTTCTACAACGACGTCGGCATCGACTTCAAGGGCACTGCCCGCGCCATGCTCAACACGCTGACCGGCAAGGGCAAGCAGGGCGGCTCGACCATCACCCAGCAGTACGTCAAGAACTACTACCTCAACCAGGACCAGACCGTCACCCGCAAGCTGAGGGAACTGGTCATCTCGTTGAAGGTGGACCGCGAGAAGACCAAGGACCAGATCCTCGCCGGCTACATCAACACCAGCTACTACGGCCGTGGCGCCTACGGCATCCAGGCCGCGGCCCAGGCGTACTACCACATCGACGCCAAGAAGCTCAGTGTCCAGCAGGGCGCCTATCTCGCCGCCCTGCTCCAGGCGCCCAGCCAGTACGACTGGGCCGTCGCGAGCGACACCGGCAAGCGGCTGGTCAAGGAGCGCTGGAACTACGTCCTCGACAACATGGTCAAGCAGCACTGGCTGGACCCCGCCGCGCGGCAGGCCATGCACTTCCCCAAGCCCAGGGCCCCCAAGGGCGCCCCGGGCCTCGACGGGCAGAAGGGCTATCTGGTCGAGCTCGCCAACCAGCAGCTCGAACAGCGGCTCATGCAGACCGACGGGCTGACCCAGGCCCAGGCGGAGACCGCGGTCGAACGCAAGGGCTGGACCATCACGCTCAGCGTCGACCGCAAGAAGCAGGCCGCGCTGGAACAGGCCGTCAAGACCCAGCTGACCGGCAAGCTCGAGCCCAAGCAGCGCAAGGTCGACCGCAACGTCCAGGCCGGAGCCGTCTCGGTCAACCCACGGAACGGCCAGATCGTCGCGCTCTACGGCGGCCAGGACTACTACAAGCACTACATCGACAACGCCACCCGGCGGGACTACCAGCCGGCCTCGACGTTCAAGCCCGTCATCCTCGCCGCCGCGCTCCAGAACGGCGCCACCACCCAGGACGGGACCCCGATCAGCGCCGACACCGTCTACGACGGCACCAGCGGCCGCCCGGTCGTGGACCACGGCAGCAAGGCCGGCTTCGCACCGCCCAACGAGGACGACGTCGACTACGGGCCCATCACCGTCCAGCAGGCGATGAACAACTCGGTCAACTCGGTCTTCGCGCAGATGGGCGTGGACGTCGGGATGACCCGGGTGATGGACACCGCCAAGCAGCTCGGCATGGACACCAAGGGCATGCAGGCCGTGCCCGCCCAGACCCTGGGCTCCATGGGCGCGAGCCCGCTGGAGATGGCCGGCATCTACGCCACCTTCGCCAACCACGGCGACCGGGTCACCCCGTCGATCATCAAGTCGGCCGAGCTGAACGGCCGTACCGTCAAGCCGGACTCGCTCGGCGCGTCCGTGCTCAGCCGGAGCGCCGCCGACACCGTCACCTCGGTGCTCACCGGCGTGGTCGACGACGGTACGGCGAAGGAGCACGTGGCCGACAACCCGCTGCGCGCCGGCCAGCAGGTGGCCGGCAAGACCGGCACCTCCGACGAGGACAAGTCCGCCTGGTTCACCGGCTACACGCCCGACCTGGTCACCTCCGTCGGCCTGTTCGGCGAGGAGAAGGGCACCGGCCGCCATGTCTCCCTGACGGGCGCGACCGGACAACTGCCCGGCTCGGGCCGCGTCAACGGCGGCACCTACCCGGCACAGATCTGGGCCCAGTACACCTTCGGCGTGACCCACGCCGCCACGTTCGAGCTGGACACCACCCAGGGCGCCGCCGTCGCCCCGACCCCGCCGCCGACGGTCAGCCACACCCCGACCCGGACGCCCTCGCAGACGCCCACCAGCAAGGCACCGACGTCGTCCGCGCCGCCGTCCCGGACCCCCACGCAGACGCCGACCAGCGCGCCGCCGTCCCGGACGCCCACCCAGACCCCGCCGACCCAGACGCCGACCAGCCAGGAGCCGACGGACCCGATCACCCCGGAGGACCCGCTGGACCCGGCCAACCAGTAGCGGCCGGCAGGGAGCGGACACACGAAGGGCGCCCGGTGCACACCGGGCGCCCTTGTGCATGTGTACGGCCGTCAGCTCCGGTTCAGCTCGAACCAGACCACCTTGCCCACGCTCAGCCGGGTCGCGCCCCAGCGCCGGGCCAGCCGGTTCACCAGGTACAGGCCGCGCCCGCCCTCGTCCGTGGCCCGCGCCTGCCGCAGCCGCGGCAACTGCGGCACATCGTCGCCGACCTCGCAGCGCAGCACGTCCGTGCGCAGCAGCCGCAGCGTCACCGGCCGGGACGCGTACCGTACGGCGTTCGTCACGACCTCGCTGACCAGCAGCTCCACCGAGTCCGTCAGCTCCTCCAGGTCCCAGCGGGCGAGCGCACGCCGGGCCAGCCGACGGGCCTGGCCCGGCGCCGAGTCCTCCGGAGCCAGCGTCCAGTACGCCACATCGCTCGGCGCGATCCCGTCGAAGCGGGCCGCGAGCAGCGCGATGTCGTCGTCCCGGTCGCCCGGACCGAGCATGTCGAGGACCTCGTCACACAGCGCCTCCAGCGGCGGCGGATGGTCCGGGCCGGTCAACTGGGCGGTCGCGGCCAGCCGTTCCCGCAGCTGCTCTATGCCGGT
This sequence comes from Streptomyces sp. NPDC001606, assembly GCF_053596835.1. Taxonomy (NCBI): domain Bacteria; kingdom Bacillati; phylum Actinomycetota; class Actinomycetes; order Kitasatosporales; family Streptomycetaceae; genus Streptomyces; species Streptomyces sp. NPDC001606. The sequence continues at coordinate 87,964 of NZ_JBSFHC010000022.1, forward strand.
CCACACGTCCCGCAGCCGGGACTCCACCAGCCCGTCGGTGTACAGCAGCAGCGTGGCCCCGGCGGGCGCGTCCAGCTCCACCGCCTCGAAATCCACCCCGCCCACGCCGATCGGCGCGCCCGGCGGCACCCGCAGCACCTCGGCCCGCCCGCCCAGATGCAGCAGCACGGGCGGCGGATGGCCGGCGTTGGCGATGGTGATGCGGTGCGTCACCGGGTCGTAGACCGCGTACAGGCAGGTCGCCATGCGGTCGGTGCCCAGCCGCTGCGCCTGCTCGTCCAGGTGGTGCAGCACCTCCTGCGGCGGCAGGTCCAGCCCGGCCAGGGTCTGCGCGGTGGTGCGCAGCTGCCCCATGATCGCCGCCGAGGTCATCGAGTGCCCCATGACATCTCCGACGACCAGCGCCACCCGGCTGCCGGGCAGCGGGATCGCGTCGTACCAGTCGCCGCCCACCCGGGCCGTCTCGGCGGCCGGGAGGTACCGGGACGCGAGCCGCACACCGGTCGGCCGGGGCAGCGTCTCGGGCAGCATGGTGCGCTGCAACTCGTCGGCGATGTAGGCCTCCCGGCCGTACAGCACCGCCTTGTCGATGCCGAGCGCGCTGTGCGTGGCCAGCTGCGCGGCCACCAGCAGGTCGTCCGCCTCGAAGGCGAGCCGCTCCGGGCGGCGCAGGAACAGCGCCGCGCCGATCACCCGGCGCCGGCCGCGCAGCGGCGCGAGGATCGCGTGCTGCCCGGAGGGCACCAGCGCCTCGCCGTCCTCGCCGAGCAGCTCGGGCAGCGCGGCCCGGGCGGCGGGCGCGTCCGCGAAGACCGGGCGCACCCCGCGCAGCACCTCGTTCAGCGCACCGCCGGGCAGCACCTCGCACAGCTCGGTGGTCAGCGCCGACAGATCGGCCAGCGGGGAGGGATCCGGTTCCGGCTCGAAGGCCGGCGGCAGCAGCACACCGTCGGTGTCCCGCTCCTCCGGGATCCGGTCGGTGCGGCGCAGCCGCAGCATCACCGGGCCGGTGGGCCGCTCGTCGCCGACCGGCAGCGGGTCGCGCAGATAGACGAGGATCGCGTCCGAGAAGGTCGGCACCGTGGCCCGGCACAGGCCCATCACGATCTCGTCCAGGTCGAGGCCGCGGGCGATCCGCCGGGTGGCCGCGCCGACGAACCTGAGCCGGTCGCCGTCGCGCCGCATCGGCATCGGCCGCCCCGGCGGCAGTCCCCGCCCGGTACGGCGCTCCGTGGCGCCCGGTGTCCGGTCCTGCTCGGCACCGGGCTGCGGCGGAATCCCCTCCGTCGCGGGACGCGGGCGGTGCGCGCCGGGTTCGGCGGTGGCCGGCTGGGAGTGCTCTGGACCGTTGACTGAGGGCTCCTTCCCCTGGTCACCCGGGCCGCGGGACGTGGCCGTCCCGGGGCCGGAGGGCGTCCCGTCGGACCGGGCCTGGACCGGTAAGGCGGGCATGCCGAGCTGGGTCGGGGTACGCAAGAGCGCCCCGCGGGCCTCCGCGGGGTCGGCGCCCTGAGGGCGCTCGAAGGAGGTGGGCTGCTCCGTCACGCGTGTCGCATCCATCCGTCCGGGGCTGCGCGCCGGGCGCGCAGTTGGTCCCGCAGAAGTCCCGATACCCGCAATACGTGCCCCAGGAACGGAATTTCCGCGTGCTGAGCGGTTGTCGCCGTGCCACCGGCGGGGCCCGCACGGCCGGTGATGGTGCCCTGGTACCCCTCGTTCACGTGCTGACGCCCCTCGGTGACGATCGGTCAGGCCCGGTGCTTGCTCCGGTAGTTGCTGCTGTTGTACGCCCTTGCGGAGGACGATCCTACGTTTCTTGCCCGGGGGCGCATCAAGGGTCTCATGAGGACACGTGCGCGGGGGTGCGGTCCCAGTCCTCGGGGAGTGACGGTACCGCCCAGGAGGGGTCCGGGCGCCAGTGCTGCCAGCCGTCGGAGAACGGCGCCCCCCACGCCTCGATCACCCCGATCGCCTCCCGCCCGGCCGCCCGGACCCGCTCGGCGGTCGCCGCGTCCATCAGCCCGTCCCGCTGGGCCTGGGCGAACTCGTCCTCGTCGCGCCAGTGCCAGCTGCGGTCCGGATCGACCGTGATGTCCAGGAAGTGATCCTCGGAGTCCACCCCGCCCGCCCAACGGGCCAGCGGTTCCTCGAGGTTGACGTACCAGTTCTTGAACTGCCAGCCCGCCTCCCAGAACAGCCACACCGACCAGGGCCGGCCGGGCTGGGCCAGCTTCAGCACACCGGTGCCGAACCAGCGGCCCCGCTGCACCGCGCGGGGCTTGGTGTAGCGGGACTCCAGCGGCTCCTGGTGGACCGGGGTGCCGTCGGCCAGCACCGGCTTGACGCACTCGGTGCCGGGGGCCATCCAGACGGCGAGCAGCTCGGCGTCGTCGCGGACGACGGTGACGGGCCGTGCGATGTGGAAGTGCGCACCGGAGTTCTCCCGGTACCGCCACAGGATCGGTGTCCCCGGGGCCCAGTAGGTCAGGGGTCCGGCTGCCATCTGTGTCATCGCTCCGTCGTCCGTCATGGACAGATATTAGGTGTCCCGGGACCGTGTCGCTGCGGTGCGGGTCACGGTCCCCGGCGGTGGCCGGAAACGTTCGCCGCCGGGGACGTGCCGGGTCACCGGGCCGTCACGGGCGGGTCATCCGCAGGACGTCCAGCGCCTCGTCCAGCTGCTGCGCCGTCAGTTCGCCCCGCTCGACGTATCCGCCCTCCAGCACCACCTCGCGGATCGTCTTCCGCTCGGCGAGCGACTTCTTGGCGACCTTCGCGGCCTCCTCGTACCCGATGTACTTGTTCAGCGGGGTGACGACGGACGGGGACGACTCGGCGTACTCCCGGGCGCGTTCACGGTCGGCGGTGATGCCGTCGACGGTCCGGTCGGCCAGCAGCCGCGAGACGTTGGCGAGCAGCCGGACCGACTCCAGCACGTTCTTGGCGATGACCGGCAGCATGACGTTGAGTTCGAAGTTGCCGGCGGCACCGGCGGTCGCGATGGTGGCGTCGTTGCCGATCACCTGCGCGGCGACCATCAGCACCGCCTCCGGTACGACCGGATTCACCTTGCCCGGCATGATGGACGACCCCGGCTGGAGATCGGGCAGCCGGATCTCCGCGAGCCCGGTCCGCGGCCCCGACGACATCCACCGCAGATCGTTGGCGATCTTCGTCAGGCCGACCGCGATGGTCCTGAGCTGGCCGCTGGTCTCCACGATCCCGTCCCGGGCACCCTGCGCCTCGAAGTGGTCGCGGGCCTCGGTCAGCGGCAGCCCGGTGACCCGGGCGACCTCCTCGATCACGGCGGCCGAGAACCCGGGCGGGGTGTTGATCCCGGTCCCGACCGCGGTCCCGCCGAGCGGCAGTTCGGCGAGCCGGGGAAGGGACGCCCGCAGCCGCTCGACGCCGTACCGCACCTGGGCCGCGTACCCCCCGAACTCCTGCCCCAGGGTCACCGGGGTGGCGTCCATCAGGTGCGTCCGCCCGGACTTGACGACGTCGGCGAACTCGTCGGCCTTGCGGGAGAGGGCGGCGGCGAGGTGGTCGAGGGCCGGGATCAGGTCGTGGGTCACGGCGGCGGTGGCCGCGATGTGGATGCTGGACGGGAAGACGTCGTTGGACGACTGCGAGGCGTTGACGTGGTCGTTGGGGTGCACGTCCCGGCCGAGCCGCTCGCTCGCCAGGGTGGCGATGACCTCGTTGGTGTTCATGTTGGACGAGGTCCCCGAGCCGGTCTGGAACACGTCCACCGGGAAGTGCTCGTCCCACGTCCCCTCGGCGACCTCCCGGGCCGCCTCCTGGATCGCCTCGGCGATGTCCTTGTCCACCACTCCCAGCTCGGCGTTCACCTTGGCGGCGGCGCCCTTGATCCGGGCCAGCGCCTCGATGTGGGCGCGTTCCAGCCGCTGCCCCGAGACCGGGAAGTTCTCGACGGCACGCTGGGTCTGCGCCCGCCACTTCGCGTGTGCCGGAACCCTGACCTCGCCCATGGAGTCGTGCTCGATGCGGTAGTCGCTCATGCCGGGTACAGCGATCGGACGGACGCGTATGTTCCGAGGGCTGGGCCGGTCGGGTACGGGCCGCGGTCCGCCACACTGGGCCGATGGATCATGTGACGATCGCACGGGACCTGGTGCACGCCCGCTTCCCCGACGCGCGCGCCGCGTTCCTCGCCGGAAGCGTGCTGACCGAGCGCCGTACCCCCACCTCGGACCTGGACATCGTCGTGCTGCTGGCCGGGCCGCCCGCGCCCTTCCGGGAGAGCCTGGTGCACCGGGGCTGGCCGGTGGAGCTGTTCGTCCAGACGGAGGCCGACTGGCGGGCCTTCGCGGAGCGGGAGACGGCCGGGCGCAGCTCACCGCTGCTGCACATGTGCGCGCACGGCATGCTGCTGGCCGACGCGGACGGCCTCGGCGCGGCCCTGCGCACCGAGGCCCGGGAACGCCTCGCCGCGGGCCCGCCGCCCGTCCCGGCCGCCGAGCTGGCGGACCGGCGGTACGCGCTCACCGACACCCTGGACGACTTCCGCGGCTGCACCGACCCGCTGGAGCGCACCTATCTGGTGGCCGACCTGCTCCGGCGCGCCTCCGAGCTGGTGCTGCTCACGGGGGGCCACTGGCTGGGCGGCGGCAAGTGGCTCTCCCGCCGTCTGGCCATGGCCGACCCCGGCCTGCACGGCCGGCTGACGGCGGCCGCGGCGGCGGCGGTCGCCGGTACGGCCGAGGGGGCCGACGCTTTCACGGCGGCGGTCCAGGAGGCCCTGGACCTGGCAGGCGGCCCCCTGTGGGCGGGCTACCGCCGGGGCTGACGGCGCCTCCCTGGGAGGGGACGGGTAGGGGCGGCGGGGGCGAGATCCGTCCCCCGCCGCACCCGAGGTACTACGCCAGCCCGGGCCCGCGAACCGGAATCGACGTGAACGTCGGCGCCGGGGCCGGGTCCTGGAAGAAGTCGTTGCCCTTGTCGTCCACCACGATGAACGCCGGGAAGTCCTCGACCTCGATCTTCCACACGGCCTCCATGCCCAGCTCCTCGTACTCCAGGACCTCCACCTTCTTGATGCAGTCCTGGGCGAGACGGGCGGCGGGGCCGCCGATGGAGCCGAGGTAGAAGCCGCCGTGCGCGGCACACGCGTCGGTGACCTGCTTGGACCGGTTGCCCTTCGCCAGCATCACCTTGGAGCCGCCCGCCGCCTGGAACTGCTCGACGTAGGAGTCCATCCGGCCGGCCGTCGTCGGGCCGAAGGAACCGGAGGCGTACCCCTCGGGCGTCTTCGCCGGGCCCGCGTAGTACACCGGGTGGTCCTTCAGGTACTGCGGCATCTCCTCGCCCGCGTCCAGCCGCTCCTTGATCTTGGCGTGGGCGATGTCACGGGCCACGACCAGCGGACCGGTCAGCGAGAGACGGGTCTTGACCGGGTACTTGGTCAGCTCCGCGAGGATCGTGTCCATCGGCTGGTTGAGGTCGATCTTGACGACGTCCGAGGACTCGTCGAGGTGCTCGTCCGTGGTCTCCGGCAGGAACCGCGCCGGGTCGGTCTCCAGCTGCTCCAGGAAGACGCCCTCGGCGGTGATCTTCGCGACGGCCTGGCGGTCGGCCGAGCAGGAGACGGCGATGGCGACCGGGCAGGACGCGCCGTGCCGCGGCAGCCGGATCACCCGCACGTCGTGGCAGAAGTACTTGCCGCCGAACTGCGCGCCGATGCCGATCTTCTGGGTCAGCTCGAAGACCTTCTCCTCCAGCTCCTTGTCGCGGAAGCCGTGGCCCAGCTCCGAGCCCTCCGCCGGGATCTCGTCCAGGTAGTGCGCGGAGGCGTACTTCGCGGTCTTCAGCGCGTACTCCGCGCTGGTGCCGCCGACGACGATCGCCAGGTGGTACGGCGGGCAGGCGGCCGTACCCAGCGAACGGATCTTCTCCTCCAGGAACTTCATCATGGAGGCCTCGTTCAGGACGGCCTTCGTCTCCTGGTAGAGGAAGGACTTGTTGGCGGAGCCGCCGCCCTTCGCCATGAACAGGAACTTGTAGGCGCCGCCGTCCGTGGCGTACAGCTCGATCTGGGCCGGCAGGTTGGAGCCGGTGTTCTTCTCCTCCCACATGGTGAGCGGAGCCATCTGCGAGTAGCGCAGGTTGAGCTTGGTGTAGGCGTCGTAGATGCCGTGGGAGAGGTGCTTCTCGTCCTCGCCGGACGTGAGCACGTTCTGCCCGCGCTTGCCCATGACGATCGCCGTGCCGGTGTCCTGGCACATGGGCAGCATGCCGGCCGCCGCGATGTTCGCGTTCTTCAGCAGGTCCAGCGCGACGAACTTGTCGTTGCCGGACGCCTCCGGGTCGTCGATGATCCGGCGCAGCTGGGCGAGGTGGGCGGGGCGCAGATAGTGCTGGATGTCGTGGATGGCCTCGGCGGCCAGCGTGCGCAGCGCCTCCGGCTCCACCTTGAGGAACGTCCGCCCGTCCGGGCCCTCGACGGTGGAGACGCCCTCGGACGTCACCAGCCGGTACGGGGTGGTGTCCTCTCCCTGGGGGAGCAGATCGGTGTACGCGAACTCAGGCATCTCAGCCCATTCCTCACTCTGACGGACGGCCGCCCGCCGACGCTGGCGGGCCTCACCAGCCTAGAACCTGCCGCCGACACGGAACCTGTGAGGTAAGGCTCAGTTCGACACGCCGGGGTTTTCCACAGCCCCTAGTCGCGATCTATCGCGTTTCGGTACGCTGCTGCCGTGGACCTTCAGAAGCCCGCCCGAACCCCCGACACGACCGACGCGACCGCCGCCCCGAGCGCCCTGGGTGTCCCGGGCCCCGGCGGGCTGCGCGCCTCGGACGCCGACCGTGACCGGGTCGCCGACATCCTCCGTGAGGCCCTCGCCGAGGGCCGGCTGACCGCCGACGAGCACGCCGAGCGCGTGGACGGCGTGCTGCGCGCCAAGACCGTGGGTGAACTGGAGGTCTTCCTCCAGGACCTGCCCGGCGCCCACCAGCGGCCGGCCGCCTCCGCCTACACCGCGGCCGCGCCACGCCCCGCCCCGGACGCGCTGCCCGCCGAGGCCGACGCCAGCGTGGTCGCGGTCTTCAGCAGCGCCGTCCGCCGCGGCCGCTGGCGCGCCGGGCGCCGGCTGCACGCGTATTCGGTCTTCGGCAGCGTCGAGATAGACCTGAGCGAGGCGATCTTCGAGTACCAGCAGGTCGTCATCAAGGCCGTGTCGGTCTTCGGCGACGTCCAGATCCGGGTGCCGGAGAACGTGTCGCTGCGCGGCACCGGCGGCGGCGTCCTCGGCAACTTCGAGGTGGACACGCTGGACTCGGTCGACGCGAACGCGCCGGTCGTCTACGTCGACGGCTGGGCCGTGCTCGGCAATGTGGAGGCGCGGGCCAAGCGCGGCCGGCGGGTGGCGGACATCCTGGAGCGGGTGCAGAGCAAGGTCGACCGGAAGCTGGAGCGCACCCAGGACAAGGTCGACCGGAAGCTGCGCAAGCACCTGGGGCGTTGACGGCCGCGCATCGCCCGCCGGGCGGACGGCCGGACCGCCGGGGGCGCTGCGCCGGTGGCGCTGTACCGGGGGCGCGAACGAGCCGCCGTGCGCCTGCGCTTGGGAACGCTGTGCATAGGCCCGCGCACAGCGGGTAGGCCTTGCTGCATCGTGTCTCGCCCGCGAAGCCGTCGTCAGGAGTAGACCGTGCTGCAACCGCCGCATTCGTCCCTGCATGTAGCTGCCGTTCCGGCCCAGCGGATGCCGGCACAGGACAGGGATCGAGGCAGGGACCGGGACCAGGACGCCCCGTGGCACACCGAGGCGGTGTGCCGGCGTGACGAGGCGGGGCTGTTCTTCGCCCCGTCGAAGGAGCCGACCGCGGCCCGGCTGTCCCGTGAGGAAGCGGCCAAACGCGTCTGCGCCCGCTGCCCGGTCATGGTCGAGTGCCGCGAACACGCCCTCCTCCAGCCCGAGCCCTACGGCGTCTGGGGCGGCCTGACGGCGGCGGAGCGCCGCGTGGTGCTGGCGAGGCGCCGCCGGCGGGACCTGGAGCTGAAGAAGGCGGCGCGGGCGACCACCAACCGCATAGCGGGATGAGCCCGGCCGCGTAGCCGCAGGGAGAGCCGCCGCCGGGCCGGATGAGATCAGCGCCCCCTCCGCACAGGGGGCGCCGCACGTCCCGGCAGGTGCTACTTGGCCCGGTCGAAGTCGATCGCGCTGTAGGCCCGCAGCTTCCTCAGCCGGTGCTCGGAGTCGATCCTGCGCACCGTCCCCGACTTCGACCGCATCACGATCGACTCGGTCAGCGCGGTCTCCGACCGGTACCGCACGCCCCGCAGCAGCTCACCGTCGGTGATGCCGGTCGCGACGAAGAAGACGTTCTCGCCGGACACCAGGTCGTCGGTGGTCAGCACCCGGTCCAAGTCGTGCCCGGCGTCGATGGCCCGCTGCCGCTCCTCGTCGTCCTTGGGCCACAGCTTGCCCTGGATGGTGCCGCCGAGGCACTTCACGGCGCAGGCCGAGATGATTCCCTCGGGGGTGCCGCCGATGCCGAGCAGCAGATCGACGCCGGTGCCCTCGCGCAGCGCGTAGATGGAGCCGGCGACATCGCCGTCGGAGATCAGCTTGATGCGCGCGCCGGCCTCCCGGACCTCGCGGATCAGACCCTCGTGCCGCGGCCGGTCGAGGATGACGACGGTGACGTCCTCCGGCGCGGACCGCTTGGCCTTGGCGATGCGCTTGATGTTCACGGCCACGGGCGCGTCGATGTCGACGAACTCGGCCGCCTCGGGGCCGGTGACCAGCTTGTCCATGTAGAACACGGCGGACGGGTCGAACATCGCGCCGCGCTCGGCGGCGGCCAGGACGGCGATCGCGTTCGGCATGCCCTTGGCGGTCAGCGTGGTGCCGTCGATCGGGTCGACGGCGATGTCGACCTCGGGGCCGGTGCCGTCGCCCACGTGCTCCCCGTTGAAGAGCATCGGGGCCTCGTCCTTCTCGCCCTCACCGATGACGACGACGCCGTTCATCGAGACGGTGGAGACGAGGGTCCGCATGGCGCGCACCGCGGCACCGTCGGCGCCGTTCTTGTCGCCGCGCCCCACCCAGCGGCCCGCGGCCATCGCCGCGGCTTCGGTCACCCGGACCAGTTCCAGGGCGAGGTTGCGGTCGGGAGCCTCGGAGGGAACGTCAAGCTCGGACGGCAGATGATGATTTTCGGTCATCGGAGCGCACCTTTCTGATACGACGACGGCCGGATGAGGGTAGTGCCCCTGACTCTATCGTTAGGCAGACAAAATGAGCAGGGGACCCCACGGATGAGCGCTTGGGGCACCTGCGACGATAGAGGGCGTGGCAGGTTCGAAAGGCAAGCAGAAGACGGCCCGGGACATGGTTCTCTCCCTGGCCCTGATCGCCGTCGTGGCGGTCGGCATCTGGTTCGTCGGCGTCCCGCACGACGATCACGCTCCGGAGCTCAAGCGGGTCGACTACCGGGTCGAGCTGCTCACGGCCCGCCGGGCCGCGGGCTACCCGGTCGCGGCACCCGAGGGCCTGCCGAGTACCTGGAAAGCGACCTCCGTAAGCTTCCAGGAGGACGGCGGCGACCACTGGCACCTGGGCTTCCAGACCCCGGACGGGCAGTACGTCCAGGTCGAGCAGTCCACGCAGAAGCGCGCCGGGTTCATCGACGACGCCAGCCAGGGCGCCTCGGCGACCCAGCGGACCGAGCAGATCGCCGGCCGCACCTGGACCCGCTACACCGGCGGCCGCTACGACGCCCTCGTCCTGGAGAAGACGCCCGGCTCCACCACGGTGGTGGCCGGCACCGCGTCCTTCACCGAGCTGACGAAGATGGCGGCGGCGCTGAAGACCGGCTGACCTGCCCGCCGGCGCACGCGAACACACGAGAAGAGGCCCCCGGCGGTGCTGGGGGCCTCTTCTGGTGTGCCGTAGTGGCTCAGACGGTCGTGACGACGTCCTCGTAGGCCAGTCGCGGCGAGCGCGGGTACCAGGCGCCGGGGCCCGGCTTGCCGATGTTGACGATCATCAGCGGGGTGTGGTCCTCGTCCAGGAACTCCTTGCGGACGCCCTCGAAGTCGAACCCGGTCATCGGGCCGGCGGCCAGACCCGCGGCGCGCACGCCGACGATGAAGTAGGCGGCCTGGAGCGCGGCGTTGAGCGCGGCGGCGCCCTCCCGGGCCGGACGCTCGGCGAAGAAGAGGTCCTTGGCCTGCGGGAAGGCCGGGAAGAGGGCCGGCAGCTCCTCGTGGAACTCGTTGTCCGCGGAGAGGATCGCGACCAGCGGGGCGGCGGCGGTCTTCGGCTGGTTGCCCTCGGCCATGTGCTTCACCAGGCGCTCACGGGCCTCGGGGGAGCGGACCAGGGTGATGCGCAGCGGGGTCTGGTTGAAGGCGGTGGGGCCGTACTTGACCAGGTCGTAGATCGCCTGGACCTGCTCCTCGGTCACCGGCTCGTCGGTGAAGGTGTTCGCGGTGCGGGCCTCGCGGAACAGCAGGTCCTGGGCGGCGGGGTCAAGAACGAGAGACATGCGTGCCTTCCTCGGATGCGCGTCCGGTCCAGGGGTGCGGACCGGCTGACGGGTACGACCCTACGTCAATGAGGTTTAACCTTCAACCAACCTCTGGCCGGGGTGACCCGCCTCACGCGGACCGAGTCCCGCCGGCGCCCTACTCGGTCTCCTCCTCCTCGGCCAGCGCCGCGTCCAGCCGGGCCCGCGCGCCCTCCAGCCAGCGCCGGCACACCTTGGCCAGCTCCTCGCCGCGCTCCCACAGAGCGAGGGACTCCTCCAGCGTCGTACCGCCCGCCTCCAGCCGCCGTACCACCTCGATCAGCTCGTCCCGCGCCCGCTCGTACGACAGCGCCTCGTCCACCTTGCTCGTCATTCGCCCACCTTCACTGTGAATTCACCGTCGGCGACGCGGGCCCGCAGCGCCTCGCCGCCCGTCACCTCGGCCGGATCGCGCACCACATGCCCGTCGGCCTTTTGCAGCACCGCGTAGCCGCGCCGGAGCGTGGCCGCGGGGGAGAGCGCCACCACACGCGCGTGCGTGTGCGACAGCTCCGAGTCCGCGCGGTCGAGGAGATGACCGAGGGTGCGCCGGCCCCGCTCCGCCAGGGCGGCCACCTGATCGGCGCGCTCGTCCAGCATCCGGTGCGGATCCTCCATGCACGGCCGGGCCAGCGCATGGGCCAGCCCCCGCTCCTCCCGCTCCACGAATGCCCGCGCACAGCGCCGGGCGCGGTCCCGGAGCATCAGCACCCGCTCGAGCTCCTCACCGACGTCCGGTACGACCTTCTTGGCCGCGTCCGTCGGCGTCGAGGCACGCAGATCGGCGACGTGATCGAGCAGCGGGCTGTCCGGTTCGTGCCCGATCGCCGACACCACGGGCGTACGGCACTCCGCCACCGCCCGGACGAGCTGCTCGTCGGAGAACGGCAGCAGGTCCTCCACGCTGCCGCCGCCCCGCGCGACGATGATGACGTCCACGTCCTCCAGGGCGTCCAGCTCCTTCACCGCCTGCACGACCTGCGGCACCGCGTGCACGCCCTGCACGGCGACGTTGCGCACCTCGAAGCGGACGGCGGGCCAGCGGTGCCGGGCGTTCTCCAGCACGTCCCGCTCCGCGGCGGAGGCGCGTCCGCAGACCAGCCCGATCAGCTGCGGCAGGAACGGCAGCGGCTTCTTCCGCTCCGGGGCGAACAGCCCCTCGGCCGCGAGCGCCTTCTTCAGCTGCTCCAGCCGGGCCAGCAGCTCGCCGACGCCGACCGGCCTTATCTCGGCGGCCCGCAGCGACAGCTGCCCCCGCGGCGCGTACCACTCGGGCTTCGCCAGGACGACGACCCGGGCGCCCTCCCCGACGACGTCCGCGACCGCGTCGAACACCTGCCGGTAGCAGGTCACGCTCACGGAGATGTCGTGCGACGGGTCGCGCAGCGTCAGGAACACGACCCCGGCACCGGGCCGCCGCGACAACTGTGTGATCTGCCCCTCGACCCAGACGGCGCCGAGCCGGTCGATCCAGCCCCCGATCATCCGGGAGACCTCTCCGACGGGAAGCGGGGCTTCGGGGGACGTGTTCACAGCCATGCGCCGAGCGTAACGGTCCCCTGTGACACCGGGTCCCTCCCATGGTGGGGGCTCGCTGCCGTCCGAGGAGTGCGGCTCCGTCGTGGCCGCTCGCGCAGTTCCCCGCGCCCCTAAGGGGCGCAGCCCCGCGCCGTCGGTCTCTCGGGCACCGGGTCCTTGCCACCGTGGGGCTCGCTGCCGTCCGAGGTGCGCGGCTCCGTCGTGGCCGGTCGCGCAGTTCCCCGCGCCCCTAAGGGGCGCCGCTCCCGCGCCGCTGCGCCACCAGCACCCCCACCCCGCACACCAGCCACACCGCCCCCACCACCTGCGCCGCCCTGCTCGCCTCCGCGATCACCGCCATCGTGACCCCCGCGCCCACCACCGGCACCACCCCGTGCCGCCACCAGCTCCACCCCGCCCTGCGCCGCCCGAAATACCCCACCACGCTCGCGTGCAGCAGCGTGAACGCGGTCAGTGCCCCGATGTCGACCACCGACACCAGCTTGTCCAGCCCGTCCCCCCGCCGCGCCGCCCACACCGCCGCCCCCATGGTGATGACCGCCGAGACCAGCAACGCGACCCGCGGAACCCCCGCATCCGTGCGCGCCAGCGCCCGCGGCAGCCGCCGGTCCCGGCCCATCGCGAACAGCAGCCGGCCGGCCGCCGCCTGCCCCGCCAGCGCGGCGAACGCCGCCCCGACCGCCTTGCTCGCGGCCACCAGATCACGCAGCCAGCCACCGACCGACGCGTCCACGGCGTCGTAGAAGGCCGACCCCTGCCGCACCGGCTCGGCCGCCAGCCGCGCGGACGTCGTCGGCTCCAGCAGCGCCACCAGATAGGTCTGCGCCACGAACAGCACCCCGGCCAGCGCCAGACAGCACAGCAGCGCCCGAGCCACCTTCGCCGAGCCCCCGCCGACCTCCTCCGCGAAGGTCGCGATCGCGTCGAAGCCCAGATACGACAGCACCGCCACCGACACCGCCCCGACCACCGCCGACGGCGCGAACGCGCCCTGGCTGCCGTCCCCGGACAGCGGCGACCACAGCCCCCGCTGCGCCCCGTCCCGCGCCAGCACCACGACCGCCGACACCACGAACACCAGTAGGACCACGACCTCCAGGACCAGCACGAGGAACCCGACCAGCGCGGCGGCCCGCACCCCCCACAGGTTCAGCAGCGTCGTGACCACCACGGCCAGCGCGGTCCACGCCCACCGGGACACCCCGGGGACCAGCGCGTGCAGGGCGATCCCGGAGAAGAGATAGGCCACCGCCGGGATCAGCACGTAGTCCAGCATCGCCATCCACCCCGCGATGAACCCCGCGCCCGGGCCGAGCCCCGCGCGCGCGTAGGCGAACACCGACCCGGCCTGCGGCACCACCCGCACCATCTGCGCATAGCTGAACGCGGTGAACGCCATGGCGACCGTGGCCACCAGGTACACCAGCGCGACCGCGCCGTGCGACCTGGCGTCCAGCGTGCCGAACACGCCGACCGGCGCCATGGGCGCGATGAACAGCAGCCCGTAGACCACCAGGTCGCGGAAGCCGAGGCTGCGCCGCAGTCGGTGGTGTTCGTCGGCGGGGGACGGCGTCGGCGTCGTATGCGTGCCGGCGAACATGCGCACCTCCCGGTCGGCGTACCCCTCCTAGTCTTTCCGCCGGTACCCCGCGACGCGATCTCTGTGCGGCCGATCGCGGGCGGCCCTTACGATGGGGCGCATGACCGCTTCCTCTGGCCGCCGTGTCCTGCTCGCCGCCCCCCGGGGCTACTGCGCCGGTGTGGACCGCGCCGTGATCGCCGTCGAGAAGGCCCTGGAGCAGTACGGGGCCCCGATCTACGTCCGGCACGAGATCGTCCACAACAAGTACGTCGTGCAGACCCTGGAGAAGAAGGGCGCGATCTTCGTCGAGCGCACGGAGGAGGTGCCGCCCGGCAACATCGTCATGTTCTCCGCCCACGGTGTCGCGCCGGCCGTGCACGAGGAGGCCAGGCAGGGCCGCCTCGCCACCATCGACGCCACCTGCCCGCTGGTCACCAAGGTCCACAAGGAAGCCGTCCGGTACGCCAACGAGGACTACGACATCCTGCTGATCGGCCACGAGGGCCACGAGGAGGTCATCGGCACCTCCGGCGAGGCCCCCGACCACATCCAGCTGGTGGACGGCCCCGAGGACGTCGCCAAGGTCGAGGTCCGCGACCCGTCGAAGGTCGTCTGGCTCTCGCAGACCACCCTCTCCGTGGACGAGACCATGGAGACCGTCGACGCCCTGAAGACCAAGTTCCCCGGGCTGGTCTCGCCGCCCAGCGACGACATCTGCTACGCCACCCAGAACCGTCAGCTCGCCGTGAAGCAGATGGGCTCCGAGGCCGAGCTGGTCATCGTGGTCGGCTCGCGCAACTCCTCCAACTCCAAGCGCCTGGTCGAGGTCGCCAAGCTGGCCGGCGCCCGCGAGGCCTACCTGGTGGACTTCGCCGGCGAGATCGACGAGGCCTGGCTGGAGGGCGTGACGACCGTCGGTGTCACCTCCGGCGCCTCCGTCCCGGAGGTCCTGGTCGAGGAGGTCCTCCAGTGGCTCGCCGAGCGCGGCTACGGCGATGTGGAGATCGTCAAGGCGGCCGAGGAGTCCATCACCTTCTCGCTGCCCAAGGAGCTCCGCCGCGACCTGCGCGAGGAGGCCGCCGCCCTGGTGGCCGCGCGCGGCGGAAGCGGTACCGCCGAGGCCTGAGCCGACGCTCGCGGACCGATCGGGGCGTGACTGTCAGTCGTCCGTCGTAACGTAGGGCCATGCAGATCTTCGGCGTGGACATCGGCGGATCCGGGATCAAGGGCGCCCCTGTGGACCTGGACAGGGGCGAGCTGGCCCAGGAGCGCTGCAAGGTGCTCACCCCGCACCCGGCGACGCCCGACGGCGTGGCCGACGGGGTCAAGCAGGTGATCGACCACTTCGGCTGGACCGGCCCGGTCGGGCTGACCTTCCCCGGAGTGGTCACCGGCGGGTCCACGGTGCGTACGGCGGCGAACGTCGACAAGAGCTGGATCGACACGGACGCGCGCGCGTTGTTCAGCTCCCGGCTGGGCGGGCTGCCGGTGACCGTGGTCAACGACGCGGACGCGGCCGGCGTCGCCGAGATGCAGTTCGGCGCCGGCCGGGACAGACGGGGCACGGTCGTCCTGCTCACCTTCGGCACCGGCATCGGCAGCGCCGTCTTCGTGGACGGCGTCCTGCTTCCCAACACCGAGCTGGGCCACCTGGAGCTGCATGGCCACGACGCCGAGAAGCGGGCCTCCAGCAAGGCCAAGGAGGACCACGACCTCAGCTGGGAGCAGTGGGCGCGCCGGGTCCAGAAGTACCTGGCCCATGTCGAGATGCTGTTCTCGCCGGAGCTGTTCGTCATCGGCGGCGGGGTGAGCCGCAAGGCGGCCAAGTTCCTGCACTACATCGAGGGCGTCAAGGCCGAGATCGTGCCCGCCCAGCTCCAGAACAACGCGGGGATCGTGGGAGCGGCGATGAGAGCCGCCCAGGAGTGCTGAGCCGGGAGCCGTGAGCCGGACCGGCGGTTCAGCCGGTCCGGCGCTGCCGTTGCCGTTGTCGCACCCAGCCCACCCGTCGTACGAGCACGATCGCCCCCGCGATCAGCGTCCCCCCGTACAGCCAGCCCGCCTGTGTGGCCAGGCCGGTGACCAGCCCCATCAGCCGGCCGAGCAGCCCCCCGCCGCCGTCGGCGACGGTCAGCAGCCCGGCGGCGAAGCCGATCGGCACCACCACGGGCGCGGTCAGCACATCCCCGGCGCGCACCCACAGCGCGGTCAGCACGCACACCGGCAGGAACAGCACGCCGTACACCGCCGGCACGCCGTCGAACAGCAGCTGGTCCAGGCAGCCGAGCAGGACCATCGCGGCCAGGCAGAACAGCCCGGTGCCGAGCCCGGTGAGCCGGGGGTTCGGCAGCCGCCGCACCGGCGGCGCCGGGCGCGCCACCCTCACCCGTCGTATGTCCCGGTCCGCGTCCGGTCCCGGCCTGCGCTCACCGGCCGCCCCGCGCCGGCCCTGCGGCGGCAGCGGGGTGGGCGGCGTGCCGCGTCGCCGTCCGTCGTTCGGGGGTCGCGTCCTGTGTTGCTCCACTGGACCAACTTAGGTCGGCTTATGTGCCGAATCGCCCATCAGACACGCCGGTGGGCAGGGCTTGGCCGGGCGTTCGACGCTCTCGGGAGGCACTCGCCGGGGACGCCGTAGACTGGGGGATCGGCGAGTGCCCTCCTCGGCCCTGGCACCCCCGCAGCTCTTGGCCCTCTCATCCACGGGAAGTCGCAACGTGTCGCTCACGATCGGAATCGTCGGCCTGCCCAATGTCGGCAAGTCGACCCTGTTCAACGCCCTGACCAAGAACGACGTGCTGGCGGCCAACTACCCGTTCGCCACGATCGAGCCCAACGTCGGCGTGGTCGGTGTCCCCGACGGCCGGCTGGCCAAGCTTGCCTCGATCTTCGGCTCCGAGCGCATCCTTCCGGCCACCGTCGACTTCGTCGACATCGCGGGCATCGTGCGCGGCGCCTCCGAGGGTGAGGGCCTGGGCAACAAGTTCCTCGCGAACATCCGTGAGTCCGACGCGATCTGCCAGGTCATCCGCGCCTTCAAGGACGAGAACGTCGTCCACGTCGACGGCAAGGTCTCGCCGAAGGACGACATCGAGACGATCAACACCGAGCTGATCCTCGCCGACCTCCAGACCATCGAGAAGGTCCTTCCGCGCCTCCAGAAGGAGTCGCGGATCAAGAAGGACGTGGCTCCCAAGGTCAAGGCGGTCGAGGAGGCGAAGGAGATCCTGGAGAAGGGCGACACGCTCTTCGCGCACGGCGTCGTCCAGGGTTCGGAGCGCGCCGAGCTCCTCCACGACCTGCACCTGCTCACCACGAAGCCCTTCCTCTACGTCTTCAACGTGGACGAGGACGAGCTGACCGACGAGGACTTCAAGAACGAGCAGCGCGCCCTGGTCGCCCCCGCCGAGGCGATCTTCCTCAACGCCAAGCTCGAGGCCGACCTCGCCGAGCTGGACGAGGAGGAGGCCCTGGAGCTCCTCCAGTCGGTCGGCCAGAACGAGCCCGGCCTCGCCACCCTGGCCCGCGTCGGCTTCGACACCCTCGGCCTCCAGACCTACCTCACGGCCGGCCCCAAGGAGTCCCGCGCCTGGACCATCAAGAAGGGCGCCACGGCCCCCGAGGCGGCCGGTGTGATCCACACCGACTTCCAGAAGGGCTTCATCAAGGCCGAGGTCATCTCCTTCGACGACCTGGTCGCCACCGGCTCCGTCGCCGAAGCCCGCGCCAAGGGCAAGGCCCGCATGGAGGGCAAGGACTACGTCATGCAGGACGGGGACGTGGTGGAGTTCCGCTTCAACGTCTAATACGTTCGGCGAAAGGCCGTCTGACCTGCTGCGGAGCGGGTTGGGCGGCCTTTGCGGTCCGCACAGAGTCCGCAGCGTGCTGACTTCGGTCAGCGCGCGGGGGAGTCCATGGCGGGCGATGAGTACCGCGACTACGTACTGGCCGGCGGCCCCGCAACGACACCTGACGACCGGCCGTGGCCCACTCCGCAGTCGTCGGCCGCCAGGTCGGCGACCTCGTAGACGTTCAGCGGGACCCGTTATCCAGCCCTCGCGTGGGCACCGGAAGCCGTCGCCGGAGGCGATCGCTGAGTTCACGGCTTTTCGCGTTCTCAGGTGTCTCTAGAGGGGCGACTATGGCGGTCAAGGCCGAAGCCGATTCCGGAGTCGCCGGACGGGACGAGTGGTCCTATGCGCCGGCTGTCGGCGTGGGACCGCTCCGGTTCGGTATGACCGTCGACGAAGTGGTCGAGGCGGCTGAGACACTCGGCCAGACGAGGGTCAGCGATTGTGCACCGGACCACGCAATCTTCTCGCCGACCTGGACGGTCGAGGTCCGCCGTCACGGGGCGGCTCCATCTCCATCTGCCGTCACAGCCTATGTGAGTCAAGCTGTGGGCCTCTTCTGCATTGCTGTCGACGCCGTGTACGGTCCCCAGGTCGCATATGACGGAATCCCGCTGGTCGGGCGAGACCTGTCGGAGCTGGAGAGGGCAACTAGTCGGGCCGGTCCTCTGATCGCGCCCGTTGTTCATGGTGCCGCGCGACGGCGCGAATACTGAATGGGACTCGATGCCCTCCGAGGAGTACCGCCGTAACGGGTCGACGGCCTGACGTGGCGTGACAGAGGAGGCCTGAATGAGCCAGCCCACCAGTCGAGGTCGCGTTCGGGCCGCCCGTTCCGCACCCTGATGCCCTCGCTGTCCGCGGCAGCGAGGGCGCCAGTCGTCAGGCGGCTCGGGCTACGGGTAACTGCGCGACCCACGTCGTGACCTCAGCCAGGTGCTCGGGCTGCAGCCCGAGGTGCGGGTCGGGTTGAACGAGGAGAGTCGGCCTTCCCTTGGCGGTGCGCTCCGCCGCCCAGGCGAGGTCAAGACCGGTGAAGTCGTCGTCGATCCAGACGGCGGGCGCGTCGCCGAGCCAGGCGTCGACGTGGTCGCGTTTCCAGAGGTAGCCGTTGGGGTGGCTGGTGGTGATCTGGGGGCGCGGCAGGTCGACGTACGGCAGCACCGGAAGGCCAAGAAGGGGGCCGATGATGGTGGTGGCGTCCTGCCGCCAGCTGGTGCACCAGACGGGGGTGACCAGGCCGGTGCGGATCACGTCCATGAGCAGGCGGCCGTGGGCAGGGTGGAGCCAGATGGTGACCGGGTTGTCGGCGCTGCGGCCGGTTGGGACGACGTCGTGGCGGGCGTGTGTGGCCGGGGTCGAGCCGTGCTCGTCGGGGAAGGGTATGAGCCTCGCGGACGGACGGTCCGAGGTCCTCCATGAGCATGCCGAGCCAGCCGTCCAGGACGGCGGAGGCGTGGACCTGGGGGACGGGTGCGCCGAGGGTGTGGGCCAGGCGGAGGGTCTGGTCCTCGCTGTCGAAGGGCTTCTTGGCGTACTTGAAGATGGCCGTGGAGCCGTCGGGGAAGGCCACGCGCTCGACGCCGGACATGGACCACACGCGCACCTCCTCCCGTACGGCGGTGGTCTGGCCGGTCGCGGTGAGCAGGTTGTCGAGGAGTTCGGCGCTGGGGTTCGTGGTCACAGGAGGGCTCCGGGGAGATGGTGGCGTCCGGGGCGGGCGAGAGATACCGGCCCGTCCCGGAGCCTGATCGGGTGGGTTACGCGGCGGGGTTCACTCGGTGGGCGTAGACCTGCTCGATCCAGCCCGCCTTGAAGGCCGCGAGGTCGTCACGGAAGTTCGCCATCGAGGCACCGTAGGGCGCGACCACGCCGCCGGACTGGTCCGGCACGGACTGGCACCCATGCACGAGCCGGCCGCCGAGCGCCGCGTGGGCCTTGATGGACTCGATCCGGCGGTGCTCGTTGAACCAGCCGCCGTGGTAGACCTCGTCGAGCATCCCGCCCATCTCGTCGTCCAGGTCGAAGACGACGGACGTAGCGGCGGGGAAGAACCAGCACGGGCCGACGTTGGAGATGTGCCCGTCCAGCTCGACCTTGTTGAGCGCCATGAGCGTGGCCGCCTCGCGGAGCATCCGCAGGTGGTCGGCGGTGATCTGCGGCAGGCCGAGGCTGGCCAGGTGCTCCTCGCGGAAGAGGTACGCGTACACCTCGTACGCGGTGGCCAGGACGCGGGACGCGTCGGACGTGGACTTGCTGTGCTGCTTGATGAAGTCGAGCGCGAGCTGCTCGACCGCGCTCTCGGCCGTCTCGTCCACGTCCAGGAGCTGGGACTTGACCAGCTCCCAGTCGGCGACGAGCCAGGTGTTCGACTCGAAGCGGAAGAAGTACTCGGCCGGGTCGATGGTGATGCGCCGGCCGTCGACCTGGATGCCGGGCAGGCGGCTCCAGCGCGGGTCGAACGCCTCGGGCAGCTCGACCGTGATGGCCGTGGTGTCGATGGTGGTCACCGTGTCTCCGTCTCTGATTGGCCGGTCTCGGGCACAGGAATGCCCGAGCCTGGTGTGGGCGTACGGAACTTTGGGGTGCCGCCTGGACCAAGGGGGAGCCTGGATCACGGTCGCGCCGTTCCGGGCGGCTACTGATAAGTGAACCGATGGTCACGCTCAGTGGGTACGGTGGAAGGCAGTTGAAGCGGTATACGTGGTTTACAGCTCCAGGGCGGAGGCGATCGTGACGGCGCAGAGAGAACCCAACTCCCGTCTGCGCGACGCCATTGAGGCGGTCGGCTGCACCTACGAGGCTTTCGCCAGAGACGTGCGGCGCATCGCCGCCGAGAACGGCGAGATCCTCCAGACCAATAAGTCGGCCATCTCGCACTGGGTGAACGGCACCCGTGCCCCTTCGGGCCGGGTAGGCCAGTACCTGGCCGAGGCGCTATCCCGCAGAGCGGGGCGCACGGTCACCCAGACCGAGATCGGCCTCCAGGCCGGTGATGACGAAGAGCCAGCGGAATCCGACCCTGTCCTCGCGGTCACCGACCTGGGCCGCGCCGACGTCGAGCGCCGCCGCTTCCTCGCCATCGCGGCCTTCACCACCGCCGGCGTCGCCATGCCGCTCGGCTACGACCACGAAGCCACCGCCCGCATGCTCCGCGCCCGCACCGGCACGTCCATGGTCGGGGCAGAGGACGTGGACGTCGTACGGCAGATCACGGCGGCCTTCAGCGCCGCCGACGAGCGCCTCGGCGGCGGGCACGGCCTGACCGCCGTCACCGCGTACCTCGCCGACACCGCCGCCCCCATGCTGCGCGGACGCTTCCCCAGCGAAGGCTTACGCCGGGCCGCCTTCGGCGCCGTCGCCGAACTCGCCTACCTCGCTGGGTGGAAGCACCACGACCTCGGCCAGGAAGGCGCCGCACAGCGCTACTACCAGGTCGGCTACAAGCTCGCCTGCGAAGCCGACCCCCACGGCCACGCCGCCGGGATGATGCGCGCCCTCGCCCACCAAGCACTGAGCCTCAAACAGCCCCACCACTGCGTCGACCTCGTCGAAGGCGCCCTACGCACAGGTCTCGGCCACGTCGACGGCCGGACCGAGGCCCTCCTCCACATCACCCACGCCCGCGCCTTCGCCGCCATCGACGAGAACTCGTCGGCCGCACGCGCCCTGCTCGCCGCCGAGGACGCCCTCCTACGGGACGACGGTCCCCAGCCCAGCTACTCCCGCGTAAGCGGCCCGGCCGCCGGCACTGTGGCCAGCCACACCGCCCGCACCCTGACCGACCTTGCCGACCACATCGGCACCGAACAGCAGCACCGGGACGCCCTCACCCGCTGGGACCCTGTGAAGTACAAGCGCGTCCACGCCCTTACCCACGCCGACCTCGGCGACAGCCTCGCCGCCCAGGCCCGCGCCGACGAGGCCGTCGCCGCCTGGACTCAGGCCCTGGTCCTGATGGAGGGCATGACCTCCGACCGCACCCGCAAGGCGATCACCTCAATCCGCTCCACTCTCGCGGTCTACCAGCGCCGCCGCGTTCCCGGTGCTGCCGATCTCGCACGCCGCGCCCGCGAGGCCCTCGCCTAACATGCCCAACAACCCGCCCGACGAAGGGAACACCGTGACCCAGCAGACCGACGACCAGTCGAAGGCCCTCAAGCCGGCGCTCGAATCGATGACCCTGCTGGTCGCCGCGGTCATCGTCCATGACAAGGCCACCAACCGCGTCGTCCTCCTCCAGCGCAGCGAGAACGCCAAGTTCGCCCAGGGAATGTGGGACCTCCCCGTCGGCAAGAGTGAACCGGGCGAACCGATCACCGAGACGGCCGTCCGCGAGCTCTACGAGGAGACCGGCCTCACGGTGAAGCCCGAGTCCCTCAAGGTCGCCCACATCATCCACGGTGCCTGGGGCGTCGAGGCCCCCAACGGCTTCCTCACGGTCGTCTTCGCCGCCCACGACTGGACCGGCGAGCCCGAGAACCGCGAACCGCGCAAGCACGCCCAGGTCCGCTGGGTCGACACCGACGCCATCCCTGAAGCCTTCGTTGACACCACCGCCAGTGCCCTCCACCACTACCTGAATGACGGCTCGGAGGTCTCGCTGGACGGCTGGTCGGCAGCGTGAGCATCACGCTGCTTCACCTCATACCCAAGGACCCGCACTTTTCGCCTGCACCGGCTGCGAGCGAGGCTGCGCAAGCCCGGCTACAGCAACTGGTTACTGAGGCGTTGGGCGGTTACGACGTTTGGGACATCCCTGGCACAGCCTTCATCGATCCCGGGGAGAACTGGTGTGGTGTTCGGTGCCCCGTATGCGGCTCCGATATCGAAGACTGGTGGGGCGACGCGATGGACACGGCAGTCCTTCCGGACGGCTATTTCGACGCACTTGCCGTAACGGTGCCCTGTTGCTCGGCCCAGACGGACTTGAACGCCCTCGACTACGTCGAGGCTGCGGGTTTCGCCAGGTACAGCCTCGTCACCACAGACCCAGAATGCGAGCTGCCGCTATCGCCAGCCAGCGTCCAGGCGCTGGAGGACCTCCTGGGCACGGACCTGCGACAGGTCATCGCCCGGTACTGACGTCAAGCGCTGGCTTCGTTATGCGGGGCTGCTCGGAAACAGAAGCTCGTACGGCAGGTGATCGTCGTCCGGTACGCGAGGCACGTAGTCCGGGGCCGTGCGCGCGCCCACAGCCAGCAGGCGAGCGGCAGCCTCCTCCTCGGAGAGGGAGGCAAGCCCGAGGGCGTGCAGAAGGCGGTCGCGCTCGGCGTCGAAGTCCGGGTGGTCGGCCCGAAGGTCCGAGCCGAGCTCGCTGATCGCGAAGCCCTTCGCCAGGTCGCGCCAGAAGGGCAGTACAGCGATGAGCGTGATCGCCTCGACGAGGTCGGCGCCGATCAACGTGGCCTGGCCGTCCGAGTCGGCGTACAGGACGGGCCTCTCCTCGGCCTCAGCCTCCCCGCACAGGTAGTACGTGCCGCCGGCGCCGCAGCCGGCTATCGGGTGTAGGGGGATCCTGGTAGGAAGAGCAAGTTGCCCGATGGGATCCCGGCGCTCGACGTCGAAATCGCCAGGCCAGGCGAGCGCGGTAGCAAGGGAAGGCTCCTGCTCGATCCGGCGGAGTAGATCGTCTGATGCGGTCATAGGACGGAACGTAACAGCGCCCTCGGACGTCTGGTGCGGCTGTCCTGCTGATCGACGCTAAAGCGGTGCTGTCAGTAGGGCGTGGCACAGTTCGGCCATGAGCTACGACCTGGCGGTGTGGGAAGGCAGCAAGCCCGCTGACGATGTGATCGCGGGCGAGGTCCTCACCCAGCTGTACGACCGCTACATCGACACGGAGGAAGAGTTTCCACCGTCACCGCGTATCGCGGAGTACGTTGCTGGGCTCTTGGCGCGATGGGTGGATCTCACGGAGGACGAGGAGGACACCTCCCCCTGGTCGACGGGGCCGTTGATCGGCGAGGCGTCCGGGCCGTTCATCTACTTCCCGATGCGATACAGCATGGCCGAGGAGGCTTCGGCCTACGCCGCCGATCTCGCGGCATCGATGGGGCACGTTTGCTATGACCCGCAGGCTCGGCTGCTGCGGCCATGACCCCCTTCGGACCGAGGGCGGGTGCAGTCCGGCACGACCTTCCTGTGCGCAGGTGGCGTGACTGGCATGTCCGAGGAGTTGCCCGGTTTTCACTACCACCCCGACCCCTTGGCGACCGGGGCGGTCGTTGAGTCCAGCACGACGTGCCTCTGCTGCGGGAGGGCGCGGGGGTTCATCTACACGGGCCCGGTGTACGCGGTCGAGGAACTTTCCAACCTGCTGTGCCCGTGGTGCATCGCGGATGGCAGCGCCGCTTCGAAGTACGACGCGCACTTCATCGGTGACCCGGCCGGGGACGATGTCCCGCTTGAGGTCGTGATGTCCGTCGACGCGTGTACGCCGGGCTTCTCCTCCTGGCAGGACCCGCAGTGGTTCTTCCACTGCGGTGATGGTGCGGCGTTCCTGGGGGCGGTCGGGATGGCCGAGCTGGCCATGTTCCCGGATGCCCTGCAGGCGCTGCGCAGCGAGGTTGGCGCGTGGGGGTGGTCTGCCGAGGCGGTGGAGAGCTATCTGGGTGCTCTGGACAAGGACAGTCAGCCCACGGGCTACCTCTTCATGTGCCGCACGTGCGGCCGATACATGGCGTACGCGGACTTCACGTAGCCGCAGTCAGGCGGCTGCTACGGCCGGGTCCAGCCGTTGGCGAACTCGCACTGGAGGTCCGTCCAGCGGCGCTGTTCGGCGGGGGTGTAGCTGGGGTAGCCGAGGCGCCCCACGCCCGTGACCCACTCGTCCCAGAGGCCGTCGGGCTCCGTGAAGCGGTCGGCGTGGCGGGTACCGAGGAGGGCGTCGAGGCGGAGGAGGGCGCCCAGGGCGGCGGGCTGGTCGTAGTGGAGGTCGGTGCAGGGGAGGTAGCGGTCGAGGTAGGCGGTGAGGATCTCAGCGTCGGCGTGTGTGCCGAAGCGGGCCAAGGCGAAGCAGTAGGCGCCGCCGGAATAGCAGACCTCGCTGGCCAGGAGCAGGTCGCCGATGCGTGCTCGGAACTGTTCGCGGCGGTCGACGCCGATCAGCCAGCCGGCGGTGAGACGCGAGCGCCATTCGTACCCGAGGAGGGCTTCCAGTTCCTCGTCGTTGATCGCGGCGGCGTCAGCGATCAGATGCCGGGTAAAGCGTGTGGTGTGCCACCACCGGGGGCCCAGGAACCGCCCGCCGTTCAGTACGAGATAGCGCGGGAGGCCCCCGTACGTCCTCGTCACGTAGCTCTCGACCACATGGCCGTAGCCGACTTCCTCGGGGTGCTGGAACGGCATCGGTCACCTCTCCGGGTACAGGTCGGTACGGTCGATCCAGGTTGGGGCGACGAAGATGTTGCTGCCGGTGGGGGCTTCTGAGGCTTCCAGCAGGGACCAGGTGCGGGATTCTTCGACCAGGTGCTCCCAGGGCGCGGTCCAGCCGAGTTCCCAGTCCAGGCCGGGGCCGGAGACGCCGTACGTGCGGCCGGCGTCCACGCGCCAGAACTGGGAGTAGAGGATCACCTGGGCGTGGTCGGCCAGGTCGTTGATGATCTCGGTGAAGTGGGCCGAGGGCCAGCCGGGGGCGTTGTTCGCAGCGGTGGGGCGTAGGCGTGTGGTGAGCGGTGGGACGACGGGGGTGCGGGCGCCGAGCTCGGTCAGGGCCCAGCGGATGCCGACGGGCTCGGTCCAGTCCGGTGGGGTCGCCCGTTCCAGGCAGGCGAGGTAGGCGCGGCGCAGGGGCTCGACGGCGCCGTCGATCTCCAGGCTCGCCAGGGCCATGGCCGCCCATTCGCGGACGGTCGGGTTCTCGCTGTCCAGCAGGCCGATGAGAGCGGGGCCGCAACGGGGATCGCTCACCTCCTCGAAGACCTCGATGGCGGTGAGCTGACCGAAGCCGCCGAGGGAGGGCAGGCCGTTGATGACGGCGGGTATGGCGTCGGCGCCGATCCAGATCAGCTCCGCGCGGGCGTCGTAGGACTCGTCGGCCTTGCCGTCGAGCTGCTCGACGAGTGTCTCGATGTGAGGGGTCATGACGCGGAGTGGTCCCGGCGCCAGAAAGTGGGGAGCCACCAGCAGAGCACCGAGCGGTCGTCGGGCCACGGGGCACGGTCCTGGGCCGCCCAGTCCTCGAAGGAGTCCCGTGTCAGGTCGATGGGGCGCCAGGCGGGGTCGAGCGGCTCGTTCTCGGCCGGCGGTCGGACGAACCGGCGGCCGTGCTCGTCGCAGGCGCCGAAGTCCTGGTAGTTGCGCTGGGCCTCGATCAGGGAGACCTTGTTCGCCCCACCGGCCATGGTGGGCCAGCGGAACTGGACCCCGTCGTCCTCCCAGAAGCAGACGGGGCAGATCTCGTACGAGCCGGGCACCGCGCTCAGCACGCGGTGTCCGCAGCACGGGCAGGGGTAGGAGTCGCTCACCTGCGCAGTTTCGTTGCAGGTCCCGCCCGTGTGCCATGGATTTCTCTGCCTCGGGGCCCCCGGCCAGTCCGCAGCCAGTCCGCAGGACACCCGTAAACGGCCGTCGGGAGCCAACGCATGCCAACGAGGAATCCCAGGTCAGAGCCCTGCGTGGGGGGCTCCGCCGCAGGTCAGGATCTGGCTCCAGACATTCCGCTTCAACGTGTAGCGGGTGCCAGAACGCCACGTCGCTGATCTGGCAAAAAGGCAGGTCAGAGAGGGGCCGACTCTTCGGAGTCGGGCCCTTTGCTCTTTCCCGTGCCGGGATGGTGCTGAGATGTTACGGGGACGCCGGTGCTGGGTCGCGCATGGCCCAGTGTCCGGCAGCAGGGAGTGCACGGATCACCGGCACCCTTCCCTTGGCGTAGTCGGGCGGAGGACGCGATCAGCCTGTCACCCGGGAGGGCAGGAGCAGGTTGTAGTTCAACTCCAGGACGCACTCGGCGAGAGCATAAGCTGCCCGGTCCGGTCGGCCTCTGACTCTGTCGAAGGCGTCGGAGTTTGCGCGCCGTGGCTTTCGTAGCGGCGGCGCGTCTGGACCGGTGCCCCGGTGGACGTATCACAACGGGCTTGTGGGCAACCGCGATTGCCCTACCCTGGCCCTCTGTTACGGTGCCTTGTGATCGACGATCACAGGGGGGGCGGATGGGGGCGGTCAATCGGTCGAAGGCTGAGCGGCAGCGTCAAGCGCAGATCCTGCGCTTTTGGCGTGCCGTAGAGTACTTCAGCCCGCCGAAGGTCGAACCGGTAAATCCGCGCAAGAACCTCTTCGCCGTGGGGCCGAATCGGGCACTGCCCTGGGAGCCCGACTCCGCGATCAGCCGGACTCGGTCCCGGCCGAGCCTCGTGTGGCAGCACACGGTCTACGCCGGGATCTTCGGGGTCGACAAGGTGCGTGACGTCTTGCTACAGGCGTTCCGTGCTCCGGAGTCCGAACAGGACTTCGATGGCCGGATCGGCGGGGACAGCGCCGTGCTGTGCTTCACCGTGAACCAGGACGGGCTGCTGATCAAGGACAGTGTCACCTTGTCTTCGTGCGCCTGGGCAGTCGGGCAGACCCTGGACCCCGGGCCGCACAGCGACCAGTGGCTGACCGGCTTCGACGAGCGCAGCACGTTTCTGCTACAGCGGCTGCTGGATCTTGGCGACGGGAGGATCGAAGTCGATCGCCAGCCCGTGGTCGGCCCTGCGTCGCCGCAGTCGGAGCTTGGCCCGGTCGCTGGGCTGATGTCCCGCCTCGTCGTCAGCGCGGCGAAGGGCGGGCTGGGAGCGGCGGCCGGGGCGGTGGGTGCCGGGCTGGGTCCTGTGGCGGGGGCGGTTGCCGCCAAGGTGATCGAGCAGGTCGGCGGTGACTTGATCGATTCCGCTGCTGCCCGGCTCACCGACCACACTCCGGGCGACAACGCAGCATCCGGCCAAGGTCCAGGCAGCGGTGAAGGGGAGGAAGCGGAGCAGCGCGAGGCGGAGCCGGAGGGACCTCCGCCCGAGGTGGGCACAAAGGTCCTGGATGTGTTCGACCTGGCGGCCATCACCCGGTGGGTGGCAGAGCAGCTCGGCGTCGCCGAGGCCCTCACGCCCAATGCGATCCGTATCAAGAGCTATCAGGTTGCGGCCCGGCATGCGGATGAGGCGGGCGGTGATGTCTTCCTCAACAGCTTCTACGCCGACGATCTGGAACGGGTCGCCGGTGTCCTCGAGGCCGGAGAGGCCGGCACCGCCCTGCTGGATTATCTGCGGGCTGAGGCGGATCTGGAGGCGATGAACCGCTTTGACGTGCGACGTCTGCCCGAGATCGTGCTGGAGAGCGTGCAGCCGTCGAACATGCCCTTGGGTCGATGGCTGGCGGATGCGGACAAGCCACTGGTACTCAGTCAGCAGTTCGCGGTCAACCGCATCCTGGCGAGCCTCGGGCAGGCTGACGGCCGCGGCCTTTACGCGGTCAACGGACCGCCCGGCACCGGCAAGACGACCATGCTGCGCGACCTGATCGCGGCCCTGGTGGTCCAGCGGGCCGAGCGGTTGGCGGCCCTGAAGCGGCCGGAGGACGCCTTCGTCCGAAAGCCGCGCACCTGGCGCACGGAGGAGACCGCCGGCAAGACCTACCCGCGCACCATCCACCCCCTGATCCCCGAACTCACCGGCTTCGAGATCGTGATCGCTTCGTCCAACAACGGAGCGGTGGAGAACGTCACCCTGGAAGTCCCCGGAGCACGCGCGATCGGCGACGCATGGCAAGGACGCGCCGATTACCTTGCCGGCCCAGCCAGCCTGGCACTGGAAGAAGATGCCTGGGGTGCGATCGCCGCTCGCCTGGGACGGCGCAGCAATCGCTCGGACTTCGTCCAGCGCTTCTGGTGGGGCGAGCAGCCCAAGGGCGACAGCAGGCCAAGGCCGGAAGCGAGCGAGGACCGACCGCTCCTGGGCCTGCACAAGATCCTGCAGCTGCAGGCCAATCACCTCTCTGCCTCCTCACAGAATGCCCAGAGCACGAGCCCTGATGCCGACACGGCGGCGCCTCTGGGGCAAGAGACCTGGACGCAGGCGGTCCGGCGCTTTACTCAGGCCCGCAACCGCGTGCGCGCGCTGGCCGCAGAGCGGCAGGAGATCGCGGATCTGCTCGCCCGGCTCGCCGGCCCCGATGCCCTCCTGGATGAGCTGGTGGCCCGGGAGTCCGGAGCCCACGACGCGCTGCTGCTCTTGCAACAGGAGCAGCGCCGCGCCGAAGTCGGACTTGCCGGCCACCGGGAGGAGCACGCGCGATGCAGGGAAGCGATGTCCGCCGAGCGAACGCGGCTCGACCTGGCCGAAGCCGCGGTCCGCCACGGCGAGGAAGGGGTCAGAACAGCGGAGTCGGCACTCCACGCCTACGACGCGGGCAGACCCGGCCTGATCAGAAGGCTGCTCACCCGCGAGCCCATGCGGCGCTGGGAGACCGGGCGCCTCCCCTTCCAGGCGAGTGTGGACGCCGCGGACGCCCGTCTCGCCGAGCTGGAATCCGTACGGGCCGCGCGCCACGCCGCTTTACGCACCGCCAAGGGAGATCTGGACCAGGCACTGGCCGCCATCGTGCGCGCCCAGGCCCGGCTGACCGCGTGCGAGCAGGCCCGCGTGCGACAGGTCACGACCACCGCCGAGGCCGGACAGCAAGTGGCCCGGCGGCGCCGCGAGCGGGAAGCCGAGCAACGCCGGCTGGCCGCGGCCAAGGAGCGGTGGGGCGACCGCGTGCCGGGAGCCGAATGGCAGGCGGCCCTCGAAGACCGTCAGGCGATGGAGACGCGCGAGCAGTCAGCGCCCTGGATGGACGCCGCGTTCGCTGAGGCACGCTCGGAACTCTTCCTCGCGGCCCTGGATCTGCACCGCGCGCTGCTGGCCACCGCGCCCGAGCGCATGCGCAAGAATCTGCAGGCCGTGATGGAGGTGGTCAAAGGTCAGGCGCCGGCGGACCTGGACGCTGAAACGGTGCTGGCCGCCTGGCAGTTGCTGTTCCTGGTCGTCCCTGTGGTCTCGACGACATTCGCGTCGATGGGCCGTATGTTCGCTCAGCTGGGCAGCGAGGCCCTGGGCTGGCTGTTCGTCGACGAGGCTGGCCAAGCCGCCCCGCAGGAGGTGGTCGGCGCCCTGTGGCGAACCCGCCGCGCCGTAGTCGTCGGTGACCCGCTGCAGCTCGAACCTGTGGTCACCCTCCCGTGGACCGGCCAGCAGCGCCTGGCCGGACACTTCGCGGTGGACCGGCAGTGGGCGCCGGCCGCCGCTTCCGTCCAGGCCCTCGCCGATCGCCTCAACCCGTACGGCACCTGGCTGAAGGACCAGGACGGCGAGGACATCTGGCTCGGCTCGCCCCTGCGGGTACACCGCCGCTGCGATCGCCTGATGTTCGACATCAGCAACAAGATCGCCTACGACGGGATGATGGTCTACGGAGTGCATCGGGATCAGGGCGACTTCCCGCTGGCGCAGCGCAGTGTGTGGTGGGACGTCCGCGCCCTGCCGGGCGAGGAGAAGTGGAACCCCGAGGAAGGAAGGGCGCTGGAAGCCACCCTCGACCGGATCTGCGCCCGCATTGACGAGGCGATCCGGCAGGAGGGCCTGCACACCGGTGAGGCGTTCCACGGCGCCGCTCAGGGAGGCGACCACGCCGCAGCGCGGAAGCGCCGTCTGAATGATTCCGTCTTTGTCATCAGCCCGTTCCGCGACGTCGTCCATGGCCTCGGCAAGGTTGTGGGAAGGACTCTCATCCCCAAGCGCTACGGCACGGTGCACACCACGCAAGGCAAGGAAGCGGACATCGTGATCCTGGTTTTGGGCACCGGCGCCGGGCAGGTGGGCTCTCGGAACTGGGCCGCTCAAAAGCCCAACCTCCTGAACGTCGCGGTAACCCGCGCCCGTCGGCGCCTCATCGTCATCGGCGACTTCGATGCCTGGTCGCGACACCGCTACTTCAAGGACCTGGCGCAGCACGAGCTGATCCACCGATGGACCCCGGAGCGCTGAGCCAGCGACCTCTTCGAACAGCTGTGGCTGCCCACCAGCGCCCAGTCGGCTTACGGAACCGACTGTCCGGGACTCGACGCCGCCTACAGCCCTGACGATCTACTGAAGGCATGGTCGCTGTGAGCAGCGAATTGGGGGGGGGAGCGGCGACGCGGTTGGCGCCGGGTGGGCGACTCGGCGACCGGGGCAGTCGGATGAGGGACTGCGTCAAGCTTCCCGTGTCCCTCGCGCTGCGCGATCTGTTGCCACCGGCGCCTGCTCCCTTGGGCGGGTGCCCCACTTCGGTCACGACGCTTCTTGTCTCTGAAGCTGAGGCCGAACGCCGTCAACGGGCGCGCAGCCAGCTCTTTGCAGCCATGCTCCAGGCCCGCAGCCCCCAGCGCCTGAGGCGTGCGAGCCTGGGAGGAGGCGCACGTGGTCCGAGCCATCAGCAGGCAGGGCAGGACGTGGCGTTGCCCTTGCCGCGGCCGCGGGGAATGCTAAGGCGCCGGGATGATGCCTCCGGCCAGTGCGCCGTGGCGGATGCGTTGTGTCAATTCGAGCTGTTCGCGTAGCAGCCGCTCGTGTTCGTCCAACTGTGTCATCGTGTCAGCGATCGCTCGCTGCGTTGCGAGGTCGGGCAGCACGACGGGCAGTTCGCCGAGCACGCTGAGGGAGATGGTCTTCATCTTCATGCTCCCCGTGGAGTGGGTCTCCAGCCACGTCCGTGCCTCCGGACCGCGTAGGTACGCGGCGAAGTAATCGGCATCGAGTACGGCAGGGGGACGCAGCACGAAGCACCCGGTGCCGCACAGCCAGCCGTGCTGCTCCTCGCGGACGACAGCGGCTCGCCCCATGAATCTGGGTGTGAGCGGTCCGTTTCCCCAGAAGAGGCCGGGCTCCATCGAGCCCGGCCTCTTCTGGTTGCCCGACCGTAGCGATTCGGCGAGGCCCCCCACCGTGGATCAGGACACCGTCACCGGATAAGGCGCCGGGTCCGTCACCCAGCCCGCGATCAGGACCAGCCGGGTCTCGCGGTCCACCGCGAGGAAGCCGAAGGGGCGGTCGAAGGAGGCGCGGACCACCGTGGTCTCGTAGGGGTACTGGGGCAGGCCGCCGGCGGCCACCGGCATCATCGCCGTCACCGCCGCCGCCCGGAAGCCGAGCGCGCCGAACTGGGCGACGGCCGACTGCCTGGCCTCGCCGACGGCCAGCGGGGTGTCGCTGATGCCGGGGAAGTGGCCGTACCGGTCGTCCAGGGCCGAGGTGAGGCCGAACAGGGCCGCCGCCGCGGTCAGATCGTGGTCGGCGCGCACCTCGAAGCCGACCGTCCGCACATCGAGCGTGCGGGGTTCCGGCGCCATGGCGGGCTGCTGTTCCACATACAGCCCGGGGCCGACATGGCCGTGCGGCAGGGCTCCGCCCGCCGTGACCGGGAGCGCGCGTTCCACGACGGCGACGCCCGCCGCCAGCACCTGACCGGGGGTCATGTGCTCCTCGCCGAGCGCGAGATGGACGTCGATGCCGTTGTCGCCGGGCACGGTCAGCGTGGTGACGAAGCCGTCCGGGGTGCCGGTGACGCCCACCCGGTCCGGCCGTACGCTCCTGCGGTGCAGTCCGCGCAGGGTGCGGCCCTGCCAGGGGCCGGTGTCCGGGCGGTGCGGCAGTTCCTGGAAAGGCTGGCGCCAGGTGGTGCGCAGGGCCAGGGCGCTGGCCAGCACCATGCGGGCGTCCCGGGTCAGGGTGACCGGCATGCGCTCGACCAGCCTGCCGGTGCGCTCGGCCGCCCAGGCGTCCAGCCGTTCCTGCGCGGTGACGAGGTCGTCCCCGAACACCCCGTGGGTGCCGGCCGGCAGCCCGGCCCGCCACTCCTCGCGCACCGCCAGGTGCGCGTGGGTCCACAGTCCCAGCGCGGTGTCCAGGCCGGACACCGCTTGGAGCGCGGCGAGCAACTCCCGTGCCGCGGCGGCCGCCTGATCGGCCGGCACCCCCAGCGCGCCGGACAGTTCCGCCCGGGCCGGCCCGCCCGCGCCGTCGGCCAGATGGGCCAGCAGCGGCCAGACGCCCGGTGCCGAGAACACCGTGTTCTCGTGCAGGGCTTGCGCCCAGCGGGCGGTCAACCCGTTGACCCGGCCGACCGTCTCGGCGCTCACCTTGCTCACTCGTCGTCCTCCAACAGGTATTTCGGGATACGGCAGGAGCATACGGAGGTGTGAGCGACCCCCGGTACGGGGGAGAAAGTGGCTGGGTAAAGCCCGTGTGGACGTCATGTCATCACTTCGAGTGATTCTCTGGCCTTCACTTGCACGGCACAACCCACGGTTGCCAGGCTGTTGCTGTCTGTACAACCTGATGGGAGCGGCCAGTGACTTTCGGTGAGCAGCCGGCGTACCTGCGTGTCGCGGGTGATCTCCGCAAGAAGATCGTCGAGGGTTCGCTGCCGCCGCACACCCGCCTCCCCTCCCAGGCCCGCATCCGCGAGGAGTACGGCGTCTCGGACACGGTTGCCCTGGAGGCGCGCAAGGTGCTGATGGCCGAGGGGCTGGTCGAGGGCCGTTCCGGATCGGGGACGTATGTGCGCGAGCGGCCCGTGCCCCGGCGGGTGGCCCGGTCCGGATACCGCCCGGCCGGCGGCGCCACCCCCTTCCGCCAGGAGCAGGCCGAGCCCTCGGTGCGCGGCACCTGGGAGTCCAGCAGCGAGCAGACCGCGGCCGGCGCCGCCATCGCCGAGCGGCTCGGGCTCCAGACCGGCGACCGCGTCATGCGCACCAAGTACCTGTTCCGGGAGGCCGGCGAGCCGATGATGCTCTCCACCTCCTGGGAGCCCCTCGCGGTCACCGGCCGGACCCCGGTGATGCTGCCCGAGGAGGGACCGCTCGGCGGCATGGGCGTGGTGGAGCGCATGCGCGCCATCGACGTCATCGTGGACAACGTCACCGAGGAGGTCGGCGCCCGCCCCGGCCTCGCCGAGGAGCTGCACCTGCTCGGCGGGGTCCCCGGTCATGTGGTGCTGGTCGTCCAGCGCACCTATTACGCCTCCGGCCGCCCCGTCGAGACCGCCGACGTGGTGATCCCGGCGGACCGGTACCGGGTGGCCTACCACCTGCCCGTGAAGTAGGCGTGCCCCTCACTGCGTTCCCCTTCCGCGCCCCCGCGTGAGGTCTCCGGACCCCCGACGGAGGCCTCTGACGCGCACCCCTGGCGCACACCCCTGAGGCCCCTCCGCTGCCCCGCACCCGGTCGAGCGGCCCGCGCCGAGCCCCGGCAGGCCGCTGCAATCCGGCCGTTTTCCCAGGTGGCCCCGGTTCCCCCGGGCATGCCTCGCGACCCGGCCAGCGGTGTTCACGACGGCGCATTCAGTCTCGTGCGCCCCCGGGGTTCTGGCTGGTTGCGTACCTCTTTGTGAAAACCCGTATTCGCTCCGTAAAGGTTGGGCGTACGCTCGGGCATATGCGGATTGCGGTTTCCTTAGACGCGGCTCGGCGGGGGCCCGGGACAGGACGCAAGGGCGATGCGAGAAAGGGCGGGGGCGGTGGGGGCGATGAGTGAGGGCACGGTCTCCCTGCCCTGGATCGTGATACGGCAGGACGACAACGGCAACCGCTACCGCGTCGGCCGCTATGCGACCCGCGCGGAGGCCCAGCGGATCGCCGACAGTCTCGACGACCGGGGACACAAGCAGCTCTACTGGGTCGAGCGCATCGGCCGGCACGGGGACGACCTCCCGAGCGACCTCCGGAACTGACCGCGGGCACGCTCCCGTACGCTCCGACGCATGACACCCATGCCGTCCGCGAACTCCGTGCCGGAGCCGATCGTGCCGGAACCCATCGTGCCGGAACCGATCGTGGTGGTGGGAGCCGCCCTGTTCGACGGCGGCCGGCTGCTCGCGGCGCGCCGCAGCGCGCCCGCCGAACTGGCCGGACGCTGGGAGCTGCCCGGCGGCAAGGTGGAGCCCGGCGAGCGCCCCGAGGACGCCCTGGTGCGCGAACTGCGCGAGGAACTCGGCGTCGACGCCGAGCCGGTCGAGCGGGTGCCGGGCGAGTGGCCTCTGCGTGCGCCGTACGTCCTTCGGGTGTGGACCGCCCGGCTGCGCCCCGGCTCCGCCGCGCCCCGGCCCCTCGAGGACCACGACGACCTGCGCTGGCTCGGTCCGGACGAGATCTGGGACGTGGCCTGGCTCGACCAGGACGTCCCGGCGGTCCGGGAGGCCGCCGCCCGCCTGGCCGCGGACCCCGAACGGCGTACCCCCTGAGCCGCTGCCCGGCGAGGGCGCCCGGTGTGCTCCCCGGTCTCTGCGCCCCCTGCTTCTTCACCGACCCGACGAGCCGCCCGTACGCCGTTCGTGCCACAGTGCGCCCTCGCGCACGGTACTGCCCACTGGATATCGGGTATGTGCCCATTAACCCCACGAAACCGGACAAGGGTGGGCTCGCTGGCCTGGGAAGTGATCGGCGTGATCGACACCGATGGCGACTGCGCCGACTGGACCTTTGCCGCGGAACCGGGCGCCGTGCGCTCCGCCCGGGCCGCGGTCCGGGGCCAGTTGCACGGCTGGGACCTCGACTGCCTCGCCGACCTGGCCGCGTTGCTGGTCAGCGAGCTGGTCACCAACGCGCTGCGGCATGCCGCCGGCCCCATCGGGGTCCGGCTGGTCCGCCCCACCGGGCGCTCTGACGCCCTGCTGGTCGAGGTCTCCGACCCGCTCCCGGACCCGCCTCGGGAACGCACCGCCCGGCCCGAGGACGAGAGCGGGCGCGGCCTGCAACTGGTCGCGGGCTCCTCGCGCGCCTGGGGCACGCGCCCCGGCGCGAGCGGAAAGACCGTCTGGTTCGAGCTGGCGGTGCCGGGGCGTGCGTGATTCGAGGGCCTGTTCCCTGGTTAGAAGAGGGGAAGTGTTGTCACGGAACGGTCCGAAAAACACCTGGACCGAGCTGTGATCGTGAACACCGTGTCGTGCGGCGCCGTAGTGCTGGATACTGCGGGCAGCCGCCCCCGGTGACCGGTGCCGGGCGCGGTGAGCTGGAGGGGACGGTTCGCGTGAGCGAGATACCAGCGAAGGCCACGGAGTCCGAGGACCCGTCGGACGGCGCGAGGGGCCAGGCCGCGGAGGGTGCCGCGGTGCCCGGAGACGCCCTGTGGCAGAGCAGTCCGCCCGGCTCGATCTACGACTACATCAAGGTGGCGTCCTTCGCCATCGGCCCCGGTGGCCTGGTCGAGCAGTGGAGCCTGCGCGCCGAGCAGCTTTTCGGCATCCCCGCGTCCCGGGCCGTTGGCATGGACCCCATCGAGGCGTTCATCGACCCCGATCTCCGTGCGCGCGGTCAGCGCAAGATGGCCGAGATCCTCGACGGGCGCGAATGGACCGGTGTGGTGCCCTTTCGGATGCCCGACACGCCGGACGGCCTGCGCGGTGCGGACGGGCTGGCCGAGGTGTACGTCATGCCGACCCGGACCGCCGAGGGCGAGCGGGCCGCCGTCTGTATCGTCGTGGACGTCCGGACCCTGCGCAGCATCGAGACCGACCTCGCCGCCTCACAGGCGATTTTCGGCCAGTCCCCGTTCGGATTCCTGCTCATCGACGCCGATCTGAGGGTCCGTCGGGCCAACGAGCAGTTCGCCTCCGTCTTCGGCGGAACCCCGGACGACCACCGGGGCAAGGGCGTGCACGACTATCTGGTGCGCGGTGAGGCCGAGCGGGTTTCGGCCACCCTGCGCCGGGTGCTGGAGACCGGAGACTCCATCACCGACATGCATGTCACGGGGTTCGTCCCGGGCTCCCAGGAACGCCGGCACTGGTCCGTCAACCTCTACCGGGTGCACAGCGGCAGCGGCCGGCCCATCGGCATCGCCTGGCTCGGCACCGACATCACCGCCCGCCGCGCCGCCGCCCGCGAGGCCGCCGCCGCCCGCCGCAACCTCGCCCTGCTCAACGAGGCCGGCGCCCGTATCGGCAACTCCCTCGACCTGGAGACGACGGCCCGGGAACTCCTCGACGTCGTCGTCCCCGGCTTCTGCGACCTCGCCACCGTCGACCTCTACCAGGGGCTGCTGACCGGCGACGAGAACCCGCCCGGCCGCGCCGACGGCAGCGCGGCACTGCGCCGGGTCGCCTACGCCAGCGCGGTCACCGGCGCTCCCTTCGCCGGGTCCGGCGAGCCCGTCGAGGTCGGCGCCGTCCACCACTTCCCCTTCAACTCGCCCTGCGCGGACGCCCTGCGCACCGCCCGCCCGCAGCGGGTGCCGGCCGAGGAGGGCGGGCTGGTGCAGTCCACGCTGGCCGTGCCGATGGTCGCCCACGACACGGTCGTAGGACTCGCGCAGTTCGCCCGGACCAAGGGGAGCGAGCCGTTCGGCGACCGGGACCGCGAGCTGGCGGTGGAGCTGGCCGCGCGTGCGGCGGTGTGCATCGACAACGCGCGGCTGTACCGCCGGGAGCACGAGCGGGCGCTGATACTGCAACGGTCGCTGCTGCCGCCCGGCGACCCCGAGGCGTCCGGGCTGGACATCGCCTGCCGCTATCTGCCGGGCAACGCGGCGACCGAGGTCGGCGGCGACTGGTTCGACGTGATCGAACTGCCGGGCCACCGCACGGCGTTGGTGGTCGGCGACGTGATGGGGCGCGGGCTGCGCGCCGCCGTCGCCATGGGGGAACTGCGCACCGCCGTACGGACCTTGGCGCTGCTCGATCTCGAACCGGCCGAGGTGCTGTCCGCGCTGGACGAGATCGCGCGCGGGCTCGGCACCCCCGGCGGGGTCCGGCAGGCCGGCCGTACGGCCCGGCAGCCACGGGACGCCGACCTGTCCGAGGTGTACCTCGCGACCTGTGTGTACGCGGTGTACGACTCCGTCACCAGACGCTGTACGTTCGCCAACGCCGGGCATCTGCCGCCGGTTCTGGTCGAGCCCGGCGAGCCGGCGCTGATGCTGGACGTGCCGCCCGGGATGCCGCTCGGGGTGGGCGGCGAGCCCTTCGAGGAGGTCGAGGTCGAACTCCCCGAGGGCGCGCTGCTCGCGCTGTACACGGACGGGCTGGTCGAGTCCCGGCACCATCCGCTGGACGAGGGCTTGCAGGCGTTCGTGGGGGCGCTGACCGACTCCTCGCGCCCGCTGGAGGATGTCTGCGACCACGTCCTGAACACCCTGGACACCCATCACGGCGAGGACGACATCGCGCTGTTGATGGCCCGGGTGCAGGGGCTGCCGGCCGAGTCCGTCGGCGACTGGACGCTGCCCCGGGAGCCGCGCAGTGTGGGGCGGGCGCGGGAGTACGCCCGGGGGCAGTTGCTCAGCTGGGATCTGGAGCCGCTGGTCGACACCGCCGAGTTGCTGGTCAGCGAGTTGGTGACCAACGCGCTGCGGTACGGCGAGGGGGAGATACGGCTGCGGCTGCTGCTGGACCGGACGCTGGTGTGCGAGGTGTGGGACTCCGGGCTGGTGCAGCCTCGGCGGCGGCGGGCCCGGGACACCGACGAGGGGGGCCGGGGCTTGCAGTTGGTAGGGCTGCTCAGTGCGGCGTGGGGTTCGCGGCGGACGCCCCGGGGCAAGACGGTCTGGTTCGAGCTGCCGTTGCCCGGGGGCGAGGGCGGGCTGACGGACCCGGCGGAGGCGCTGTTGAGCCTGTTCTGAGTCCGCGCTCGGGCCGGCCGGGAAGGCACCGCCGGCCGGAGCCGGCCTGATCCGGAAGAAAGGCCCTACGCCCGGTTGCCCTGTGCCCGCACGTCTCGTTCGGCCAGGGCGCGGGCGTGGGCCGACAGGGTGTCGGCCTCGGGTGCCGCCCCCGCGGCCAGTGCGCGGACCGCCGCCGCCAGGTCCGAGCGGGCCTCCGGGCCCACCGCCGGGCCGTAGGCCGCGATGAAGCCCTCCGCCCCGGCCACCGAACTGCGGGCGACGAGCAGCGCCGCCGTGTCGAGGACACCGGAGCGGCCGGTGTCCAGGCGCTCCACCGCCCGGGTGATCCGGCGCAGCGCGTCCAGCGGGTCGTACGCACCCGAGGTCAGCTCCTGCCGTACCCCGTTCAGCACCCCGCGCGCATGCGCGAGCCGGGCATGCAGGTCGCCCTCGGTCAGCGGAGTGCGGGAACGCCCTTCCCGGGCCGCCGCGAGTTCCGCCTCCGCACCGGTCAGCGCGGCCGGGACCAGCTCCGCGGCCCGGCGCAGCTCCGTCGCCAGGCGTTCCACCGCGTCGACGAAGACGGCCGCCTGCGCCACCGCGCTCTCCCCGGCGCGCAAGTGCTCGGCGGCCCGGGCCGGATCGCCCGTGTCGGCCGCCTGGCGGGCGTCGTTGAGGTGGGAGGTGGCGAGCACCAGCCGGTCCTTGGCCCGTTCGGGATACCCGGTGACCGGGCCGGTGGCCGAGGGCGGATACCGGTCGTGCAGGCCGCGCAGGGTCTCCTCGGCCGAGGTCGTCCGTGCGGCCAGCTCGCGGAACCGGGCCTCGGCGGTCTCCAGGGCCGGGCGCAGCCCCGCGCCGTCCAGCGCCCGGAGCCGGTCCAGGGCCGGGGTCTCCGCGTCCAGGCGCCGGCTCGCCTCCGCGCACCGGCCGAGCACCCCCACCAGTGCCTGTCGCCGGGCCTCGGGATCCTCCGGCACCCCCTCCTCGTACCGCCGCCAGATCGCGAACGCGGCCGCCAGCTCGGTCTCGGCGGCCCGCAGCGCATGCGTGAACGGCTCGGTCTCCGGTTTGTCGAACCGGCTCCGGACGAAGGCGAGTTCCTCGCGGCTCGCCCGTACCCGGTCGTCGGCGAGCAGCAGCGCGGCCCGCGCCTGCCGCTCGGACTCGGCCGGGCTCGGGGCGGGCGGCGGCGCGGAGACGGTGCCCGGGGTCGTCCGGGTCCGGGCGCGCCGGGTGCGGCGCAGATAGCCGTATCCGCCCAGCGTCACGGCCGCCACCCCGGCGAGGAGCGGCAGCACGAGGTCGGCCGTGGACGTCCCGCCCTGCTGCTGTGCGGTGGCGCTCGCCACCGGTCCGGCCGGTGCCGGGGGAACCGGCTCATGGGTGCCGGTGGTCGTCACCGGCAACACCAGCCACCCGACTCCCGTCAGCGCGCCCAGCACGACATGCGTCACCCGCGCCCATATGTGCGCGTGGGCGCGCCGGGGGCGGCCCCGAATCAGGGAGGACGTCACATTTCGGAGCGTATGGGCAGGTAGACGGCTTCGCGAGCGGGGCGGATACAGGTGGGGGACGAGACGGGCAGGGGGACGGAATGGACGACGGCACACGGGGGGATCGCCGTCATGTCGTACGACGCATCACCGGAGTTGACGGAATCCATACGCGGGAAGGCGGCGCACGATCTGGCGGAAAAGCTTCGCCCGGTGGCACCCTGACCGTCATGCACATGTTCCTGGTGGTGGCCGGTGCCATCACCCTCGGGCTGCTCGGGCTGAGCGGCGTGTTGACCCTCACCACGGGCTGGATCGTGCCCTGGGGGCGCGCCCGGGTGCTGCGCCCGGCCCTGTGGGGGTACGGCTCCCTGCTGGCCGCCGCCGGCGGCGCGGTGTTCCTGTTCCTGGGCCCGCTCGCCCGCCAGTACGGCCCCGTGCCGTGGACCGGCTGGCTCGCCTTCATGGCCGGGCTGGGCCTCCAGACGCTGGCCCAGCGGCCCGGCCGTGGCGCCACCGCGCCGAAGG
This sequence comes from Streptomyces sp. NPDC001606, assembly GCF_053596835.1. NCBI lineage: Bacteria > Bacillati > Actinomycetota > Actinomycetes > Kitasatosporales > Streptomycetaceae > Streptomyces > Streptomyces sp. NPDC001606. The sequence continues at coordinate 128,084 of NZ_JBSFHC010000022.1, forward strand.
ACGCCTCCTGACCACCTCGAACCACACCTGCTGAGCTTCGGCCCCGTCCACAGCGGCGGGGCCTACGCGTGCTCCACCGCTCAGGGAGCGTGCCGGTCGCGGGCGCCCAGGCCCTCGTCGTCCGCGTCCGTCCACAGACTGATGTCGTAGGGCGTGTCGGAGACGGTGACGAGGTCGGGCCGGCCGGATCCGGCCGGTGTCGCCGCCTCGCGCAGCAGCGCCACACTCTCGCGCAGGTGGTCGGCGTCCAGCCGGACCCGGCGGATCTCCAGGCCACCCCTGCCGAGCTGGTTCTCCAGCCGGCCCAGCGACCGCTCGAGGTCGTCGAGGCAGCGCTGGACGGTGGTGATGTCGTCGTGCACGGACATGGCTTGCCCTCGCTTCCCGGCTCCGGCGGGCGGGCGGGGAGGCGTCTTCCGGGTGTGTTGCGCCGCTCGGGTGGGCTTGCAGGCCCTCGTCGCCGTGTCGCCCGCGCTGGCCGGAACCTTTCCTCTTCAGTGGCCGCATAGATCTGATCAGCTCCATATACCGCCAAAAGTGATCATAACGCTCGCGGCTTCCCGGAGGTAGCAGAGATGTCGTATTCGGCGACGGCAGGGGAGCGCCCCGACGGGGCGCGGGACCGCAGCGATGGGCGACCGGCCACAACGGCGCCGCAGCCGAACAACGGCGCCCGGCACCTCCAGCGCGGCCTGGCTCTGCTGACCGCCGGCGCGCTCGCCCTGCCCCTGCTCACCGCCTGCGGCTCCGACGACGAGGCCGGCAAGCCCCTGGCCGGGCAGGACATCGCCCTGGCCGCCCGGGACGTGGTCGCCGACGGCGGCACCCTGAAATGGGCCGTGGACGCCGTGCCCGAGACCCTGAACACCTTCCAGGCCGACGCCGACGCCGGCACCAACCGCGTCGCCCAGGCCGTGCTGCCCTCGATGTTCCGGCTCGACGCGACCGGCCGGCCGGTGCCCAACCCCGCCTATCTGGAATCGGCCAAGGTCATCGAGACCGAGCCGCGCCAGGTCGTGCTGTACAAGCTGAACCAGCAGGCCGTCTGGAGCGACGGCCGGGAGATCGGCGCCGCCGACTTCGTCGCCCAGTGGCGCGCCCTGTCCGGCAAGGACAGCGCCTACTGGACCGCCCGCAACGCCGGCTACGACCGCATCGAGAAGATCGAGCGCGGCGCCAACGACCTCCAGGTCCGGGTCACCTTCTCCCGCCCCTACGCCGACTGGAAGTCGCTGTTCTCCCCGCTGTACCCGAAGGACGTCATGGGCACCCCGGACGCCTTCAACGACGGCGCCCGGCGCAAGCTCAAGGTCACCGCCGGGCCGTTCAAGGTGGAGAAGGTCGACACCGCCGCCAAGGACGTCGTCCTCACCCGCAACCCGCGCTGGTGGGGCAGGCCGGCCAAGCTGGACGAGATCGTGCTGCACGCCGTACCCCGCGACAAGCGGGCCGCCGCGCTCGCCGACGGCAGCGTGGACCTCGCCGACATCGACTCCGCCGAGGCCGAGCGGATCGGGCTCGCCGCCCAGGGCACCGCCAACCCGCTCCAGGGCGCCGGCAAGACCTCGGTGAAGAAGCTGCGCTCCTGGGCGCTGGCGCACGGCTTCGACGAGGACAAGGTGCACACCGGAAAGAAGAAGCTGCGCAAGGCGATCACCCGCTACCTGGACCAGCAGCAGGCCCTGCGCGCCTTCGACGTGCGCAGGTCGCTGGAGCCCGCCTACACCCAGCTCGCCCTCAACGGCTCCGAGGGCCCCCTCGCCGACGAGCGGGTCCGCCGGGCCGTCGCCCGCGCCCTGGACCGCGAGGAACTGGCCAAGCTGGTGCTCACCCCGCTCGGCCTGCCCGCCGTACCGGTCGGCAGCCACCTCGCCCTGGCCGGCCAGGCCGACTACGCCGACAACAGCGGCGCCGTCGGCGGCCCGGACACCAAGGAGGCCCAGGCGCTGCTCACCGACGCGGGCTGGGTGGCCGGAGGGCCGGTCAAGGAGGAGAAGAAGGGCGAGAAGGCGGCCGGCCCCGAGAGCGACGACCACACGGGCGACGACCAGGCGAGCGAGGAGAAGAAGTCCGACGGCGGCAAGGACGGCGAGTACATCGTCGGCGAGGACGACAAGAGCGGCGGGCGGGGCGACGCCGGGGACCGGCACCTCGCGCAGGAGGGCAAGCACGGGGGCGCGCCCGGCGCCTACGCCCCCCAGGGCACGGCGGCACCGGCCGCCGCACCGGCCGCGCCGCTCGCCAAGGACGGCAAGGCCCTGCTGCTCCGCTTCGTGCTGCCCTCCGGGCCGGGCTCCGAGACGCTGAACCGGGTCGCGGAGCGGATCTCCGCGATGCTGGAGAAGGTCGGGGTCCGCACCACGATCAGCAAGGTCTCGGACGAGAGCTTCTTCAAGGACCACATCGCAGCCGGCGACTACGACCTCGCCCTGTACTCGTGGCCGGCGACCCCCTTCCCGGCGACCGACGCCCGGCCGATCTACGCCAAGCCGGTGGCGGCGGCCGACGGCTCGGTGAACATCGAGCAGAACTACACCCGGGTCGGCACCGACCAGGTGGACCAGCTCTTCGACCAGGCGGCGGCGACCCTCGACGAGGACGAGGCCCGGGATCTGATCAGGAAGGCCGACGCCCGGATCTGGGCGACGGCGGGGTCGATCCCGCTGTACCAGCGGCCCCAGTTGGTCGGGGTGCGCAGGAACCTGGTGAACGCCGGGGCCTTCGGCTTCCAGACGCCGGTCTACGAGGACATGGGCTATCTGAAGAAGGGCGCGAAGATCTCCCCGAGTCCCCGGAACAGCTAGCGGACATCGGCCCGGCGAGCCCTTGGTGCGGAGGACACGTACCATGGGGTAAGGCCGTGGCGTGTCCAGCCCGGCAGGGCCCGCGCGGCACAGATGTACGCGCAGGGCGTTCCTCACACTCCGGGAGTACGGCAACCTATGGCCACGCGCCACGACATCCGCAACGTCGCCATCGTCGCCCACGTCGACCACGGCAAGACCACCATCGTCGACGGCATGCTGAAGCAGGCCGGTGCCTTCGCCGCCCACCAGCTCGACTCGGTCGACGACCGCATGATGGACTCGAACGACCTGGAGCGTGAGAAGGGCATCACGATCCTCGCCAAGAACACGGCGGTGAAGTACCACCCCAAGGACGGCGGGGACCCGATCACGATCAACATCATCGACACCCCCGGCCACGCCGACTTCGGTGGCGAGGTCGAGCGCGGTCTGTCGATGGTCGACGGTGTCGTCCTCCTGGTGGACGCCTCCGAGGGCCCGCTCCCGCAGACCCGCTTCGTGCTGCGCAAGGCGCTCCAGCAGCGGCTCCCCGTCATCCTGTGCATCAACAAGACGGACCGCCCGGACTCCCGCATCGACGAGGTCGTCAACGAGACGTACGACCTCTTCCTCGACCTGGACGCGGACGAGGAGCAGATCGAGTTCCCGATCGTCTACGCCTGCGGCCGTGACGGCATCGCCTCGCTGACCAAGCCGGAGAACGGCACGGTCCCGGCCGACTCCAACAGCCTGGAGCCGTTCTTCTCGACGATCCTGGAGCACATCCCGGCTCCGACCTACGACGAGGACGCCCCGCTCCAGGCGCACGTCACCAACCTGGACGCCGACAACTTCCTCGGCCGTATCGCGCTGCTGCGCGTCGAGCAGGGCGAGCTGCGCAAGGGCCAGACGGTCGCGTGGATCAAGCGCGACGGCTCCATCAGCAACGTCCGCATCTCCGAGCTGCTGATGACCGAGGCGCTCACCCGCAAGCCTGCCGAGGTGGCCGGCCCGGGTGACATCTGTGCCGTCGCCGGTATCGCCGACATCATGATCGGCGAGACCCTCGCCGACCCCGAGAACCCGATCCCGCTGCCGCTGATCACGGTCGACGAGCCCGCGATCTCCATGACCATCGGCACCAACACCTCGCCGCTGGTCGGCCGGGGCGGCACCGGCAAGGGCGCCGACGCGAAGTCGGCCGTCAAGGACCGCAAGGTCACCGCCCGTCAGGTCAAGGACCGCCTGGACCGCGAGCTGATCGGTAACGTCTCGCTGCGCGTCCTGGAGACGGACCGGCCGGACGCCTGGGAGGTCCAGGGCCGTGGTGAGCTGGCGCTCGCCATCCTGGTCGAGACCATGCGCCGGGAAGGCTTCGAGCTGACCATCGGCAAGCCGCAGGTCGTCACCAAGGAGATCGACGGCAAGACGTACGAGCCCGTCGAGCGCATGACGATCGACGTGCCCGAGGAGCACATGGGCGCGGTCACGCAGCTCATGGGTGTCCGCAAGGGCCGTATGGACAACATGTCCAACCACGGCTCCGGCTGGGTGCGCATGGAGTTCGTCGTGCCGTCGCGCGGTCTCATCGGCTTCCGGACCGAGTTCCTGACCCAGACCCGCGGTACGGGCATCGGGCACTCGATCCACGAGGGCTTCGAGCCCTGGTTCGGCACCCTCCAGACCCGTAACAACGGCTCCCTGGTCGCCGACCGCGCCGGTGCCGTCACCGCGTTCGCGATGACGAACCTCCAGGAGCGCGGCGTGCTGTTCGTGGAGCCGGGCACCGAGGTGTACGAGGGCATGATCGTCGGCGAGAACTCGCGCTCCGACGACATGGACGTCAACATCACCAAGGAGAAGAAGCTCACGAACATGCGGTCCTCGACCGCTGACGTCTCCGAGTCCATCGTCCCGCCGCGCAAGCTGTCGCTGGAGCAGTCGCTGGAGTTCTGCCGCGACGACGAGTGCGTCGAGGTGACCCCGGAGGCGGTCCGCATCCGCAAGGTCAACCTGGACCAGCGTGAGCGGGCCCGCGCCGCGAGCCGCGCCAAGCACGGCTGATCCACCGGCAGTCGAGCCCGGGCACCCCATGGCGGGGTGCCCGGGCTTTTTGCCGCCCGCTTTCAGGGGTAGTTTGCGGACAGCGCTCGGGTCATTGAGTGAACACGCGGAGTCACATTCATTCGGGTGAAGTGGGCGAACCGTGACAACTCCTGGCAAGATCGAGGGCCGGTCACCCGGCCGGCTCATGTGGCTGCGTTTCCGACGCGACCGCACGGGTGTGCTCTCGGCCTGCGTGGTGGGCTGCTACTTCCTGCTCGGCCTGCTCGCCCCGCTGATAGCCAAGGGGTACGGCAAGGACCCCTACACCGTGTACGCGGACGAACGTCCCGAACTCTTCGACAGCGCGGGAGTGCCGGTGCGGCCCAACGGCGGCATCAGCGGCGAGTTCTGGTTCGGACTCGAACCCGGCAACGGGTACGACGTCTTCACCAAGCTCCTCTACGGCATCCGCACCTCGCTGATGATCTCGGTCGCGGTCACCCTCGCGGTCGTCGTCACCGGCATCCTGCTCGGCGTCACGGCCGGCTACCTCGGCGGCCGGGCCGACTACGTCATCGGCCGGGTCATCGACTTCCTGCTCGCCTTCCCGGCCCAGCTGTTCTTCATCGCGAGCATGCCCGTCGTGGTCTCGCTGTTCGTCAGCCCCCGCGACGAGACCCCCACCTACGTCCGGGTCGTCGCCCTCGTCCTGGTGCAGTGGTTCCTCGGCTGGATGGGCCTCGGCCGGATTCTGCGCGGCACCACACTGGCCCTGCGCGAACGGGAGTTCATCGACGCGGCGAGGATCAGCGGCGCCTCACCGTGGCGGATCATCCGCAGGGAGATCCTGCCGAACATCGTCACCCCGCTGCTGGTGCAGGCGACGTACCTGCTGCCCAACTTCGTGACCGCCGAGGCCGGGCTGTCCTACCTGGGCGTCGGCATCGTCGAACCGACCCCGGACTGGGGGCAGATGTTCGCCAAGGCGTCCACCCAGCTGGTGATGCAGAACGACATCACCTACATGTTCTTCCCCGGCGTGTCGATGATCGTCTTCGTCGTCGCCTTCAACCTGCTCGGGGACTCGGTCAGGGACGCCTTCGACCCCAAGACCGCGCACTGAACCAGCACTTCAGGCAAGCGCACGGCACTTCCATCGCACCTCCACGGTCCCGGTGACACACAGATGGGTGGGAATCGCGTGATGAACAGGGGTGGACGTCAACTCCACGGGGCGCTCTGCGTCCTCGCGGCCGGAGCTCTCGTGCTCACGGGTTGCAGCAAGGGCGGCAGCGGCAGCGGCGGCGACGACCGGAAGGACCAGCAGAACGCACGACGCCAGCAGGCCCCCATCAAGTTCGGCGGTACGGCCGACTCCACCGGGCCCGCCGCGCCCGTGCCCGGCGCCAGGTCCGGCGGCACCATGGAGGTGCTCCAGCGCGACTCCTACGCCCACCTGGACCCCGCCCAGATCTACGTCTTCGACCAGATGTCGCTCGCCCAGCTGATCCACCGCGGCCTCACCGGCTACAAGGCGACCAGCAACGACGGCCACCGGCACGAGGTGGTCGGCGACCTCGCCACCGACTCCGGCACCACCACCGACGGCGGCAGGACCTGGAAGTACACGCTCAAGGACGGGATCAGGTTCGCCGACGGCACCCCTATCACCTCCAAGGACGTCCGGCAGACCGTCGAGCGGCTCTTCGCGCCCTTCATCACCCAGGGCCCCGCCTACCTCCAGCAGTGGCTGGCCGGCACCGACGGCGCGGGCTACCGCAAGCTGCTCCCGGACGGCCCCTACAAGGGCAAACACCTGCCGGACAGCGTCCTTTCGACGCCCGACGCGAAGACCATCGTCTTCCACTTCGCCAAGCCCCACCCGGACCTGCCGTACGCACTCGCCATGGCCGGCTACTCCATCGTGTCCGCCAAGGGCGACACCCGGCAGCAGTACGACAAGAACCCGGTCACCACCGGCCCGTACAAGATCCAGTCCTTCAAGTCCGGCAAGTCGATGGTGCTGGTCAGAAACCCCGCATGGGACCCGAAGACGGACCCCATCCGGCACCAGTACGTGGACCGCTTCAACATCGTCTTCAACCAGCAGTTCGAGACCTCCACCAAGGCGCTGCTGGCGGACAGCGGCCCCGACCGGGCCGGCCTCAGCTTCAACAACCAGGTCGACGCGGGCAACCTGTCCCAGGTCCTGCGGGACCCGAAGCTCAAGTCCCGCACGGTCTCCGGCTACCAGCCGTACGTCGGCCAGATGAACATCAACCTGAGCAAGCCCGAGATGAAGGACATCCGGGTCCGCCGGGCCATCGCGTACGCCCTGCCGATCACCCCGTTCGTGCGGGCCTACGGCGGCAGCGACGCCATGGAGGTCGCGGGCGGCCTGATCTCCCCGACCGTCCCCGGCTACGACCCCGCCTTCGACCCGTTCGGCAAGAAGAAGCACCCCGAGGGCGACCCGGCCAGGGCCAGGAAGCTGCTCCAGGCGGCCGGCAAGCTCCACATGAAGCTGACCTTCGGCTACACGAACACCAACGAGGGCCAGCAGTACTCCACCGCCATGGCGGCGGGCCTGAAGAAGGCGGGCTTCGACGTCCAGCGCCGGGAGATCCCCTCCGAGACCTACTTCGACCAGGTCTCCAAGCTCGACAACGACTACGACATCTTCCACACCTCCTGGGCCGCCGACTGGCCGTCCGGCGGGACGGTCATCCCGCCGCTGTACGACGGCCGCCAGATCGCCGACGGCGCGTCGAACTACTCCCAGCTCAACGACCCGCACGTGAACAGCGAGATCGACCGCATCGGCCGGATCGCCGACCCCGCCAAGGCCGCGGCGGAGTGGGAGAAGGTCGACAAGTACCTGCTCACCAAGGTGGTGAACGAGGTCCCGACCGCGTACTACAAGCAGGTCCAGATCGCCGGCTCCCGGGTCGGCGGCCTCGTCTACGACGACGTGATCGGCAGCATCGACCCCCGCTGCCTCTACATCAAGTGACCGGCCGTGCTGCGCTTCCTCGTCCGCCGGGTCATCGGCGCCGTCGTCATCCTGTTCCTGCTGAGCATCGTCACGTTCGCGCTGTTCTTCGGGGTGCCCCGGGACCCGGCGCTGCTGATGTGCGGCAAGACCTGCAATCCGGGCAGCCTCGCGAACATCCACCATGTGCTCGGCCTGGACAAGCCGCTCACCGAGCAGTACGGCATCTTCCTGCACAACGTGTTCCTGGGCAGCGACAGCTTCGCCCAGGGACCGTGCCCGGCGCCCTGTTTCGGCTACTCGTACCACACCGACGAGCAGGTCTGGGGCACGCTGACGGACCGGCTGCCCACCACCGTCTCGCTCACCCTGGGCGCGGCCGTGTGCTTCCTGGCCGTCGGCCTCGGCACCGGGCTGCTGGCCGCCTGGCGGCGCGGCACGCTGATCGACAAGACGGCCACCGCGGGCGCCATGGTCGTCAGCTCGCTCCAGATCTACTTCCTCGGCCCGCTGGTGCTGGCGGTGTTCGTCTACCAGACCCACTGGTTCGCCAAGCCCGCCTACAACGAGTTCACCCACGACCCCGTCGGCTGGTTCACCGGCCTGCTCATCCCCTGGGCCGTGCTCTCCACGATCTTCGCCGCGCAGTACACCCGGATGGCGCGGTCCTCGATGATCGAGCAGCTCCAGGAGGAACACGTCCGCACCGCCCGCGCCAAGGGCATGTCCCGGCGGTACGTCTTCTTCCGCTACGCCTGGCGCGGTTCGCTCATCCCGATCGTCACCATCTTCGGCATCGACCTCGGCTCCCTGTTCGGCGGCGCCATCATCACCGAGTACACCTTCGGCCTGCCGGGCATCGGCCAACTCGCCGTCCAGGCGGTCCTCTTCAGTGATCTGCCGCTGCTGCTCGGGGTGATGCTGTTCGCCGCCAGCATGATCCTGCTCTTCAACATCGTCGTCGACGCGACGTACGCCTTCATCGACCCGCGGGTGCGGCTGTCGTGAGGAGGGACACCATGGAAGAGGACCTGCTGCGGGTCTCCGGGCTGACCAAGCACTTCCCGGTCAAGGGAGGCTTCCCCGTCCGCCGTACGGTCGGCCGGGTGCAGGCCGTCGACGGCATCGATCTGACCGTGCGCGCCGGGGAGAGCTTCGGCCTGGTCGGCGAGTCGGGCTGCGGCAAGTCGACCACGGGCCGGCTGATCACCCGGCTGCTGGAGCCGACGGCCGGCACGATCACGTACCGGGGCCGGGACATCAGCCATGCGACGCGCAGACAACTGGCGCCGATCCGCTCCGAGATACAGATGATCTTCCAGGATCCGTACGCGTCGCTGAACCCGCGCCAGACGGTCGGCACGATCGTCTCCGGGCCGATGGAGATCAACGGGATCAGACCCGAGGGCGGTCGCGAGAAGCGCGTCCGGGAACTCCTGGAGATCGTCGGTCTCAACCCCGAGCACTTCAACCGCTTCCCGCACGAGTTCTCCGGCGGTCAGCGCCAGCGCATCGGTGTAGCCCGCGCGCTGGCCCTGAACCCGAAGCTGATCGTCGCCGACGAGCCGGTCTCGGCCCTCGACGTGTCGATCCAGGCCCAGGTGGTCAACCTGCTCCAGCAGGTGCAGCGGGACCTGGGCATCGCGTTCCTGTTCATCGCCCACGACCTGGCCGTCGTACGGCACTTCTCCCAGCGGGTGGCGGTGATGTACCTCGGCAAGATCGTCGAGATGGGCGACCGCGCGTCCCTCTACACCCGCCCGCGCCACCCCTACACCCACGCCCTGCTGTCCGCCGTACCGGAGCTGACGGCGGACGAGGAGCCGCGCGAGCGGATCCGGCTGGCCGGCGACGTCCCGTCCCCCATCGCCCCGCCCTCGGGCTGCCGCTTCCGCACCCGCTGCTGGAAGGCCCGGGATCGATGCGCGGCCGAGGAGCCGCCGCTGGAGCGCATATCCGGCAACCAGGAGGGCCATCTGACCGCCTGCCACTTCCCGGAGGAGCCCACCACCACGGCCCGCGAGGAGGACATCGTCCTGGACCCGGCCCTGACCGCCGTGGAGCAGGGGGAGGAGGGCACCGGCGGCTAGAGACCGCTCCGGCGGGCCGTGTAGTAGGTGGGCTCGGGGGAGTCCGAGTCGTCGACGGTGAGACTCAGGAGGGTGCCGTAGCGGGTTCGGGCGGCCGTCAGGGACAGGGGGCTGCGCGGGGTGGTGGTGCAGCGCTCGTGGAGGGTGAACCGGGTCGGGCGGGAGCACGCGGCGGGCTCCGCGAGGCGGTGCGGCCCGGGCGCGCCCGGGCGGTCCCAGTCGACGGACAGCCCCGGAGCCCTGAGGACCGGGGCGGGCATTCGGGTGCCGTCCTGGAAGCGGCCGTGCTCGCGGTAGTAGTCCAGGGCGAAGGACACGGTGCCCGTCGCGCTGGGCACCTCGTCCCCGGTGGCGTCCCGGGGCCCCCAGGCGGCGATCCGGGCCGCACGGAGGCGGGGGAGTACGTCGGTGATCCGGCCCCGGACGCCGAAATAGGCGACGGCCCCCATCCGGCACTCCAGGGAGTTCGACGACCGGTCGCTGTCGAAGAGCGAGCTGTGCGGCTGGTAGCAGGTGTCGGTGAGCCGCGTCCCGATGTGCTCCAGCCCCTCGACGGCGCCCAGCCGCGCGACCAGGGCGTGGATCCGCCGCTCCGCGGCCGCCCGGTGGGACTTTGCCTCGGGTGACTCGGCCTGGTTGCGCAGGTCCTGCACCGACGGCTCGACCGAGCACCCGGTGCCGAGCCCCGCCAGGATCAGCGCCAGCAGCCCTGCGGCCGCCCGTGTCCTCCGCATCCGCACACCTCCGCCCCCCACTCTGCGGCGCCCGGGGCCCGGGAGGCATGAGTAGGCGTACTCAAGCGCGCCGGGCCACCGTGATGATCTCGGGCGCGGCGGCGGTGACCGGGCCCCGCGCCCAGTCGCCGTACTGCTCGACCACGGCCAGCCCGGCCTCGCCGAGAAAGCCGGCCAGGGACTGCGGGTCCAGGAACCGCAGGACGCTGTGGCAAGCCCGGGGCGCCGGCCAGCCGTCGGCGTCGTAGGTCTCGGTGAACCGCACCCGGCCGGCGCCGGGTTCCCACTCCTGGACCTCGTGCCACACCCGTACGGTGCGGCCGTCTCCGGCCCCGAACTCGTGCACCCGGTCGGGAGTCCACCGCTCCCAGGCGCGGGCGGCCGGGTTGCGGGTCTCGAACACGAACCGCCCGTCCTCGCCCAGCGCCTCCCGGGCCGCCCGCAGACAGCGGCGGATCTCCTCGTCCCCGACCAGCTCCTGGAAGGCGTGCCCGGTCATGACGACGAGGTCGAACTCCCCCTCCCACCGGCGCACCCGCGCGTCCCCGAGGACCCACTCGACGTCCGGCCGGGCCCGGCGTGCCTGTACGAGCATGGCGGCGGCCGGATCGAGCCCGGTCAGCCGGCCACGGTGCCCCTCGGCCCGGGCCCGCCGCAGCAGCCGCCCGGTGCCGCACCCGATGTCCAGCACCGAGCGGGCCCGACGCACCAGCCCGAGATAGAAGTCGTCGTCCGGGCCCCAGGGGTTGAGGCTGTCGTAGAACGCGGCGAGCGTGAGATCCGTGAAGACATGGTCCGGCACCGCGGCAGTCTGACACACGTTGCTGAACGGTGCGTCAGTTTCCGGGACACTTCTTGAGGGGTCATCACTCAGGCCCGCAGTAGGGAGAAAGCTCAGGTCTTCCTCAAGTGAGTGACCGACCTGATGCAGGGAGTGATTGGATCATTCGGTCGGCCCGTCCAGGTCGGAATCTGTGAAACGGGGAGTTCATGGGAATCGCGTTCAAGTCCTGTGCCGTCGCTTGCGCGACTGCGGCGTCCGTCATGTTGGGTGTGGTGGGGACTGCTTCGCCGGCGCAGGCGGGTGCTGCCCAGTTCCGGCTCAGGAACGTCACTACGGGAACCTGCCTCAAGTACAACGGGGATGGTAAGGCGGTCACCCAGGTCAAGTGCGCGAAGGTGAGAAGTCAGTACTGGGGGCGAGCCGGGCAGTACATCGTCACCATGGCTGACGCGATACCCGGCCTCACGTGTTTGACGAGCGGGAACGGACACGAGAAGTCGGTGACGGTCAAGGATTGCAATGACGCCGATATCACCCACAACGGGTGGGGGGTCACGTCTACCAACCCACACGACAAGACGGTCGTGGCGAACCCGGTGTGCGGCTACCTCAAGGTGATCTCTGGAAAGGTGATCTGCGGCAAGAGGGTGGCGGGTAACAGGGACCTTTGGGAGATCTATTAGTAGAAACTGCCCAGAGAATTCGAGGGCCCGTGCCACGCAACTGCGTGGCACGGGCCCTCGAATTCCGCTTCGCCATAAGGGGCTAATGGAGACACCTGGGTGTCAGGCGAGGTCCTTGGAGAGGCGGTCCTTGGACTCCCGGGGCGCGGGGACGGTCTCCTGCGTCTCGGGGTAGTGGCACGCCGTGAGGTGGCCGGCCTTGTTGCCGGTCACCTGGACCAGCTGCGGCGCCTCGGTCGCGCACTTCTCCGTCGCCTTCCAGCAGCGGGTGCGGAAGCGGCAGCCCGACGGCGGGTTGATCGGCGACGGGACGTCACCGACCAGCCGGATCCGCTCGCGCGGCTCCTCGTCCACCGTGGCCTCGGGCACGGCGGACAGCAGCGCCCGGGTGTACGGGTGGCGCGGGTTCTCGTACAGGTCCTCGCGGTCCGCGATCTCGACGATCTTGCCGAGGTACATCACCGCGACGCGCTGCGAGAAGTGCCGCACGATCGCCAGGTCGTGGGCGATGAAGACGAAGGCGATGCCCATTTCCTTCTGAACCTCCTGGAGGAGGTTCACGACCTGGGCCTGGATCGACACGTCGAGGGCCGAGACCGGCTCGTCGGCGACGATCAGCTTCGGGTTCAGGGCCAGCGCGCGGGCGACACCGATGCGCTGGCGCTGGCCGCCGGAGAACTCGTGCGGGAAGCGGTTGAAGTGCTCGGGGTTGAGACCGACGATCTCCAGGAGTTCCCGGACGCGCTTCTCGCGGCCGCCCTCCGGGTTGATGTCGTTGATCTCCATCGGCCCGGAGATGATCTTGCCGACCGTCTGCCGCGGGTTCAGCGAGGCATACGGGTCCTGGAAGATCATCTGGATCTCGGAGCGGATCGGCGCCAGCTCCTTGCGACCCGCGTGCGTGATGTCCTGGCCGCGGTAGGTGATCTTGCCGCCGGTCGGCTCCAGCAGCCGGGTGATCAGCCGGCCCGTGGTCGACTTGCCGCAGCCCGACTCGCCGACCAGACCCAGGCTCTCGCCCTCGGCCACCTGGAAGTCCAGGCCGTCCACGGCCTGCACCGCGCCGACCGTACGGCGGATCGGGAAGCCGCCCTTGATCGGGAAGTGCTTGGTCAGCCCCGAGACGTCCAGGAGGGGGTTCGTGTTGCTCATGATGGTGAAGTCCCGTCTGCTGTCCGTCAGTTGTGCCGGGTCTCGGCGAGGTCGGCGAAGAGCGTCCGCTTCTGCTCCGCGGTGAGGTGGCAGGCGGAGCCACGGCCCTCGACCACTTCCAGCACCGGCCGCTCACTGGAGCACAGGCCGCCCTCCACCTGGTCCGCGAAGGCGCAGCGCGGGTGGAAGCGGCAGCCGGTCGGCGGGTTGAGCAGCGAGGGCGGGGAACCGGGGATCGGCGTCAGGGGCACGTCGACCGGGCCGTTCAGGCTCGGCATCGAGTTCAGCAGGCCCACCGTGTAGGGGTGGTCGGGGGCGCGGAGCACCTGCTTCTTGGTGCCGCGCTCCACGCACCGGCCGCCGTACATCACCAGCACGTCGTCCGCGATGTCGGCGATCACACCGAGGTCGTGGGTGATGAAGATGATGGCGGTGCCGAACTCCTGCTGGAGGTCCTTGAGCAGGTCCATGATCTGGGCCTGGACCGTCACGTCGAGGGCCGTGGTCGGCTCGTCGGCGATCAGCAGCTCGGGGTCGCAGACCAGCGCCATGGCGATCATCGCGCGCTGGCGCATACCGCCGGAGAACTGGTGCGGGTACTCGTCCACCCGGACGTCCGGCTGCGGGATGCCGACGCGGCGCAGCATCTCGATCGCGCGCGTCCGGGCCTCCTTCTTGGAGCAGCCGGTGTGCTTGCGGTACGTCTCGGAGATCTGGGCGCCGACCGTGTGGTACGGCGACAGGGAGGCCAGCGCGTCCTGGAAGATCATGGACATCTTGTTGCCGCGCAGCTTCTCCAGCGTCCGCTCGGACGCGGTCAGCAGCTCCTGGCCGTCGAGCAGGATCTCGCCCTCCAGGGCGGTGCGCTCGGGGTTGTGCAGGCCCAGGATGGCCAGGTTGGTCACCGACTTGCCGGAGCCGGACTCGCCGACGATGCCGAGGGTCTTGCCCTTCTCCAGATCGAAGGAGAGGCCGTCGACGGCCTTGACCACGCCGTCCTCGGTGGAGAAGTGCACGCGCAGGTCGCGGACGGAGAGGAAGGGGGTGCTCATGGTTTCTCTCCTTAAGCGAGGCGGACGCGCGGGTCGATGAGGGCGTAGACGGCGTCGACCACGATGTTGAAGATGACGATCGCGCCGGCGGCCACCAGGACGACACCGAGCAGCATCGGCAGGTCGTTGTCCTTCACGGCCTTCACCGAGACGGCGCCGATGCCGTGCAGACCGAAGGTCTGCTCGGTGATGACCGCACCGCCGAGCAGCGAACCCAGGTCGAGACCGAGGATCGTCACGATCGGGCCCATTGCACCGCGCCAGGCGAACCGGAAGAACACCGTGCGCCAGGCGAGGCCCTTGGCGCGGGCGGTGCGCACGTAGTCCTCGCTCAGCGTCTCGACCAGCTGCGAGCGGGTCATACGGGTGTAGTTGGCGGTGAAGATGATCGCCAGGACGAACCACGGAAGCAGCAGACCCGTGAACCACGACACGGGGTCCTCGGTGATGCCCGAGGTGTCGTTCGGACGGGCGAAGATGTGCCATTCGTCCGACAGGTAGAACATCGCGACGATGCCGACGATGTAGATCTGGAGCGAGGAGCCGACCAGCGAGGCCGAGGACGCGATCTTGTCCAGCGCCTTGCCCTGCTTGACGGCGGCGATCATGCCGGTGCCGACACCGAAGACGAAGAAGACGACCGCGCTGCCCAGGGCCAGGGAGATCGTGGTCGGGAAGCGGTCCAGGATGATGCCGAGGACAGGCTCGCGGTTGATGAACGAGTAGCCGAGGCAGGGCGCGTTGCAGTGTCCGAAGGACGTGTAGTCGCGGCCCACGAAGACGCCCTCGAGCCAGTGCCAGTACTGCACCGGCAGCGGATCGTCGATCCCCAGGTTGTGCTTGACCAGCGCCAGAGTCTGTGGCGTGCAGACCTTGCCGCAGGCGACCCGGGCGGGGTCACGCGGAGCGACATAGAAGAGGAAGAAGGTGATGGCACTGATGATCAGCAGGATCACCGCTGCGCCGAGTATCCGGCGGATGAGGAAGCGGAACATGGCGATGGGATTCCCTGGGCGACGCCGTGGTGGGGGCGGAGGGGGACGGGCGGGGGGGGGCGGGGGGGGGGGCCCCCCCCCCCCCGCCGGGGGGGGGGGGGGGGGGCCTCAACTAACGGGTTGTAAATATGTAAGCCCAGAAAAGCCGGGGGGACAAACCCCCCCCCCCCCAGCCGCCGG